>CAYXJS010000026.1:0-23304 GCA_964465045.1 uncultured Bacteroidales bacterium | reverse complement strand
CATTAGTAAAGCACTGTATTTCTCCGTTATTCTCCTTCAATGTTAATTCCATATTGCTGACCTGATTATGAATAATTTCATGAATATCTACTTCTTTCTTTTTAAGCTTAAATTCTCCACGGTCTAGCACGGCAATTTGTAAAATATGTTCTACCTGCTGTTTCAGCCGTGAGTTTTCATCCAAAATTATTTTTGAATAACGCGTTGTTTTCTCACGATCCTGCTGAATTTTGGGTTTCATCAACATCTCTCCGGCAAGACTGATGGTAGAAATCGGCGTTTTAAACTCGTGTGTCATATTGTTGATGAAATCGTTTTTCATCTCTGATAGCTTTTTCTGTTTCAGCATCGAGTTTGCTGAAAGGTAAAAGCCAACAATCAGTATTACTATAAAGAAAATGGAAGTGGCAATCCAACCGGCCAAATCATTCATAACCAGGTTCTGCTTGTCTGTAAAATAAATGGTGAGCAAAAATCTACTGGAGTCATAATTACAAGTCATGGATGTTTGATACGGACTCTTCAGTAACTCATCTTCGTAGTCTTCATGTTCTCCCATCATAAACTTCTGAGAGTCGACATCATAAACCCCGTAAGCATATTGTTGCTGACCGGCCAGCCCGTCTAACTGATCCCGCATCAGTGAATCCAACAGCCGGGGCTTTATTTGCCTTACAATAGGTGCCTTTTCATCACAAGGGGGCTCGCGCTTATACGCTTCCGGAATTTTCGTGTTCTGATAATTTAACAGCTCATTGACTACCGTTTTTAACGAAATGATGATGCTGTTGTCGAACTGCTCCTCTTTAAGCTCATAGCCTTGCTTTACCCAATAAAACTGAATAATTACACTTCCGATTAAAGCAAAAGAAGTTACAAAAATAATAACCAGTAGGATATATCTTTTCATAGTTTAAAAATAGTAAAGCTGTATTAACAAAACTTGTTTTAACAACATTTTAACCTGCATTAACTTACATTTAACAACTAACATCCAATAAAGGATTTATGTTTGTTACATCAAATGAAGATATACAAATCTAAAATTTTATAATTATGAAAAAATTACTTTTAGTTTCCTTATTTGCCGCATTTTTCCTTGGAGGAATGGCGCCTGTACAGGAAGCGCAAGCCAATGATGTTGATACTATTATCACTTTGCAGGATGTAACTCCTGACAAAGAAAAGGATAAAGATAAGGACAAAGACAAAAAATCGTGTTGCAAAAAAGACGATAAATCAGCAGAAAAGAAAAGCGATTGCGATAAGAAATCTGCTGCTAAAAAGAGCGAATGCGATAAGAAGACATCCAAAGCACCTTGTAAATCCAAATCTTCTCCAGATCAGGGATAATTGAGGTTTTATTGTTTTTGCCTCCCTGGTTTTCCAGGGAGGTTTTTTATTTCCCCTATCAGATAAACGCTTCTTCAGAATAAAGATTTTATCTCTTCATCAGAGAGTTGTTTGAAGGGATTGTTTGAGTTGACAAAGGTATCTGCAACCTTTTGCTTCTTTTGCTGCAGCGAATAAATTTTTTCTTCGATGGTATTGCGGGTTATAAAACGGTAAACAAATACTTTGTTTTTCTGCCCTATCCGATGTGCCCTGCTCAGGGCCTGGTTCTCGGCTGCCGGATTCCACCACGGGTCAAGGATAAAGACATAGTCTGCCGCCGTCAGGTTCAGCCCTGTGCCTCCGGCTTTGAGCGAAATTAAAAATAAGCGGATATGTTGATCGTTCTGAAACTTTTCAACCTGCTTTTCCCGCTCCCGGCTTTTTCCTGTGAGCATGGCATACTGAATATTATGCTGTTGCAGATGGTCTGCAAACATATCCAGGTATCCGGTAAATGAAGAAAACATTAAAACCTTGTGCCCCTCAGAAATTAAATTGTGAATTGACCTGACGACCTCGTTAAACTTTCCTGATTCACCATCATACTGTTTATCTGCCAATGCCGGATGAATAGCCATTTGCCGCAGTCTCATCAAGGCTTCTAAGATGAGAAATTTATTTTTCAGATATCCATTGTCAAAGACATTCATCAACGTATTGCGTATACCTGATTTATATCGCTCATACGTGTCCTCCTGTTTTTCTGTCATCTCACACCAGTATATCTGTTCTGTAAGATCGGGAAGTTCTTTAACCACCTCCTCCTTTTTCCGTCGCAGGATAAATGGCTTTATCAACCGTTTTAGTTGTAGCTCCTTGTTTTCATCCTGATTACGCTCAATCGGGTTAACAAATTCTTCCACAAAAAAGTCATGGTCACCCAGCATACCACGATTCAGAAAGTTCAGTTGCGCCCACAAGTCGCTGAGTGAATTTTCTACGGGAGTTCCTGTCAGTGCAAGACGAAAGTCGCTTTTCAGCTCAAGCAAAGCCTGATAGGTTTTAGAGCGTGGATTCTTCACAAACTGGCTTTCATCCAGGATTAAATAGTGGAAGGCGCATTTGCTCAGGATATCTCTATCAATCCGCATGACGCCATAGCTGGTAAGTATTAAATCATACTTACTAAAAACTTCCGGCTTCGGCCTGTCTGGTCCGGTATATGCTAAAACGCACAATGATGGTGCAAATTTGGCAATCTCCTGTTTCCAATTGTAAAGCAAGGAGGTGGGCATTACCAGCAAACTCGGTTTTGCTGGCGATGCCACTGGTAAATCGGTAAAAAGGCTCATCTGTTGAGCGCCCTGATGCCCGTCTGCTTCCTGAGCGCTTTTGGTTTTCAGCAGCAGCGCAATTGTTTGTATCGTTTTTCCCAGGCCCATATCATCGGCCAGACAACCGCCAAAACCATGCTGATGCAACGAATAAAGCCATGTCAGGCCCGTATTCTGATATGCTCTCAACTGTCCCTTCAGTCCCTCCGGTGCTGGCACATTTTCTTTAAAGCTAACTTCATAAAGTTCTTTCAATGACTCGTTTCCAATTATGCTGGCCCCATTATTATCATTATCAGCAGAAGGGAGCAACCCCATGTGATGTTTTTTTAGTGCTAAACGGTTTCCCTCTCTTTTCCCAAACCTGAACAGCTCAGCATAATCCGTAAACCAGGCCTCCGGTATCACGAAAATACGGCCATCTTCCAGCTCAAAAAAAGGATTGCCATCCCAAATATGCTTGCGCAGATTAACAAAAGGAAATGAAACCTCATCTAACCTGACTTCCATGTACAAATCAAACCAGTCAGGCTTGCTTTGTTCTGTTGTTACATTAAGCTGAATTTGTCCAAGATAATGTTTTAAGTTGTTTCCCTGTTCTTTAACAGTAAATCTGTTCTCACTTAACCATTGCTGATGGTAGTTCATCCATTGAACCAGAGAGGCAAAAGAATCTGCAAACTCAGGCCTGAAGTAACTTTCCTGATAATGTTTTAACCCTTTTTCCTTTAAGATATTAATTACTTCCCTCTCCCGGACGGGGTTTCGTTTTATTTTGATAAACCGAATGTCATCAGCAGTATCCTGCAGTCTGACCAACGATATGTTTTCCTGATGATGCCGAACAGACTGCCCATCGTATTGAAATTCAAGCTCAAGCGAGGGCTTACCATAAAGGTCTGAGCATATCTTCAAAATGGTTTCCGGGTGGGCAATCTCTTTTTCCTCAAGTTGCATGCCCTCTAAATGCACGTCATAATCGCGGATGGCTTTCTTTACAAACCCGGAAAGATATTTTTGTGTGAACCTTGGCGGGATAACCACTTCATCGCGGCTAAAAAAAGGTTGCAGGTTTTTGCTAGTAACACCTTCCACTTTATAAATCCTCCTGTTTTTCAATATTAAAACAGGATCATTGCTGATTATCCTTATATTTTGACTCTTGATTGGAAATATTTCCTTGCCGGAGTAGAGGTTCATTTTGTAAACAACTTCTCCGCCTTCCGTTTTTCTAAAAAAGAATTCCGGTATCAAATGCTCTGTATTTAGTTCAATCTTTTGCGATAAAACCTCAGCCGTATCGGTGCCTTCTTTCAGGTATACCGGAGTCTGTGTATGTAATGCCATTTCAAAAACATCATAGAGCCGCCTGTGAACAAAAGGCTGAACTACTTTTTCAAAATGCTGTAATGAAATTTCATCAAAAAAATTCTTTGTACTAACTTTTTGTGCCTTTCTGTAGTTTACAAACTTCTTTACCAGAGCGCTATCCGAATATGATTCAGTCAATTCTATAATTTTCTTTTCCTCTTCTGTCAATGAAATCGTGGAAATATCGGCTTTAGTCAACGAACTTTCTGTATAGGCCGTTTTGCCTGAAACATCCTGCCGCCCCCAAAAAGGAGAAAACACATACCCCAGCGCCCGGTGCCTGCGCAACAGTATAATCAGTTGTAATGTTTCTTGTTGATGTTTCATAAAAATCATTAAGCAGTGCACAAAAATATAAAATGTGAGATAGTGCCATAAAGTAAAATAACAGGTTCTTTTTACAACACAAAGGCCCGGGGTTTGCAGCGGTTTGCAAAGAAGCAGATACAATAGCTGCCATTTAAAAGAACAATCGTAATTTTGCAAACGGATTATGGTAAGTTCAGACAAAAAATACCTTACAATCAATTTATAATAACAATCCGGCTTAAACGAATAATAAAATTATGTACGAAAAAAGAGGCGAACGCACAGAAATATCTTCTTTAGGTGAATTTGGACTGATAAAACGGTTAACTAAAAACATTGAAACAAAGCAACCTTCCACAGTAAAAGGCATTGGCGATGATGCCGCCGTGATGAACTACGGCGACAACCTGGTTTTGTCATCACAAGATTTGCTGGTTGAAGGCGTGCATTTCGATCTGACTTACTTCCCGCTGAAGCATTTAGGATACAAAGCTGCGGTAGTTAACATCTCCGATATTATAGCCATGAACGGCACGCCTACACAGCTCACTGCCGGCTTAGCCTTATCAAACCGTTTTGCTGTAGAGGCTATGGAACAGATCTATGAAGGCATGAAACTGGCCTGCGATAAATACAACGTAGATTTTGTAGGGGGTGACACTACTGCCAGTCCACACGGATTATTTATTTCTATCAGCATTATGGGTTATACCCAAAAACCGGTGTATCGCAGTGGGGCCAAAGAAAACGACTTACTATGTGTTTCCGGTGATTTGGGCGGCGCTTATATGGGGTTGCTTATCCTTGAAAGAGAAAAACAAGCCTACAAAGCCAATCCGGATGTTCAGCCCGACCTTAGTGGTGTGGATTACCTGCTGGAGCGCCAGCTAAAACCGGAAGCCCGCGCTGACATCCTGAAAGCACTGCATGGAAAGGGAATTCTTCCCACATCCATGATAGACGTTTCTGACGGGCTGGCCTCAGAGATTTTACACTTATGTACAGAATCGAAAGTCGGGTGCAACCTCTATGAAGAAAAAATCCCGATTGACATCAAAACAGAAGAGCAGGCTAAAGAATTTAATATCGCCCCAACAGTAGCTGCCCTGAGTGGCGGAGAAGACTATGAGCTGCTTTTTACGGTAGACCAAAAAGACTACGAAAAAATTAAAGCCCTGCCCGAGATATCCATCATCGGCCACATAACAGATATCAGCAGCAGCGCTAATATTGTCAGCAAAGACGGTACCGTGGCCCCAATTACAGCTCAAGGCTGGGATGCATTGCTAAACAAGGAACCTGAAAAAGACCAAAACAACCAGACAGATAAAGCATGACCAACAGCGCTAATCCGAAATATGATCAGCTTTCTGCAATAATAAAAGCATTGCCTGAGAAACCTGGTATTTATCAATATTTTGATGAAACCGGAAAGATCATCTATATCGGAAAAGCAAAAAATCTGAAAAAACGGGTTGCCTCTTATTTTACCAAATCACATGACCATAGCGGTAAAATCAGGGTAATGGTGAAAAAAATTGCCGACATCCGTTATATGATTGTGGATACGGAAACCGATGCGCTGTTGCTGGAAAACAACCTAATCAAAAAATACCAGCCTCGCTATAACGTGATGCTGAAAGACGACAAAACTTATCCGTGGATTTGCATTAAAAACGAGCCTTTCCCGAGGGTGTTTTCTACGCGGAATTTGATAAAAGACGGCTCCGAGTATTTTGGTCCCTATGCATCTGTGAGGATGATGAACACGCTACTGGATTTAATCCGCCAGCTTTATCCGCTTCGCAACTGTAATTATGATTTGAACGCTGAAAACATCCAAAAGGGAAAATATAAGGTTTGCCTTGAATACCATTTGGGAAACTGCAAAGGCCCTTGCGAAGGATTGCAGGAACAAGCAGAATATGATGAAAATATCAGCCAAATCAGGAACATCATAAAAGGCAACCTGAGCTCGGTCATCAAAAAATTCAAATCCGTGATGATGGATTATGCCGACAAAATGGAGTTTGAAAATGCCCAGCGAATCAAAAACAAACTAGACATCCTTAGCCGGTTTCAGAGCAAATCAACGGTGGTTTCGCCAAAAATCCACAATGTGGATGTTTTCGCTTTCGCGGAAAGCGATAAGGGAGGGTATGTTAACTTTTTGAAAGTGGTTAACGGCGCTATCATGCAAACCCATACCATTGAGCTGCGCAAAAAACTTGATGAAAATCGCGAAAAACTTCTATCGCTGGCTGTAGCTGAATTCAGACAACGTTATGACAGCGATTCCAAAGAAATTGTGGTGCCATTTGAACCTGAGGACATGCCCCTCGAAGAGGTAAGTATCATCATCCCGCAAAGGGGCGATAAAAAGCATTTGCTGGATTTAGCCTATCGTAATGCTACATATTTTAAGATGGAACAGCAAAAACGCCGTGAATTGGTTGATCCCGATCGCCATAAAAAGCGTATCCTGGAAAAGATAAAAGCGGATTTAGGTCTCAGCGAGCAACCCGTAAGAATGGAATGCTTTGATAACAGCAATTTTCAGGGCGATTATCCGGTTTCGGCTATGGTTCATTTTAAAAATGCGAAGCCGCTTAAAAAAGAGTATCGCCACTACAACATCAAAACCGTAGAAGGACCTAACGATTATGCATCAATGGAGGAGGTTATCTACCGCCGCTATAAGCGGTTGCTGGATGAAGAAAAGCCGCTCCCGCAGCTCATTGTTATCGATGGTGGAAAAGGGCAACTAAGCGCTTCATATAAAACGCTGAAAAAGCTGGGACTGGATAAAAAAATTGCCATTATCGGGATTGCCAAACGGCTTGAGGAAATTTTCAAGCCCGGCGACTCTGTGCCGGTATATCTTGATAAAACCTCTGAAACCCTGAAAGTGATACAACATATGCGCGATGAAGCCCACCGCTTTGGAATTACACATCATCGTAAACGCCTGGAAAAAGGAACCATCAAAACTGAACTAATTCAGATTAAAGGGATTGGCGAAAATACCGCTACGCAGCTCCTCTCCGGAATGAAATCCATTAAAAGAATTCGATCTGCTTCATTACATGAGTTAGAAAAAAACGTTGGCCCGGCTAAAGCAAAGCTGGTCTATGAACACTTTCAAAGAAACAGCGCAGCTCCTGAGAGCACACAAGACCATTAAAGCAAGTGCCGGAACGGCAGAAACAGGTATTCAAAAAACTTCTGGATCTTAGGTCTGCGAATCCAGGCTTCGTAATCAAAAGGAACCGTATTCTCCTGTGTTGTAACAATGTGCGCCTTTAGTTGATTAATAATTTCAGGTTGAGAACCGCTTATAATGATTTCATGTTGGTATCGGAAACTACGGTAGTCAAAATTGGCAGAACCAATGACAAAGGTTTCCTCATCCACTAAAAGGTCTTTGGCATGGAGGTTTTCAGAAGTATAAAACAACAGGTTTACGCCATGTTCATACAGCGGCCCCAGATAGCGTGATCGGAGCAGGTCTACCACTCTCACATCAGAATGCTTGGGCATGACCACAGTAACCTTCACCCCTCGTGCTGAGGCTTTTGTCATAGCCCGCCTGAGCTGAAAACCCGGAAGAAAATAAGGTGTTTCTATCAGCACTTCGCGCGTGGATTTTTTAATCAGTTGAAGATAATAGTTCATGATTTTCTGCCGGCGGATAGAAGGGAAGTCCCGAATAACAAGAAAGCCATCACGTTTAAGAACTTTTAAAGAGCTGCCCGGTTTGCTGTCATAACGGTTATAGTTGCGAAAGTCATAACGAAAAACCTTCTCCAGCTCAAGGGTAATATCTCCTGTAATCCGTAAAACAGATTCCCGCCAGTTTAAAGAATATTCCGAGATATTTGCCGAACCAATATACGATACGTTGTGGTCTATTAAAAGTAATTTACGGTGATTGCGACGGTGGTTTTTGGTGAAAAAGTCTATGAAAAGCTTGATTTTTTTATAATGCAATACTTCCGCCCCGGCTTCTAAAAGGGGTTCAAAAAAGGCATTGCCGGCACGAGTACCCCATGAATCTACGAGCACTTTTATTTTAATTCCTTCACGTGCTTTTTTCAGCAATGTATCCCTGAAACGTACACCAATAGAATCGTTCTGAAAACGATAAACTTCAAGGAAGATACACTTTTGTGCCCGCTCAATATCCCGTAACATGGAAAAATAAAAACGGAACGGATCGTTGTATAGTTTACTCTTAGGATATACTGTCATTACATTTATATAAACCTCCTACGCGCAAATATAGGAAAGTAATTGCTATAAAGTTGATGATTGTTCAATCAAATAAAGCAATTTTTTTAGCTTCCTTTTTGAAAAATAGCGGCATTCCAGTGTCATATTCTTGCTTTTGATAACAATACCCTTAAACCCGGGGCCCGACTGAACTGCCTGGATATTTTCCAGAGGAATGGAAACGCTGTACTTTAAAGGCGAACACAAGTTCCCTCTGAAATATAACAACAATGCATCTTTTACAATTAAAGATTCAGGGAAAAAAAATGTGCCACCCTTGAGGATATGTTGCGTTGTATCTTTCATTAATTTATTGCTTCCTACTACAAAAATAAGGTAATAACAAGCAAAAAACAGGACAAATGTACATTCGTTGGGTTTTGAATGCAATTCGTTAGTAACTATTGATCATTCGTTACAATTCATCAAACTGTTTCAGCAAAAAATCGCGTTTGCGATGTGAGACAGGCACCTCGGAATTATCATTCATCACGATCACGCTGTCATTTTTCATATATTTTTTGATGTGGTTTGTGTTTATCAAATGCGACTGATGTATGCGAATAAAACCATACTCTTCCAGCACATCAATAAAATTCCTCAACGACTTAGCTACTGTTATCGGAGGCTCATCCAGGAAGTAAAAACGGGAATAATTTCGGTCTGACTCCGCCCTGACAATATCATGTACATAAACCAAATGTATGCTGTTGATGCTGCGTAAAACTATCTTTTTATCTTCTTTTGGCGAATGATTCATGTATTCCATCATGGTTTTTATCTGCATGTTTAAAGCTATGTTTTCTTTACGATGCATTGTTCTTTCAATGGCTTTTTTAAATTCCTTAGGGTCGATAGGTTTAAGGATATAATCCAACGCAGCAAACTTAAACGCTTTAATCGCATATTGCTCATAGGCAGTAACGAAAATAACATCGAAATCTATATTCCCGAAAGCATTTAATACATCAAATCCGGTACCATCAGACATCTTAATGTCAAGTAACACCAAATCAGGGTTATGCTTGTTGATTGTCGCTATGCCCTCTTTTACATTTTCAGCGTAACCTACAATATTGAGAATCTCATTGCCATAAAGCTTCACCATATGGGTTATAGCCTCCCGGGCTGTATTTTCATCGTCAATAATCACCGTTTTTAACATAAGCCGGATTTTAATATAATTCCAAAGATAATTTATTCATTACATAAATACAAAACAAATCGATGCTTCAGGTTTTAGTTGCATCTTCATTCAATTTTAGAAACCAATAGCATTATAAATTTTGTAGAATCCAAAACACCAACAAATAAAGTGTATTGCGCAGAAATCTTGCCGAAAGACTTTTCATTAGTATATTTGCCAAAAATCTGACAAATGCTGCATTCCATGACCGGCTACGGAAAAGCCGAACGAAACATTTCCGGGAAACAAATTGCCATAGAAGTCAAAACCCTGAACAGCAAGCAGGGTGATGTTTTTACACGGCTGCCATCCAACTACAAGGAAAAAGAATTGATCATACGTAAAATGCTTACTGCACAATTGCAGCGAGGCAAAATAGAGTGTAATATTTTCGTGGAGAATTTTAGTGGAGAGGGTAATTATTCTATCAATCAGGCCCTGGCCATGAAATATTATGAAGAGCTTAAATCGCTTGCCAAAGCTACCGGGAATAATAAGGATACCGACTTGCTACCGCTCTTAATAAAAATGCCGGATGTACTGATCAATGAAACAAACAAATTAGACCCGGAAGAGTGGGAAGCGGTAGAAGATGGCTTACTGGAATGCCTGAACCAGGTTACCGAATACCGCCGGGAAGAAGGAAAAGTTTTGGAAACAGATTTTTTAAACCGCATCCAAAATATCGAAACCCTTTTGGAATCCATCCCCAAATATGAACAAGCCCGCGTAAATAAGCTTAAAGAAAAGCTTCAGCATGATATTGCCGAGATGCTTAACAACAATCAGTTTGACAAGAACCGGCTTGAGCAGGAAATGATCTATTACATTGAAAAGTTTGACATCACAGAAGAAAAAGTGCGCCTGAAAAATCATTGTGCATATTTTAAAGAAACCTTAGAAAAACCTGAATCACTGGGTAAAAAGCTAAACTTTATAGGACAGGAAATTGGAAGAGAAATCAACACAATCGGTTCAAAAGCCAATGATACCGAAATACAACACATCGTAGTGATGATGAAGGATGAACTGGAAAAGATCAAGGAACAAGTATTAAATATTTTGTAAAATAAATTTAGCTACGGTTTTGATAAATCATGGAAAAACATGATTATAAACTATAAGTATAAGTCTTATCAGAAATCTTAAACCATGAAAAAACTCCTCATATTCTCCGCTCCCTCGGGTGCAGGAAAAACCACAATAGTAAGGCATTTGCTGAACACATTTCCGCAACTTGCTTTTTCCGTTTCTGCCACCAGCCGCAGCAGGCGGGGTGACGAGGAAGATGGTCTTCATTATTACTTTATTACAGAAGAAGATTTCAGGAATAAAATCCGCACCAATGAATTCGTGGAGTGGGAAGAGGTTTATCCCAGGCAGTTTTACGGCACATTAAAAAAAGAAGTAGAGCGGCTCTGGAGCCAGGGAAAAGTTGTGGTTTTTGATGTGGATGTTGTAGGAGGCCTCACAATAAAAGAGCTATATGGTGACGCAGCAAGGGCCGTGTTTATCAAACCTCCCTCTATTAAGCATCTCGAAAAACGACTTCAGGAAAGAGGAACTGACAGCGAAGAAAGCATGAAAAAGCGCATAGCCAAAGCAGAACGAGAACTCACCTATGGCAATCGGTTTGATGATATTATCATTAATGACGATTTGGAACGAGCTAAAGCTAAAGCCGAGCAAGTGGTAAAAGAACACCTGAACCTCTAAAATACCATATTATGCAACTTAAAAATCAAAAAACAGGACTCTTTTTTGGCTCTTTCAACCCAGTTCATCACGGACATATGATGCTGGCCAATTATATTGTTGAATATACGGATCTCCGCAGCGTGTGGTTTGTCATTTCGCCTCAAAACCCATTTAAAAAGAAGCTTACATTACTCAAAGATCATCACCGGTACAATATTGTGCAGGAGGCTATTGGTGATGATTCCCGGTTTTTTGCCTCCGATGTAGAATTTCACATGCCACAACCCTCTTACACGATAGATACCCTTACCCATCTTTCGGAACGTTATCCTGAAAAAGAATTTGTCCTGATTGGCGGCGAAGATTTGCTGCCTACTTTTCACAAATGGAAAAACTATGAGCTCATTCTGAAGAGCTACCGGATTATGATTTACAACCGTCCCGGCCATTTTGATAATCCCTACAAGGATCATCCATCTGTAGAATCAATTGAAGCGCCACGGTTTGAAATCTCCTCAAGTTTTATTCGTCAAGCCATATCAGAGGGGAGAGACGTACGCTACTTTTTGCCGGAACGCGTTTATAAATACATTACCGAAATGCATCTGTACGAAAAATAAGCAAACACCATCACTATTTTTATTGATTCAAATAATTGGAAACCAAAGGAAGGGTTTTGTTCCACAATAAATCCTGAACTTGTTTATCAGTGGCGATTTTGGCCGGATTAGCCAGGTGTTTATTCACAAAATACTTTCCTGAATGAGAAGCCACAGATTCATCTGTAGCCAGATAGACCGGCGTATTTGCGCCTTCTTTTATGTCCTCTCCGATATTCCCGTAATGTTGTCTAAGCAATTTGGTGTTAATCACACCCGGATGCAGGCTATTAGAAGTGATATGACTTCGCTGGAGCATACGTGCCAGCTTATTCGAAAACAAAATATTATAAAGCTTGGTAGCCGCATAGGCAGCAGAACCATTAAAGGAACCCGAGAGTGTGAAATTATCCGCATCAAAAGCAGAAGCATGTATCATGGATGAAACATGCACAATTCTGCCCTGAGTAGATTCCCGCAACAAAGGAAGCAATTCATTAGTTAACAAAAAAGGCGATAAATAATTGATTTGAAAAGTTTTCTCAAAGCCATCGGATGAAAACTCCTTAAAATCCGTCATCATGCCGGCATTATTAATCAGCACATCCAGATATTCGGTTTGTTTGACCAAATCAAGGCTCATGCGCTTAACCTCCCTGAGCGATGTAAAATCAGCCACCAAAGGTTCTAAGTGGTTATTTCCTGTAACATTGAAAATCTCACATATACATTGCTCTACTTTCGCTTGGTTTCGGCCGTGTAACCATATATTATGCCCTTCGGCTGCCAAACGCTTTGCTGTTTCTTTGCCAATCCCATCTGTGCTCCCTGTTATGAGCATATTTCTCCTGTGCATATATGCTAAGTTTAATTATAGATTCGTTTAGCAAAATGCTTTACAGCCGGTAATGTGATTTCTTTTTGTTCTATCCACCCCATATGCGCAGCATGCTGAAGCAGTAAAACTTCGCTGTGAGCCGGTAAAGCAGCTTGTGACAATAACTTTCCCACAGGAATTCGCTCATCCTGCTTTCCTGAAATAAAATAAACCGGTATGGATGTTTTTTCCAGGAAATCCAACTTGTCTTCCCTTTTGCGCATGCCCTTCAATGATGCAATAATTCCTTCCTTAGGAATCTGGTGTGCCTGTTCTTTAAGCGCATTAATTTGTTGCTCCAGTCCATGACTATTTTCTTTGGCGAACAAGTCAGGTATAAACCTGGATATAAATTCTTTACGGCTTTCCTGAACCAATTCCACAGTACGGTCTCGATTCCTTTTAGCCTCAGGTGTATCTTCAGCAGCATGAGAATGAAACAAAACCACGCCCCGGGTTTTCTGCGAAAAAACATCGGCATAATGCAAAGCGGCATAGCCTCCCATTGAGTGACCAACTATAATGCTTTCCTTTACGCCCAGGGAAGTTAAAACGGTATTCACAACATCCGCCATTAAACCCATACCGTGAACCGGACCCATATTGTCGGTCTCTCCGTGGCCGGGCAAATCGATTGTCACTACATGAAATTCGCGGGCAAGTTCTTCCATGAATTCTTCCCACATGGATTTATTCTCCAAGAAACCATGCAACAACACAATGGTGTTTCCTTTTCCTTTTTCGAAATAGGATACTTTTTTATTTTGATAGCTTAATTTCATAATAATGATGAATTTAACAATTTTATAAAATTAATACAAAACCTGCAAAGCCAAAGGAGGCAATGCAGGTTTTAACTATTTTTTAATGTATACGTCTGTTAATGCGCCATGGTTGTTTCTATTTCCTCAACCGTTTTTGGGATAGGCTTTCCAAGAACCTTATAACCGTTTTCAGTTACCAGCACATCATCCTCAATGCGGATACCGCCGAAATCCTTATATTTTTCAAGCTCATCATAATTGATGAACGTTTTGAATTTTCCTTCGGCTTTCCAGCGGTAAATCAGTTTTGGGATAAAATAACAGCCAGGTTCAATGGTCAAAACAAAGCCTTTCTGAAGGGTTCTGGCCAGGCGCAAGCCCGATAAGCCAAATTGTGAGCTTCTTTTCAGCTCATCGCCATAGCCAACGTAGTCTTCGCCCAAACCTTCCATATCATGTACATCGAGCCCCATCATATGGCCTAAGCCGTGCGGCATAAACATGGCATGAGCGCCCTGACTTACGGCTTCGTTGATATTTCCGTGCATAATTCCTAAATCTTTTAGCCCTTCTGCCACTGTTTTTACCGCCATCAGGTGCAGTTCTTTGTTCTGGATACCAGGCCTGGTATGCTCGATAGCTTTCATATTAGCTTGGAGCACAAGTTCATAAATTGCTTTCTGACGGCTGTCAAACTTTCCTCCTACGGGAACACTTCTGGTAATATCGCTGGCATAATGTGTAGGCACTTCTGCTCCGGCATCAGTTACCATCATACGGCCTTCTGTAAGCAAATTACCATGGTAGTGGTTGTGTAGAATCTGCCCGTTGATGGTTAGAATAATAGGAAAAGACACCGGGCCACCCTTTGCCAGAGAAATACCTTCTATGGTTCCGGCAATTTCTCTTTCCATAATTCCCGGATGAGCCATTCTCATCGCTGTAGTATGCATTTCATGAGCAATATCAACGGCCTTTTCAATTTCCTCTATTTCCACATCTTCTTTCACAGAACGCAATGCAACAGTAGCTTTAATAAGCGGTTCTGATACAAAGCTGTTTACCTCGCCGCAGGAAACATCAAGAACTTTGCTAAGTTCGAGATCATGCTCACCCCTGTATGTAGGATAAATATGGATTTTTCGGCCTTCCGCTTTCGCCTTTTGCACATATTTGGCAAATTCATTATAAGGTGCAGCGCTGTCAGCGCCTACTTGTTGAGCCAATTCATTAACTGTAGGCTGATCACCCATCCAAATGACATCATCCATGGTAACATCATCACCAAAAACAATATCTTTGTTGTTGTCAATATCTGAAATTCCGGCAAAACCTTGAATATCAAGCCCAAAAAAGTATAGAAAGTTGCTGTCCTGACGGAAATGATATCCGTTTGACGGATAATTCATAGCCGCATCCACATTTCCCAAAATAACGATGATTCCGGAATCAAGTTGTTTTTTTAGTTTTTTTCTTCTATTGATGTACGTTTTTTGCTCAAACATAAGATTGCATTTTAAATGAATGTTATTTTCTCAGGCTTCGAATGTACAAAATATTCTGTGTTTTGTAGCGGCTTAGATGCCGCTTTTTGCCTCCCTCGTGAGAAGTGTCCCGGCAAAATGCAGAATCGTAACTCAGGGTGAATCCTTGCCGGGATGGTTCGGGCTATCTGTTGTGTGGGAATTATCCATCTTTTCATTCAAAAGCCCATGCCGCATTGCACGCTTAGCCCAGTTTTCGCGGGCTTGCTTTTGCAGATCGGCTATATTATCCGATTCATCTACAATCTCCAGCCCTAAAATCGTTTCTATCAAATCTTCCATGGTAACAATTCCCGCCATGCCTCCATACTCATCCACAACCATTGCAATAATTTCATGCTGTGTTATCAGCTTCTCATAAAGCGTGGAAATAGGTAAAGTTTCCGCAACGATTATTATAGGTCTTTTAAATGACAACAGTTTTTCTTGGTGTTCTTTATTAAGCAGCTTTTGCATTAAATCATTCTTAAGCACATATCCGTTAATGTTTTCGCGGTTTCCTTCATAAACAGGAATACGTGAGAAAGGTATTTCTGAAACTTTTGCCGCCATATCTGACACTTTGCTATGTCCGTCCTCTGACCGAACCACCACTCTTGGTGTCATAATATCGCGGATTTTCAGGTAGTCGAACTTCATGAGGTTCTCTATCATTTGCGATTCACTTTTACGGACCACACCTGTCACTGAACCCAGACGCGCCATGGAAGAGATTTCTTCCTTGCTTACAAATTCTTCTTTGTAATCGCCCTTGAGCAGGCGGGTTATCCACTGGCTGACAATAATTAACGGGTAAAGCGGGGAATATATCAGCACAAGCAAGGCAAAAGCTGTAAAAGGAGCTAAACCCTTCGCGTAAATAGCGCCAATGGTTTTAGGAATAATTTCAGAAAAAATCAATATCACAATAGTAAGGATGGCAGAGGCTAAAGATAAAATTTCCTGCCCCCATATTATTTGAGCTTGCGCCCCTACACCAGCAGCACCAATAGTATGAGCAAATGTGTTTAACGTAAGAATGGCAGATAAAGGACGGTCTATGTTATCTTTAAACCGTTTTAGAAGCTTGCCATGCCGGGTATTCTTGTCTGCAAGCATATTAACATAGCTTGGTGTTATGCTGAGTATTACAGCTTCAAGCATTGAGCACAAAAACGAAAACCCTAAAGAAACAAAAAGATAAATGAGCATCAATTCCATAGAATCCCAAAATTAAAAATATTCCGGTCAAAGACCGGTTTATGCCGAACAAATTTTCTCGAAAACGTATACTTAAAACTTATTTGACAGCCACTTTTTCTACCTGCAATACTTCCATTGTAGTTTGGTCATACACAAAAGCAACCAGATCAAGCTTATCGGCGTCCCAGTCTTCTGAGACCTGATACCCTGAAAAAGTATGCTCATAAAGCATATCGGCTAAGATATCTTCACTTGTGACAGGTTCTCCCCATGCACCATTTAAAGAGGCTCTTAAAACATGGTCATGTTCGTAGTCTTCTATGGTAGGAGTCGGCCCGACATCTTCATTCCGGTTTTCCTGCGGGGAAATCAGTCCGTTCTCAGTAATAAATACACATAAATTTACGGCGCCGGCATAGCTTTCTGTAAAGGATGCAGCAACATCAACATTAAGTGTATTATCCGCATCCTCAAATTCTGGCAGGATATCAATCGCCACTATGGCTTCCTGCCCCATTTGCGATCGTATCTCTGCTTTCCATGAGCTGCTGAGAAACAAAGAGCCTTCCTCTTGTCGGTTAATCAATCCGGCGGGATAAAACTCAACGTCAAAAGCGTTATGAAGCTCTTGCCCTGCAGGGCTTCTGTAATCCGCTGTAAAATGTCCCTGATCATCAGGAGAAGCATATGTTCCGGCATGAATTGCAATAGTAATCAAGGAATCACCAAACTCGGCTTTCAACTCATCTACAATCTGGTGGGCCTTTGGGCAATTCACACATCTATGCCCCGTAAAATCTTCCAGAAAAACTTTTTTTATGCGTTTTTCATCATCATCACTGTTGTCATCGTCGTCATCATCACCATTATCAATGGCGTCATTGCGTGCATACGGCTTTTCGATTTCATCACATGCATACAGGGATAAAAAAGTTATAGCCAGAATAAGCAAAATCCATTTATATTTCATTTGTATAATTTTTAACTGTATTAAAAACTGAAATGGCCAACATGTTTAATTGCATATTACGTATTTAAAAGCTGCTTGTTAATGTTAAATTCAAACCGCTGGAAGCAGGTACCTGTCTGCATATGCCACCAACACAAATTATTCCTTCGCGCTGCCGGCCGTAAGAGACGGACAGGCGGGTTGCCTTGTGCGCGTAAGCAACTCCAAAGGTGTAATAGTGATAAGTGTTATCACTTTGAGGATTGTTAAAATTGTATTGATCCTGAACGGTAAAAAACCAATTCGGCGAAATACTGTATTCTGCCAGGGCCATAGCCCAGTTTCCGGAATCCTGCTCCATAGATAAATATTGCAGCTCCATACGGATTGCCTTTTTGGGGCTTAGCTTGTAAGTTATGTCCAACAATCCGGTATGCATTTTGTAAAACCGGTTGCCTGCGGCAATTTCTTCCTCAACCACTTCCACATTATAATCCAGCCAAGTATATCCGGCCACAAACTTCAAATCGGAATTTAATTTTTTATCTATCTCTACTGATAAATCACGATAGTGCTTTATGTCGCCTACTGTAAAGAAATCGCTAATATATCCATCGGTTCCCGGTTCACTTAGCGTACTGTCGCCCGGCAAAGGTTGCCGGTCAATTCCATGAATCAACGAATAATTCATCGTAAATTTTGTACCGTATTTTCCTCCTAAAGCTGTTTTGCGGGGAATCGTGTAAAACACTTCTCCGGATATGCCCATTTCTCCGTTGGGTTGTGTGTTATACGGGTACATCGCCGGCAAGGTATACGAATGCTGGTATGCCAGTGGCGGCAAAAAATTGATATCAGGCGCTGTTCCAACAGAAGGACTTCGCATGCTGGAAAAGCTGAAATTATCGATACGTTTGGCCGAGACTATTACGCCAAGGCCTCTCTGAGAATAATTAGCAGAAAGCCAGAAAGCTTCTCCGTTTTTAAAAATGTAATTATTCCGGCTGTTAGGGTCATTAATCTTGTATGCATATTCAGACTGCAAACTCCATTTGCCGTGACGCAGGTTTAACCGGCCGGCATATGCTCCCACATTTTCGGGGAGTTTGTAATCCGAGAACGGATCATCTTGTTCATACTTGCTGACAAAACTACCGCCTATTGTGATGCGTGTTTTTGATGAACCCAGCGACTCAACCAATGAATTCAAATTTACCCCGGCATCTATACCTCTTACAATACCACGGTTTTTGTTTTCATACTCATTCCAGTAATGCCGCTGTGTACCGTAAACCCCTTTCAGGGTGATTCCCTCATGCGGCTTCAATCTTATATGTACACCATCCATAGCGTTATCGAAACCCAGCGTCCACTCTTCATAGCTCCTAAATATCAATCCATTACCAAACTGGTCATAAAAGTTACCTACCGTAATATCAAGCAAATCGCCACTGTATTTAACATAACGATGAGCAATACCCTGACCTTCATACTCAGCATCATAACCATTGAGAGGAGGCAAATAAGCCTCGTAGCGAAAACCCGCCGTAAAATCGCCATGCCTGTAAGTGATGTTTCCAAACCCATTTAGCCCGGACTTTTTCCCGTTAACATCATTAATCTGTATACCCTCATCTACCTGATAGGTTTGTGCATCAACCTGAAAATTGCCATTCACTTGCGCTTTTGAAGGATCGAACTGAGCTTTTACAGTTAGTGCAAAACCCACCAAAAGAAAAACGAATAATAATTTTTTTTCCATATTCATCCGGTTATTCAATAGACTCTCCGGCCACGACTTTTTTTATCTTTTCATACATTTCATGCTCACCCCCTTCAGAATATGAGGTATGTTGCCAAACTACCTCTTTTTCTCCATTGAGCAGAAACGTATGCGGTATCATATTCACCCCCATAGCGCGTTTAAAGTCACCATTCGCATCAAGATAAACTTCATAATCCCAGCTATTGCCATTGACCACAGGAAGCACTTTTGAAGTAGAACGTGAGTTATCTATGGAAACAGCTACTACTTTTACCCCCGTTTCGTCCTGCCAATCATAATAAACTTCACTTATGGCATTTAACTCCTTCAGGCAAGGCTTGCACCAGGTAGCCCAAAAGCTTAAAATAATTGGTTTGCTGTCATTATCAATATCATCAGTATTAAATTGTTCACCATATACCGTTTTGATATCCACAGAGGGGATATCACCCTCCTGGCTTTGGGCCTGAGAGAAAAAAGCGCTTATAAAAAATAGAATAAAAAAGATTTTTCTAATCTGCATATTTCTTTTCTTAAAGTTAGTTCAGTTCGGTTCTTATTCGTTGTTTTTCGTCCATATTCATATAGGTTTCCAGGAGCTTTACTTCCCTTTCGGGGATAATGGTAATTTTTCCCAGGGCCGCAGGAATGAGAACTGCTTCTCCGGTTTTAACGGATACACGCTCACCTTCTCCGTAGAGCAGGGTACAGGCCCCTTCTACGCAAGTCTGAATTACAAAAGAATCCAGCGCTGCGTAATCTTTGCTGAAAACGGAATCAAGATGCAAGTAGTTGGTATCAAAATATGGGCTGTGTACTACTTCGCTGGTTTGATTCTTTTTGGCTTGGTAATGTGTTTTATATTCAGGATAAGCCTTAAAATCAATCGCATCCAGCGCCTGTTCCGTATGCAGTTCACGCAGGTTCCCCTTGGCATCTTTGCGGTCATAATCATAAATGCGATAGGTAACATCGGATGATTGCTGAATTTCAGCCAGCATAACGCCTTTCCCAATAGCATGCACCCTTCCGGCAGGTTGATAAAAAACATCATCTGGCTGGACTTCCTCTGTATGCAAGATATCCATTAATGTTTTGTTTTCCAGATGCTCCATATACGTTTGTTTATCCACATCCTGGTTAAAGCCCGTAATCAGCCGGGCTCCTTTATCCGCATCCATAACGTACCACATCTCAGTTTTTCCTAAGGTTTTATGCCGCTTTTTAGCTAGTTCATCACCGGGATGTACCTGGATGGAAAGGTCATCGGCTGCATCAATAAACTTCACCAAAACCGGAAATTCTTCTCCGAATTTATTGTAAACCGGCTCTCCCAATAACTCATCCATATACACTTCTGTAATCTCAGCCAGGCTATTTCCTGCTAAAAAGCCGTTTTCTATTACGCTCTCATTGCCTTCCACACCAGACAAAACCCACACTTCGCCACAATTAGGCAAAGGAGAAAAGTCTTTTCCCAGTAGTGTTTTAATTTTCTGCCCTCCCCAGATTTTTTCTTTAAAGATGGGCTTAAACTTAAACGGATACAGTATTGTGTTTGTCATACTCGGAATAGATTTTAGCACCCTGAACGCCTTATGCTTACTGACATAATTAGCATCGCAATGGTTGCATGGTTTCAAAGCGGTAAAAATATAGAAAATTCGTTACATGCGCTAATTATGTCATCAGACACGGCTTAAACCCCTGAAATCAGGCATTCTATTTTCCGGGTATGATTATTTTATCAATTCCCTTAAGAGAGTTTTACAGCGTTGCTAATTATCATTTATGGCGTTACATTTGCGACCAGAAAACAGGCAATGACTGAGATAGTGTTTAACATTATGTAAACATCAGCCCGGAACATTGTCAGAAATTCAGACAGATGAAATCGAGAATATGTGTTTTTTGCGGATCAAGTTTAGGGAACAATCCTGCTTTTGTCGCTGCTGCCGAAGCGCTTGGAGAAGCGATTGTCGCTAAGGGATACTCGCTGGTTTATGGTGGCGGCAACATTGGGCTCATGGGTGTTATTGCTGATAAGGTGCTTGGTGGCGGCGGCCATGTAACAGGAATTATGCCCGGGCATCTGGCTGCTCATGAAATTGCCCACCGGAAAATTCAGGATTTACAGTTGGTTGAAGATCTGATGGAACGCAAAAAAGCGCTAATAGCCCAATCAGATATGTTTATAGCCATGCCGGGAGGATTTGGAACACTTGATGAGACCTCTGAGGTCATCACCTGGAATCAGCTCCACCTGATCGATAAACCAGTGGGTTTGCTGAATGTAAACGGATTTTTCGACCATTTACTTTCGTTCATCGACCGGGCTGTGGAAGACCGGCTTATCCGGGAGGAGCATCGCAACAGTATTGTCGTTGAGCAAGACCCGGAAAAACTGTTAACCGGATTGAAAAATACGCAAAGTGTAACCATGGAAAAATGGATTCGTGATATCAAATCCGAAAAAAGGATATGGTGAAAATTGAGCATGATAATATTAAGGAGGCTGTTGACTTATCTCAGGAAATACCCGAGTTTGAGAATCCTTATGATGCTGCAGAATATCGCAAAAGAATGCAAAATGGTTATTCGCTTATACTTGTAGCTCGTGATGCTGAAAAACCTGCAGGGTTTAAAGCCGGATATGCGTTGAACCAGAAAGTATTTTATTCCTGGATGGGCGGGGTGCTTCCCAGCTACCCCATGAACAGGATTTCCTCAATGCTGGCGAATCAACAGCAAAACATCCTGCGAAAAGTAGGGTTTGAAATCCTGCAGATCAAAACCCGAAACAAACACCGGGCTATGCTGCAAATGCTGCTGAAGGATGATTTTTTCATTACTTCAGTAGAAACGCGGCCATCCCCAAACGAAAACCGCATTATCCTGGAGAAAAAACTGACAACAGATTACCAAAATAACCAAATCAAGTATAAAACACCTACAAAGCAGAATGCATGAAAGTAATCGGAATTACAGGTACCATCGGCGCTGGTAAAGGCACCATTGTAGATTACCTTACTACTAAAAAAGGATTCCTCCACTATTCAGTCAGGGCTTTCCTGATGAAAGAACTGAGAAAAAGAAATTTACCGGTAAACCGGGATATGATGACCGCGCTGGCCAATACACTGCGAAAAGAAAATTCTCCCTCATTTATTACCGACAGCTTATACGATGAAGCCAAAAAAGCCGGAAAAAGCGCGGTAATTGAAAGTATCCGCACTCCAGGCGAGATTGATTCCCTGAGGAAAAAAGGAGACTTCCTGTTATTTGCCGTAGATGCTGAACCCGAAACGCGCTATGAACGAATACTGAAAAGAAAATCAGAAACCGATACCATTTCATGGGAAACATTTCTGAATAACGAAAAACGGGAAATGAATGCCACTGACCCTCACAAACAAAACCTTAGAAAATGCATTGAGCAAGCCGATTATGTATTTAATAACGACGGATCGATAGAAACCCTTTACGAGGATGTGGAAAACGTACTGGAGCGTGAATCATTAAAATAAGGCTATCAGCAGCATTATCAGAATTAACCGGCAATTACTTACAGCATGATTCCGGTTTTGGTTACAAAATGTAAATTTTCTACTTTTCACCAAAATTTAATACCATGACAGAAGAACCTAAAAAACCTCATAAGCGTCCTGCCTGGGATGAGTACTTTATTCAGATTGCCAATACCGTAGCCACCCGCGCTACCTGCGACCGGGGTCGCGCCGGATGTGTTGTTGTTCGCGACCGGCAGATTCTGGTTACCGGCTATGTAGGATCACCGCGCGGATTACCGCATTGCGATGATGTAGGTCATTACATGAAAAAAGTGATTCACGAAAACGGCCATGTTTCGCAGCACTGCGTAAGAACTATCCATGCGGAACAAAATGCTATTTCCCAGGCGGCAAGGTTGGGAATCGCCCTGCAGAGAAGTACGATGTATGTGAGAATGACTCCATGCCGCACATGTGCTATGCTTATCATCAATGTTGGAATAGAACGGGTTGTTTGCGAGAAAAAATATCATGCCGGGCAGGAATCAGAGGAAATGTTCAGGCAAGCCGGCGTTAAACTGGAATACATCAGCGAAGAAGTGCTCAAATA
>CAYXJS010000025.1:0-23627 GCA_964465045.1 uncultured Bacteroidales bacterium | reverse complement strand
AAATCCTCAGAAATGCCGGAGTTACTGTAGCCGATTCCCCGGCGGAAATCGGAACCAAAATGGCCGAATTGCTGAAATAGTTAAAAGACTTTTATCTTTTCTGAAAAACCTGCAGGATGCACTTCTGCAGGTTTTTTTGGTCTTGGAATTATAGAAAGGTTATTATTCAAACCAGTCCTGAGTATACTAATCTGGTATTTTAAAAAGGTCTCCAAAGTTTTGCTCCCTCCTTATCATTATCAAATCAAAACCATTAAAATATGAGACTCTGACTGGTCTGCCGACGCAGTCAGGTCAACTCCAGACATAGACAATCAGCTATTTAGAAAAAACTCCTAAAAACGCCTCTTCACTATTCACCATTCACAAATCAACCATTCACAAATTAACAATTCACCAATCAACGACTCACAAATCAACTATTCCCAAATTAACCATTCACGTCTTGTCTGAATTTCCCTGCTTTTCTTAAGTTTGCGCAAGTATTTTACAGAAAATTTTATTTACAAGTATTCTAAATAGAAGCAAGTTATAATGAAAATAAAGGATATTCTATTCGGCTTAATTGTTGTATCAGCATTTATGCCTTTCTTTTTTTCTGAAACCATCTATCAAACATATTTGGATATTAATCATCACCATCCGATGCTGATGAGCTTTTTTAAGTTTGCGGTTTTGGCTACGCTGGGCGAATCCATAGGCTTACGCATCAAAAAGGGATTATACAGTGAGCGTGGTTTCGGGGTTTTGCCCCGAGCGATTGTGTGGGGAGTGATCGGATTGGGCATCAAGCTTGCTTTTACTACCTTTTACCATGGCGTTCCGTTGTTTTTAGAATATGATTTGGGATTTGAAGGCGCCCGGAAATACCTTGCCGGTCCGTTGTCTGTCAATAAAGTAGCTGTAGCTTTTGCTATCAGCACGGCTATGAACCTGATTTTTGCGCCGGTAATGATGACATTCCATAAAATCACAGACACTCACATAGAGCAAACCGGAGGCACTTTAAAAGGCTTTTTCACTCCGCTTCCTTTTGGTCAGATCATCCGTAACCTGAACTGGAAAGTGCAGTATGAATTTGTATTCAAAAAAACCATTCCGCTGTTCTGGATACCAGCACACACCATAACATTTTTGCTGCCGGTAGATTTCCAGGTACTCTTTGCTGCTGTATTGGGGATTATGCTGGGTGTTATACTGGCCATCGCTGCCATCCTGAGCCGGAATTAAAGGACTCAAGGGGTCAGCCTACCGTCTAATCGGCACTCTGAAGGGCGCAGTTAGTAATTCATCTCACCTTCAAATATCTTTATTAAAGCCACCGTTTATGATGATGCAAGTTAATATTGCCCGTCTATCAAAAGGCCTTTAGGCCGGCATGTGATTAGATTTCTCTATCGCAGGTTTCATATGCAAAACCTTTATTATGGTATGGCAGTGGTAGTGCAAGGAATTTGAAAGAAAAGCTTTCTTTCACAGAACCGCGAAGCGGTTTAATCCGAATAGCTCCGGGTAAAACCCGGGGATGAAGAATTGACATAAGAAAGCAACAACCCTGAAAGGGTTGAACCCTTTCAGGGTTCTGCTTTTTTCCTAACCACCTTTACCCTGCATTTCATACAGGGCTATTCAAATTCAATCCCTTTCAGGATTTTTGATAAAAACCAAACCCGAATTATGAGCATAGCACCCACATTCAGGTGGGTGTTTTAAGAGCCTCATGGCCTTTTCCTTAGCACGCTTCAGCGTGCTTTGCCCCTACTTGAAAAGGACGCTGAAGCGCCCTGATATGGCAGAAATCGGCGCTTTTTACACCCCCATGAATGGGGGTGCTAGTCTCATGAAGAAGTTGGTTTTCGCGAGCTATGCCAGCGAAACATGAATGCCGGAAGTACGGTTTTAGAGTGGAAAACAAGAAAAATGGCGCGGCGACTTATTGTTTATTTCCAATGCGTCGGTGTGCCATTTCTTTCTCCTTACATCCTGATCATATCTTCATTCTAAGGTTTTTGACTAACCCCTCCATTTATGGTAGGGCAAGTAGCAAAGCCCGCTCCTTTCATCATCAGGCCTTTAGGCCGACATCCTGCTTTTCGCCTAAATAAAAAATATAGCCGAAAAACCAGTAAATTAGTTGTTTATTCTTCATTTGAGTAGTAAAATTTCAAATTATCAAACTACAAACTTAGAAACATACAAACTTACTAAACTGAACTCAAGCATTTAAACACAAAATTTCTTTACGTATAAAAATATATACATATAGCACAAGTATTTACATGTCTCATAACCTGGCTCTTATTTTCTAAAAAATGCAAACTTATAAAAAACAGGAATTTTTTATAATTTTGAGGACAGGAATCGTTATTACATTAACACAGAAAAGTTAAATATTATGAAGTCAGACACACCTATAAATCCTCAGATTGTTGATGAAAAATTAGCTCAAAACCGCATTTCCAATGTTGGGAAATCATCTATCCGCGAAATCAAGAAACTCGTAGATGATATTGAAAAAGCCAGTGGCGAAAGATTTATCCGGATGGAAATGGGTATTCCGGGATTGCCGGCAGCCGACGTGGGTATTAACGCAGAAATAGATGCCCTTAAAAGTGGCGTTGCTTCTTTATACCCCGATATTCAGGGAATACCGCCATTGAAAAAGGAGATATCGCGTTTTGTAAAGAATTTTATGAATATTGATGTAAGTCCGGACAGTTGCTTGCCTACTGTAGGTTCTATGCAAGGGGGCTTTGCAGCTTTCTTAACCACAACGCGGCGGATCACAGAACAAGACACCGTATTGTTTATTGATCCCGGGTTTCCGGTGCAAAAAATGCAATGCCAGGTATTGAATATTCCTTATGAGCGTTTTGATGTTTACGAGTACCGCGGCGATAAATTGCGGGATAAACTGGAGTCATATCTGTCTAAAGGTAATATTTCCACTATCGTTTATTCCAATCCCAATAATCCATCGTGGATTTGCTTTACGGATAATGAACTTCAGATTATTGGTGAGTTAGCCAACAAATACAATGTTGTCGTGATAGAAGACCTGGCTTACTTTGCCATGGACTTTCGAAAAGACATGTCAAAACCCGGGGAGCCTCCCTATCAGGATACTGTAGCCAAATATACCGATCAGTATATTTTACTTATCAGTACATCCAAAGCATTTAATTATGCAGGCCAGCGGCTGGGTATGTTTGTTCTGTCAGACAAGTTGTTTAGTAAGCAATATCCTGATTTAAAGCGTTTTTATAACAGCGAATATTTTGGCCATGCTATGGTATTCGGTACAATTTACCCACTCAGCGCCGGAACAGCCCACTCACCCCAATACGGTGTAGCTGCCATGCTAAAGGCCGTTAACGACGGTGAATATGATTTTGTGGAAGTAGCTAAAGAGTATGGTGAGAAAGCCAAAATCATGAAAAAGTTATTCACCGAAAACGGGTTTAAGATTGTATATGACAAAGATGAAGATAAGCCTATTGCAGATGGATTTTATTTTACGATTTCTTATCCCGGCCTTACCGGTGATGAGCTAAATAAAGCGCTAATTTATTATGGCATCAGCGCCATCTCCCTTGAGTCCACGGGAAGTGATCGTACTGAAGGTTTGCGTGCCTGTGTTTCGCTCGTTCAGCGCGAACAGTTTCCGGCTTTGGAAGAGCGGCTCAAAAAGTTTTATAATCACCACTCTTAGTATGTGTGAATTAAATAACAGAATTGCTGTAAAAAATAGTTCATGCTAATTTAAACCTGATATAAATTGACAAACAAAGCACTATTTAGAAGCTATTGTCCAATAAATAAAAGGAAAAATACGTAATTTCGTAAACACAAAAATTAACTTATAAATACAACACATAAATATTACTACGATATGGCAAAAGCAAAAGGAGACATTGTCGTGGACATAGAAAGGTGCAAGGGATGCGAGGTTTGCATTGATGCTTGCCCTGAAGGTACCATTGGAATGTCGAAAAAAGTGAATGGCAAAGGATATCATTACATGGAAGTGGTAAACGACACATGTATTGGTTGTGCCAATTGTGCCGTAGTCTGCCCTGATGGAGTCATAACCGTTTACAGGGTACGTCAATAATTTTCTGTTAATAAAAAAGATTATCTTAATAATGGAACAAGAACTAAGATTAATGAAAGGCAACGAAGCGATAGCCGAAGCGGCTATTCGCGCAGGTGTCGATGCATATTATGGTTATCCGATTACACCTCAAAGTGAGGTGATGGAATACCTGATGGCAGAAAAGCCCCACGAACGCACCGGCATGGCTGTATTGCAAGCCGAAAGTGAAGTAGCTTCAATAAATATGATGTATGGCGCTGCGGGTTCCGGAAAACGTGTGATGACCTCTTCATCCAGCCCCGGTATCTCTCTGATGCAGGAAGGCATTTCTTACATCGCCGGAGCAGAACTTCCCTGCGTACTGTGTAATGTAGTACGAGGAGGCCCGGGACTGGGAACCATTCAACCCTCTCAGGCTGATTATTTCCAATCCACAAAAGGTGGAGGCCACGGCGATTACAAACTAATTACCCTAGCGCCTAATTCGGTTCAGGAGATGTACGACCACCTGAGCATTGCTTTTGATTTAGCTGAAAAGTACAGAAACCCGGCCATGATTTTATCAGATGGAGCGATAGGGCAGATGATGGAAAAAGTTATTCTGAGTGAACAAAAAGAACGCCGGACAGAAGAGGAAATCAACAAGGAATTCCCATGGGCAACAACAGGAGCCAGCGGAAAAGACAGAAGGATTATTACCTCTCTCGAACTTGATCCTGCCAAACAGGAAAAAGTAAACCTGCATCTGCAGGAAAAGTATAAAGAGCTCGAAGAAAATGAGGTGCTTTTTGAAGAATCCTTCTGTGAAGATGCGGAATATCTCCTGGTAGCTTACGGAACCAGCGCCCGCCTGTGTCAGCAATCAGTTAAACTGGCCCGTGAAAAAGGCATCAGGTTGGGACTGCTGCGCCCAATTACATTGTGGCCGTTTCCTAAAAAAGAGATTGCTCAATTAATTGATAACGGCGTTAAAGGAATCCTTTCGGTGGAAATGAGCGCCGGCCAGATGGTTGAAGATGTTCAGCTAGCTGCAAATGGCAGGGTGCCTGTAGCCCATTTTGGACGCTTTGGCGGCATGATTCCTTCACCGGAAGAAATACTGGAGAATTTAGAACAAAAAATTATCGGAGGATAACTTATGGAAGATATCAAAAGACCAGAAAATATAGTCTACGAAAAAACCGGCCTGATGACCGACAAACCGCTGAGCTATTGCCCCGGTTGTGGTCACGGTGTGGTACATCGCATTACGATGGAAGTCCTCGAAGAACTCGGCCTGGAAAATCAAACCATCGGGATTGCCCCGGTAGGTTGCTCAGTACTGGCATATGAGTTTATGAATATCGATATGCAACAAGCTGCTCACGGAAGAGCTCCGGCCGTAGCTACAGGTATTAAACGGGTTTGGCCCGAAAAAACGGTTTTTACCTATCAGGGTGACGGCGACCTGGCGGCTATTGGCACGGCTGAAACCATTCATGCCTGCAACCGTGGGGAAAACATTACGATTATTTTCGTAAATAATGGCATTTATGGAATGACAGGCGGACAAATGGCGCCCACAACACTAGAAGGGATGAAATCATCAACATCACCTTACGGACGTGATGCTAAATTGATGGGGCATCCACTTAAGATGACTGAACTGGTTGCAGGACTGCCCGGGACATGTTATGTAACACGCCAGGCTGTGCACAAGCCAGGAAATGTAAGGAAAACCAAAAGAGCCATCAGAAAGGCTTTCCAATTGCAGCAGGAAAATAAGGGAACCTCTTTTGTGGAAGTCGTTTCCAATTGTAATTCAGGATGGAAGATGACACCGGTAAAATCCAATAAATGGATGGAAGAGAACATGTTCCCGTTCTATCCGCTGGGTGACATTAAAACACCGGAAAAATAAATCATAAAAAAGAATATTATGACAGAAGAAATCATTATAGCCGGATTTGGAGGTCAGGGAGTGCTCTCAATGGGTAAAATCCTGGCATATTCAGGCATTATGCAGGAACAGGAAGTAAGCTGGATGCCCTCTTACGGGCCGGAAATGCGGGGTGGCACAGCCAATGTAACCGTAATTCTCAGCGATGAGCGCATCAGTTCACCTATCCTGTCAACATTCGATACTGCCATTATCCTCAACCAACAATCCATGGATAAGTTTGAGTCGACAGTAAAACCCGGAGGAACATTAATTTATGACCCTAACGGCATCACGCGTCATCCGGAACGTGAAGATATAGAAGTATATCAGATCGCTGCCGCACAGGAAGCTTCTAACATGGGCATGAATAAGGTTTTTAATATGATTGTGCTCGGCGGCTACCTCAAGGTAAAACCGCTGGTAAAACTGGAAAACGTGGTAGACGGACTGAAAAAGTCTTTGCCGGAGCGTTATCATCACCTGCTGCCTATGAACGAAAAGGCCATCAAACGGGGGCTGGAAATTATTGAACCGTTCAAAAAGAATTAAATACTCATTCTGATGATTCAAAAAAAGCCGTTCTTTACAGGACGGCTTTTTTTGTCTAAAAATAAGGCTCTATCAAAGCATCTATCTGCTCTATCAAAGCCTTACGCTGCTTAAGCATCTCAAATTCATCTCCATGCCCCGATTTCACGGCTTTATTCAGCTTTCGGTTCACATTCCATTCCCGAAACCAGTGTCGCCATTTATAGGCAATTAACCCTGCCAAAGGTAAGGATAACAACCAGGATAAAGCCTGAAACGGGTTAGTAAACAGGTGGCTAAGCCCCCATTCTGTTAAAAGATAGAACAACGGAAATGCTACTGCGCCCACGCCAAACTTATATGTGCTCAAAAAATGCGGATCGCCGGCTTTTTTAGCAGAAATGCGGGCTATGTAGTACGGTATCACATTCCAGGCAAAGCCATAAAGCGCCACCGGGAACAGCAAAATCAATCCCATAATACGCGGCAAAATCGAAACCGGTTTGTTTTCAAAGCGTTCTATTTCCTGCACTTCAAATCCCAGCCTTTTGATTTCATTGAAATGGTCATCTAAAGCTAAACGCAACTTATGAAACTGCTGGGGCTTATGCTCCAGAATATGATTCATCAGGTAAATGATTTTTTGCCGTGCCAGAAATAAATTTCTTTCATTGCGAGGGCCTATGCCCAGTTTCGGTAAAATCCGCTCAGTGTATAAAGCAATCAACCGTTCAAAAGTATGATAATAATCATAGTTTTTGATGTTAATCATCATGGGTATGATCCGTTTGGCTACCTGGCTTTTTACAATATTAAATGCTTTCTGAGGATTGTTCTCGAAAAGTTCGCGATAATTTGACAACATAACCGGCTTTCCGTATCGCACATGAAGATTCTGACGAAACTGTGAAAACTCAGAGTAATATACCCCAACAGGTACAATAGCAATTTCTTTTTTGAATTCTGCTTTTTCCAGCGCCTTGAATCCAATTCTTACAAATCCCTTTCGCAAGGCCTGCAAACGCCGGTGCTCTGCATGTCCGGCTTCAGGAAACAATGCCAAACTTTTGCCTTTCAGCAAAAGGTTAGCGGCATCATCAAAAACATCATCATTCTTTTTCAATCCGTCTTTTCCGTCTTTCCTCCGGTAAATAGGCAGTATTCTGAAAACAGAAAGCAAAAAGCGGTAAAATGCCGAAGTAAACATGTCAGCGCGTGCCATAAACCATGGTTTTCGTCCGCTTGTAGCCACGATAGCCATCGCATCCATCATCGCATTTTGATGATTGGAAGTGAAAATCACACTTCCTTTCGGAATATTCTCTTTACCCTCAACAATAATTCTTTTGTAATAGAGCCGGTGAACCGGAAGAAGCAGAATTTTTAAGATTGAATATATCATGATTTATTTATTAAGAAACTTCTGGATGCAGTTGATATCTTTTCCTGCGCGGGCAAAAATAGGGAATTTTGCAGCATTTCCCGGGATGATACTTTAGGATTTCATGAACTTTTTACTTCATTTCTGAGCAAATTCATCATAACACCTGTTATTTCGGATGAATGATTTAATTTTGGATGTTTTTAAAATAGTGTTCAATTATCCTTTATGAAAAACAGGTATTTAATTAATTTCTATTTGATGCTATTATTGTTAATGTTGGTTTTTCAAGGCTGTTACGCGCCCCGGAAAACCACAACTGAAATTCTTTATCCTGCTAAAGAACAAAATCTTATTAATGATCTAGACAGCGTAGCCCTGATTAATCGCAGTTACCTTCCGCAGGAAGAGCGCAAAAAATCCGGGTTGAGATACGCAGGTTCGTATTATGAAAAAACCAGTCAATATTACGATAGTATTGTGTCTGATAATGCCTTGTATACTTTTGCCCATTATTTAAACATTTCCCCTAAAGGAAATACAGTAAATAATGACACCATTATCAAACTATCATCTTCTGCTACTGATTATTTAGAACCTTTGCAGCCACTACAAATCAAAAGATTAACAGGAAAGCTGGAAGCTACATCGCTTGTATCCCTGGAAACGTTCCATAGCTTCGACAGCCTGTATTATGATTACACAGATGGATATTACCTTGCTGAACGCAAAACCACACTGATGACCGTATGGCGGGTATACAGCCAAAACAAAAACCATCCACTGTATCAAACTTATCTGGGCGATACACTTTTTTTCAGCGCTTACGGATATTCGCGCGGCAGCGCAGGTGATGACCTTATAAGTTATAAAGATGCCCTGTATGAAATTTCATACAGCAACGGAAGAGAATTCCTGCAGCAAATTGCGCCCCACTGGAAAGAAGTTGAACGGATTTATTTTGACTATTACACCAATGATATGACTAAAGCCAACCGGTATGCTTCAGAAGGTTTATGGCTAAAAGCAGCACAAATATGGAAGCCGGTAGCCGAAAAAGAAAGGGGTGCAAAATCAGCTTATGCTGCCTATAACATGGCCTTAGCCGCCGAAATGCAGGGAAACCTGGAAATGGCTGTATTTTGGATTGACAAAGCGCTAAACATGAAACCAGACAATTACTATTTCTTACAATATAAACAAATCCTGAAGAAAAGGGTTGAAAGACAGTCAATCGTAAATAAACAACTTATAGAATAAAGCTTGATCATACAAGTGAAAAAAAAGTTCAAACAGAGGATAAAACACAAATTGATATTAAATTTACATCTAAAACAGGTTGTTATGAAAAACTATCTACTACTCTTTTTAACCTTTATTGCTGTGAATGCTTTTTCCCAATGGCCCAATGATCCGGAGGAGAACATTCAAATTTATGAAACTTCCGGTGATGAAGCCCTACCCAAGACGGCTTCAGATACGGAAGGAAATACATACATTGCTTTTCACTCCAGCGGAAGCGGAAATTACGATGTACTCATGGCTTATCTAGACAAGGATGGCAATTTTTTATGGGATGAACCTCTGTTAATTAGCGATCATGAGCAGCAATCATGGATTTCCGATTTTTCTATGAATATTGATCCATCAGGGAATGCGGTAGTATCTTTTTCAGATACCCGCACCGGAAATCCTGACATTCACGCCTATAAAGTTTCACCTGAAGGTGAGTTTCTGTGGGGCGATAACGGAATCGCCTGCAGTCAGACTCCCGAACCGGAATATGAACCCAAACTGGCAATCAATGACAACAACATTGCCTTTATCACATACATTCATCCACGTGAAACGGCATCAGACCAGCTTGTAGTAACCGCTGTCGATCATGATGGGAACCTGCTTTTTGGTGAAGAAGGTCTGGTATTTACTTCGGATAGTGATGACGTGAGTTATTCTGATCCTTTCATGACCGCTGCAGGCGAAAATGTGATTGTGGTATATTCACTTACATCAGGCAGTTTCCCGGCAGCTACGCGCCATTTGTATGCCATGATGCTCAATGCCGATGGGGAGGAAGTATGGGATGAGCCTGCCCTGATTTCAGATGCAGGTGGAATTGCCGGGTTTACAGAGTTGTCTGTCAAATCTGATAATGATAATGGGGTGATAATTGCCTGGCATGACGACCGGAACAACGACATGATTTCTACGGCTTATGTACAGCATGTAGACAGTGAGGGAATTGCAACGCTAACTACCAACGGCGTTGAACTAGGTACAGGTACAGGAGTTCAGCGCTTTGACCCGATTGCTGTCAGAGATATCCAGAAAAATGAAATTTACGCCTTTTGGCGTCAAACCGATGCAAACCAGAATGAGAGCGGTTTATTCGGCCAGCGGATTTCTGCTGACGGCGAGCGACTCTGGGGGAACAATGGATTGGAGCTCCTGGCTCTCGGCACTACGTTTGACGCACTTCACGACCTTAAATTGCGTAATGATGGCGAAATGATTGTTTTTTACAGCAAAACCGGAGAAACTTCTGAAAGCTTCCTTCATGCCATGGCTTTAAACCAGGAGGGTGAATCCGTGTGGCCTCAGTCGGTGTCAACTATCTCTGCGTATCCTTCCGGAATTTCCAACGTCACCGTTTCTGACAAGCATCAGGAACAATATGTGCTATCGTGGCAGGATAGTCGCGGCGACCAGGGTATCTATGCACAAAATATGCACCACGACGGCAATATCGGAATAATAGACAACCAGATTTCAGTAACAGAACCTGAGAGCTTTTCGGTTTACCCGAATCCGGCTGTTTCTGCTGCCACTATCAACACAAAAAAAGCCGGAACAGTCACGATAAGCAATAGCCAGGGGAAAATACTGCTGAAACAAAATGCAAAACAAGCAGAAACGATCAATTTTGAGCCGGGAACGTCAGGTTTGTATTTTGTTACATTCATTGATGGCTCTCAAACAGAGACCCGGAAGCTCATCATAAGGTAATTCCATAGTGAATGCAAGACCTGAAATCCTTTTTGGATAGCAAATATCAGCAATACGGCGGGCGGATTTTTATCGAACACGATCCGATACAAATCCCTCACCGTTTTGTGAAAAAGCAAGATATTGAAATCGCAGGGTTCCTAACAGCGGTCATTGCCTGGGGACAGCGAAAAACCATCATCAATAATGCGACAAAACTTATGCATTGTATGGACAATGCTCCGCATGACTTCATGCTAAGCAGTCAGGAGCAAGATAATAAGGTCTTTACCCAATTTGTCCACAGGACATTTAACGGCGATGACTGCCTGTTTTTTGTTAGCCGTTTACGTAGTATTTATAAAAATTATCCCGATTTGGAAGCTTTCTTTTTGGAAAAAACCCATCCTGATGAGCATATCAAAGCGCTCCTGCATCGCTTCAAAAAGCGTTTTTTTGATGCGCCACACCTGCCTCGTACAGAAAAACATTTAGCTGATCCAGAAAAAAATGCTTCTGCCAAAAGGCTGAACATGTTTTTACGATGGATGGTCAGAAATGACCCCGAAAGCATCGACTTCGGCATCTGGAAAAACACCTCCCCTGCCCTGCTGATGTGCCCGCTGGATGTGCATACTGCGAAAATTTCCCGCGGACTCGGGCTCCTTCAGCGAAAGCAAAACGATTGGCAAGCGGTGGAAGAATTGACACAAAACCTCCGGGAATTGGATAAAGACGACCCTGTGAAATACGATATCAGTCTGTTTGCGCTTGGCGCGATGGAGGGGTTTATTCCTCAATAAGATAGCTACCGCATTCCCAAAAAAGAAAACACAAAAAATTCAGCAATCACCCAGCCGGCATATATTATCAAATACCTGGCGACGGTTTGCTTTACTGATAACAGTTTTCTGCGATTATAATAAGACTTCAATAAGTTTCTGGCCATGAGTATTAGGTTGACGAAAACCAGAATGTTGAAAACCAAACCTACCGTTCGGTTGGGAGTTAATCCTTCGGCCACCCGTGAGGTGATGCCAACAAAAAAACGGTTCCGCCAAAAGGTAAATAGAATGATCCCATTGAATATGATGGGGGCTTTTCAAACCAAAGAATGTGCAATTTGAAATATAATCTTGCCTTAAAATGTCAGCGCTTTGTCGCATTCGACTGTCCACCTGGCAAATTCCTTCATGTTGCTCATCTTCACCCCTTCGATAAACGGCAACTTATCTATCCCCCTGGCCTCGGAGCATCCACCGCAACTTTTCACCTCACCCCCTTTTTTTATAACGGATTTCAGCATCCTTTCAATATTGTAATAGCCAGTTGGCGTGGTTTGATTTGGCAACCCGCAGAAAACGGCATCAGCCAAAAGGAATATTTTTACTTCCACATTCTCTCCATGCTCTTTTTGAAGTGTCATCGCCATGCGAAGGGCGTTGTAAGCCTTCTCTGTACCGTAAGGCGCATCGTTGATAATAATAAGAATCTTCTGTTGCATAATCATGATTTTCTAAATCCTAACAAATGTATAAAATACGCTGTATACGTAGCGTTAAAAAATGTGATCTTCTGCACATCCTTATCGTTATGGCTCTATGATTGATCAAACGGCTTGCCGTATCAGCACTGCCAGGTAAACCATGTAGGCCGCTACTAAAACACCGGCTTCCCAGCGATCAAGTTTCTTTCTTTGCCCGGTAAACATGGCAATAAAAAGAAAGAGCGTCCCCCCTATCAAAAAATACTGGTCGGGATTGAATGCTGCATCGAAGGCTATCGGGCGAATAACAGAGCTAACCCCTGTAATGAGCAGGATATTAAAGATATTGGAGCCAATAATGTTACCCACAGCGATATCGTTGCTCTTTTTCATAACCGCCACCACGGAAGTGACCAGCTCAGGGAGCGAGGTGCCCACGGCAATTATGGTCAGGCCGATGATTTTTTGACTGACGCCCATCCGGGTAGCTATAATGACAGCGTTATCCACCGCCAGGCGTCCGCCAATAAGCAGCCCGGCCAGTCCCAGGGCAATAAAAAGCCATATCTTATAATTTTTGAGTGCCGGGGCATCGCTTCCTTCTGCTAAGGGATCGCTTTTAATCTGGCGGAAGATGTTATACAGGAAAGCGACGAAAAACAACAACATTACAAGGCCATCAATGCGGCTTATCTGTTGCCCGCCCCCTATTATAAAACCATTGGCAAGAAATAAGAGCAACACAGCGGCCAGCAGAGAGACGGGTATCTCACGCCATACTGTCCCCGACTGCACTACCAGAGGAGCAATCAATCCACTGATGCCCAGAATAAAAAACAGGTTAAAATTGTTGCTGCCAATCACATTCCCGAGGATCAACTCCTGCTGGTTTTCGATCGAAGCAAACACGTTAACAACCAATTCCGGCAGGGAGGTGCCGAAGGCCACTACCGTTATGCCAATGACCAGCTCAGGAATATGATACCGTCGTGCCAGTGCTCCACCGCCTTTGATGAGCCAGTCAGCCCCTTTGATCACCAGAAAAAGTCCGGCAAATAACAAAATGATATTAATCGTCATATTATTACTTTAAGTCGAAGTTTCACAAATACCACCTTACTTTTTCCCAAAATCAATCTTATCCACCTCCTGCATCAGGCAGTGGGTTGCGGTGAGAGCTGCTATGATTTTCTGATAGTTAAAGGCGTAAATACGCTCAATATATTGTTCTGTGGTCATTGTTTCAATGGTTTATTAATTACTTAGAAAGCATCATCTACCTCTATTTGAGCTTTTTTGTTTTATAGTCATAAAAGAAATTATTCTCTATGTCCTTTTCATATCTGCTAAGCTTGCTTTTATGAATATAGTTTTTGTCAATATCCTTCAATGGAATAACATACAACTTTTCAGGTGATATTCCTTTACCTCCCATGCCAATAGCAAGAAAAACCGGAATTTCATTTTTCTCCCCATAGTTTTTATAACGATTCAATTGTTCGCGTGAAGCAAATATAATCCCATTCTTATACAAATTCTTGCGCCATTTACATTCAACCGCAAACCTGCTGCTGTTTTCCTGTATTCTGAATTCCATTAATAAGTCGGGTTGGGGAGTGGTTTCGGCATAACTTCCATCCACATACTTATCCCCAGCCCACTCCTTAATAGTGAAAAAATCCTTATTGAATTTTTTTACAACAAATTTTTCAAAATCATCTCCATGCTTCTTGTTATAATCAATTAGGGCCGTTTCAGACTCCACATCAGAAAGTGCAATCTGCTCTTCAATGTCTATTATTATCCTGTCATAGTCAAGCTCCTTTTCTTTAGCAATTTTCTTGATAAATGAACGCTCATTAGAGGTTAAAACCCCATCTGCAATAGCCATTTCAACAATTTTATTCAAATCTTCTGTGCTTTTCTCCGGTTTATCACTGTTCTCTGATTGAAGAAAAAGAAAAAGACCAATACCGAAAACCACAACGCCAATAATCATTAAGATAATACTCGTCATTCGTTTCATATTTTTAATGTAATATTCTTTTTTGCTGAAAGCTCTAATAAACTGAGGGTTCATAATTCTGAAATCAGTTGGAGTAAAGATATGAAAATCTTATAAAATAATTGCCCGGTTCTACTATTGTTAGTCCAATAGTAAGTCTTGATTTAATCTTTTAAACAAGCAATCTTTGAGGAGCAGATTAATATTAACCCTGTATCAAACCGCCGTAATGTTTATATCGTTTTTAAATATCGACTTGACAGAAAGCGTGCACAAAACGCAATATTGTTATTTTTTGTTTTCTGATTCAGCAGAACCTCAGAATTCCCATGTGTAATGCCTTAGTTATCAAATGTTTATAGAAAAACAGCCTCCTTCTTCAAGTCCCACTCAGGCTGGAGTAGAATGTTTTTGGCTGGTAAAACATTCTAAAAACATGCAAACCCGATGGATTTAAGGTTTGGGATGGAAAGAAAGTGCGCTGAAGCGCACTCTATGAAGACTTTAGGGTCACCATCTTCACCCGCATAAATGCGGGTGCTATTCTTATAGTGCATTCTTTATCCTTATCGTATAAAAAGGAATTCATGAATCTAGCACCCTCCCGATGGTTATTAAGATTATCTGGGTATTTTAGTCCCGCAACAAACCATTTGCCTTCCGACCCCTATCAGAATTGAGCGGGCTTTCAATCCACATATAATTAACTATCGCCAGTTAATATTCTCCGGTTTCCATTTGTCTTTGGGCTTGTCTTCGCCTGTGGGATAACCGATAGGGATAACATTTAATGGTACGTGTTTTTTGGGCAGACTGAGCTCGCTTATCACTGCATTGGTTCGGTCGTCATAGGGATACGCGGCCGTCCATACAGCTCCTAAACCGATGCTTTCGGCTGCAAGAAGGATGTTTTCGCTGGCAGCAGAGCAGTCCTGCACCCAGTAGCCTTTATCTTTCAGGTTTCCGGCTTTCTCCATATCACCACAAACCACAATGGCGGCTTGTGCCTGGAAGAGCATCTTCGCATACGGCAACTGTTCTCCCAATGCATCTAAGGTTTCGCGCTCAGTTACCGCATAAAATGCCCAGGGTTGTCTGTTAACCGCTGTTGGAGCGGCCATGCCTGCCCTCAGCAGGGTCTCCAGTTGCTTTTTTGAAACCGGCTGATCGGTAAAATGCCTGACGCTTTTGCGGTTATGAATTACCTCCAAAGCTTCATTGGCATATATCCGGCTGTAATCGGGAACAAAAGGTTCGCCGTCAATTTCATTCAAAGACTCCCCGGTTTTGGCAATAAAAGGTCCTGTCTCATAATAGCGTCCTCCGCCGTATATTAGTGGATTCAGCAAATTCACGTCTACCCGGCCTTCTGCATTTAAGATGGCTTCATCCACTTTCACATCGATAACTTTGCCAATAAACTGCCTGTGGGAACCTAAATCATGATATTCGGTAAGTTCACACTCAATAACAATCGGAAACTCCTTCACATAAGGGGCATTTACAAACTCGCCTTTAACAGGAGTAAGCCCGGTTTCCTCGAATTTATTAACATCTCTTCCGGAAAAACGGCCTGCATAATCAACATAGCGGGTCATTTCAGACGATGGCACATTGACGGTAAATGATTTCGAAGTTGTTACGTTGCCATACGAGTAGGTGGCCGGGCGCATGGAAACCGCAATACTAAGCGGGTCAGAGTTGCATATTCCGGCCCACGCCGCAGTCATGATGTTGGGCTTGCCTTCCTCATCGTAAGAACCGATGACAAACGCAGGCTTGGGATAAACTTCACTTCGCACACCTAAAGACTTTTTCTTAAATGGAATCATAGCTGAATCTGGTTTTATTGTTATCGAATCCTCTGTTACAGAGGTTTGGGTTGTTTCTGATTTATCAGGATTGCTTTCTTTATTCTTTAACTGGATTACCAACACCATGACGGCAATGGCAAGCACAATATTTAAAAATTTTGACTTTTGCATGATTCTGAATTATTGTGATTTCACGTTTTTAACTTTTCTGTAAGAAATGGTATCCAGCAAACAACCTGTTGGACAAACCGCACACCACGGCTTGGTGAAAAAGACAGACAATAGAATAACTACCAGGCCAAAGATGATGAGTCCAATGCCTGCTACCCGGAATGAGAAAAACATAAACGGTTCGGCGTAAGATAACTCGGGTGTAAACCCCAGCAACAAGGCACCGGCAATCAGCACAAGGTAAATTTCCCTGACCGTCAACCCCTTAAATCGTGTTGGCAATGATTTTTTCTTGAAAGGCGAAAAACGATTGGTGAGCTCCTGCAAAGCTCCCATCGGACACAGGTAGTTGCAGTAAAGCTGGCGTTTCCCCATAAAAGAGATAATCAATGCCAGAAAAAATATCACAGCACTTTGCCAGTTGGTTTGCCATGTGAATCCATCTTTCAGCCAACTACTAAGCAACTGTGCCGACAATGCATTATTCAGTATTAAACCCATGATTAATAACACCAGAAACATGTAAAGCGTCCGGTACCTTGCAGAACCCTTTCTGTAAACCATGACCAAAGACAACAAGATCAAACCCAAAAAGAGAATATCCTTAATAGTTGTCCACACATTGGAATCATTGATTGCTGCGGCATCAGAATGCATTACAGAAGAGGCGGTATTCCGTACCCCCTTTATCACGGCTTTGCTTGTATGCGTAGCGCCCGATACAACATCAACCTTTTGGTCAATAGCTTCTGACAAGCTTACGCCTTTCCAACTGCCAATAAACTTTTCATCATAAATAGCCCGAATATAGTCATGTGTCTCGTTATTTGGCAGTAGCGTTACTTTTGTTATGGTTAAACTATCATCAACCCCAATTAATAAAGGAACAATACCGCTATATCCAAATTGCCTGGAGTAGTCAGACGAAAGCAGCGCTGATCCCAGCTTTTGCTGATTGCTGTCAAAGGCCGCATAGGCACCGTTTCTATTAAGCTTAAATTTCGAAGCCCCGGGGTAAATTTCTTTGATATCATCCAATGAAACAGTAACTTCCACGTCATTTTTCTGAAATAAAAAATCCCTGCCTCCTCTGTAAGCTATGGCTATCAAAATGATGATAATCAAAGAGTATTGGTATAGTGTGGCGCCAGCTTGTTTCTTATTCATTAAAATCCTTTTTGTGATACCAGTTAAAAATGGTCAGATATTTTCCTGTTTCCATTTTCACAGGTGCTAAAATAGAAAAAACAACGGTGCTGGTTATTTATTTCGAATCAAAGTATGATTTCAGTTTCTAAGTTCGTAAGTTTCTACGTTCGTAAGTTAATAGTATGATAGTCAGCCATATATCTACAGAATTCAACATTATATAACATTCAAATAAACAATACATTATATAATTGCAATCATTTACCTGGCTTCCGGAATCTGTGGAAATCAGTTAAATCTACACTGATCATAACCTGAAAAATTACACTAAATTTATATAGGTGAAACTTGATTACTTATTGAATATAGAAAATCAACTTTCGCAGGGCTGAGTACTACGGTAGATAAGAATACTAAGAATTAGATTCCCGCCCGACTGAATGATATCGATTTCGGTAAGCTTACATGCCTCACTGTTTTTAATTATTTTTGTTGCAATAATAACGGGCCGTTCGTTCAGGCTTTCTTGTTTAACAGAGCAATGAATCCGGCTGCTTAACAATTTACAGCTATGAATTTCAAACGTATTACAATCCTTGCAATTTTACTGATCAGCCTTGTCTCGGGCTGCAAGCTGCAAAAAGAGGAAAAAGTCTTTGACTGGAATAATGCCACAGTTTATTTTCTACTCACCGACCGCTTTCACAATGGCAATCCCGACAATGACAACAACTTTGGTCGTGGTGATGACGCTAAAGAGCTTCGGCAGTTTATGGGGGGAGATATTCAGGGTATCACTCAAAAGGTTAAAGAAGGATACTTTAATAATCTTGGTGTGGATGCGCTTTGGTTTTCGCCGGTGCATGAGCAGATTCACGGAAGTGTAGACGAAAGTCAGGGTGAAACATATGCTTTTCACGGCTACTGGATTCGCGACTGGACCAGCATGGAGCCGAACTTTGGCACGCGTGAAGACCTGGCTGAACTGGTAAAAACAGCACATGATAACAACATTCGTATTATGCTCGACATCATCATCAACCACACCGGACCGGTTACTGAAAAAGACCCTGTTTGGCCCTCTGAATGGGTGCGCACCGAACCACAATGCACCTACGAGGATTATGAGAGTACCATTTTCTGTACCTTAGTTGAAAACCTTCCTGATATCCGCACAGAATCAGAAGAAGACGTAAAACTTCCTCAGGCTTTGCGCGATAAGTGGAAAAAGGAAGGCCGCCTGCAGCAAGAACTCGATGAGCTGGATGCATTTTTCGAGCGCACAGGATACCCCAGGGCGCCCAAATATTACATCATTAAGTGGATCACAGATTACATCAGGGAGTTTGGTATTGATGGATTCAGAGTTGATACGGTGAAACATGTGGAGGAAGACGTATGGACCATCCTGGCAAAGGAAGCAAAGATTGCTTTTAACGAATGGAAGAAAAAAAACCAGGAAGCCATTCAGGAAGACCAGGAATTTTTTATGCTGGCCGAAACGTATAACTACAATATCAATAACGGACGAATGTTCAGCTTTGGTGAAAAGGAGGTGGACTATTTCGCGCATGGCTTCGACAGCCAGATAAACTTCGGGTTTAAGTATGATGCGAACAATCACTATGATAAGCTTTTCTCAACCTACGACAGCTTGCTGCATGCTGATTTAAAAAACTACACGGTGATGAACTACGTTAGTTCGCACGACGACAGCCATCCGTTCGACAAGGAAAGAGAACGCACTTTTGAGTCAGCAACCAAGCTGATGCTCACTCCGGGCCAGGTTCAGATTTATTATGGTGATGAAATCGCACGTCCTTTGCAAATTGAAGGCGCAGTTGGCGATGTGAACCTGCGGAGTAAGATGGACTGGAAGGATAACAGCCATGAAGAGCTGCGCAAACACTGGCAAAAACTCGGACAGTTCCGTCAGCGTCATCCGGCTGTGGGCGCCGGAAAACATCTTAAAATCAGCGATGCACCATACACCTTTGCCCGCAGTTACAATAAAAATGGATATGAAGACAAAGTGGTAGTGGCTCTGGATGTAAGCGGCGACGAAACAGCAATTCAGGTAGCTCCTTATTTTGAGGATGGCACTACTCTACAGGATGCATACAGTAATCAGAAAGCCAAAGTAAAAAATGGAAAAGTCAGATTTACAGCCCATATGGGTATTGTATTGCTTGAAGAGCTATAACCATGATGTTTTACTGTTAAATTCTAAGCGATAGAATGCATTTATTTTTAGACGTTAAGCAGCACTCAACAAAAAAAGTGCAGACCGGATGAACTCACCTTAAGGCGCTAAGAGCCGGATGTAACGCATATATCAGCAAGCCGATAAAAAAAGATGCCTTATTGAACATTATTCATGAGCATCTTGTGTAGTAAAGAATTAAAAAAATCGTTTGATTTGATAGACCATATAGTAATATTTGAGTTTTGTCCGCTTTGCCATAATGCAGGTTTCCCGTTTTATAAAAACCACTTTTATCAATGCGCAGAATGCCGCGGTATTTTCAGGCCTGAAAAGGATTATCCAGCCCCTTTACATGAAAAATACCGGTATCTTCAGCACGAAAATGATGTCTTTGATGAAGCCTATCGTGTTTTTGCAAACCCTGTTTTTGAAGCGGTTAAGTACTATTATTCGCCCGAAAACAGTGGACTGGATTACGGAGCCGGAACCGGGCCGGTAGTAACCCAAATGCTCAAAGAGCACAACTACGAAGTTGCACTATATGATCCTTTCTTTTACCCGAAAAAAGAAAAACTTGAAAAAAAGTATGACTACATTATTTGCTGCGAAGTGATGGAGCACTTCCACCGGCCTGATGAAGAATTTGAAAGCCTTAAAGATTTATTAAAACCGGATGGAAGGCTAATTTGCATGACGGATATGTATCATGATGGAATTGACTTTAAGGGCTGGACATATAAAAACGACCACACCCATGTTTTTATTTATCAGAGAGAAACAATCAACTGGATTGCTACTCATTTTCAGTTTCGAAACCTATCGGTAAACAAACGGCTCATTGTATTTCAACGATAAAAAATGTTAGTTTCTGTTTTTCATCTCGGATGTTAACCTAACTCGTTTCCCATCGCGTAAAGCCACCACAAAGGCGTCGCTAACTCCTTTCGTGCGGGCGATATCAGCATAAGAGGCAGCAGCCTGGTAGCTGTCAAACGTGCCGGCAAAGTAACGATAGAGCCCGTTGGTTTTAGATTCAGAAATATTGCGGCGGATATTGAATTGCTGTTTCCATCTTTGGGCATCTACGGGTTTACTAACCGCCAGCAACTGCACACTAAATACCAGTCCTCTGCTGTCAAACATTTCATCTGCATCCATATAGCCTGATGATGAACGTTCACGACCAGTATCCTGAACATCTTCCTGCATATCTTCCTGACCCTGGTTGCTACTCTCATCAGATTTACGCTGACTCTCACCGGATGTTTGCGTACAACCCAGGTTTGTTGAGATTTCCTGTATATCCGGACCTTCCGCGTCAAGTCGCTCATATTCATCCTCACGATTGCGCTGTCTGCGGTTGGAGGATTCTTGCTCCTCAAGGGTATCACTATCATCCGCAAGATAATCACTCCCGAATTTATAATTTACCCCAAAAGCTACATTCAGAAAAGGGTCCATCACAAACCCTCCTTGAACCAGGTCAACCATTTCTGAAGCCACAAAACGGTAAGTCCATTCCGTATAGAGATGCCAGTTTTCATGAATGCGATATTCAAAACCAAGCCCAACAGGAAAAGTCACCCCATAATGAACCCTTTCGGCATTCGGGTCAATCTCATTCATCGTCACTGCATCGCGCAAGAGCGCATCCCAGGTAGCAAAGCACATTCCGGCTACACCATAAATATCCCATCTTTTTTCCGGGGTGTTTTCTCTCCAGAGTTGATCAATGTCAAACTTTCCGTTAACGCCGGCTTCAAAATATTTTGTATCTAAAAACAAGTTGGCGGGCCGGTCATCATCAAACAAATCCCGGTAGCTTTTCAGGCGTCCGCCCATCATCTGCGCTCTCAGCGTGAACCATGAGTTCATTTCTTTTCCGGCCATAATAGACCACGAAAGTTTCGACTCATTATTCAGTTTTTCAAAAAAACCATACTCACTTACATCTCCGTAAAACTGGCTGAATCCGGTACCAAGGGCAATGCTCCATCCTTCATAATCCGCATTGGGATCATAATAGGCTCCTTCTTGTGCTGATGTGGTATTCGTCAGTGAGAATAACAAAAGCAGCGTTATGATATGATGGGTATAATTCTTCATGCTTTTCATGTATTCTTATTGACAATGTTTTTTCAAAAGTTCGCCGGCTTGCTCCACCCCTTGCTCATAAGCCCTTTTCCAATCAGAACATGCTTCAGACTTGTCGCCGAGATGAAATTTGACCACACCGCGGTTGGTATAGTTTTTGAACCAGTCATTTTCCTTTTCCGGATCAGCCGGACGATATTCCAACGCCAGATTATAATCATCCAAAGCGCCATACAAGTCTCCAAGACGATATTTTGCGTTACCGCGATGGGTGTACATGGCAAAATGATCGTAGTCCGGTTTCATGCGTAATGCCTTATTGAGGTTAGCCACCGCATTATAATAATCGCCGTATTGATACTGGTTGATGCCAAGCTTACAAAAGCCTTCAAATGTTGTTGGCTGGCTGTCAGTATATTGATAAGAGATGGAAGGCGTTCCTATAAAATCCTTAAAACTCTCAAAATCAACCTCAAAATATCTTTTATCAAACAAATTTTTAAGATTCTCTCTGTTAAAATAGCTGCGCTGGGTATATGCCTTATTGTAGTTTTCAATGAGATTAAACCGCATTTTCCTGTCGCCTTCATCTACAGTAGGATAAAGCGCCAACAGCAAATTTGTTGTGCTGTATGAGGCCAGTTTTCTCTGATAAGTTGCATTGCGGATTTTTTTGGAGATGAGCGCATCTACATTTTTTGAATCCGGATAAGATATTTTGTCATTAACAAATACTTTTAAATCTACTACATAGGGCTGATTAAAAACCAAAGGACTCGGCAGGATTTGCTCCAGCCTTTCAGCTCTGAATAAATAATAATCAATCGATTCATAAGTAGAAAAACCTTCTTTAATAAGCGGAAACTCAAATTCCCCTTTTTCCTTCCATATTTGCAACAGTTGAAAAGCCTGCCCGTCAATGATAACGTCACGCAGTTCCATTTTTATAAAATTTTCCTGTCCCAGTCGCTGCTCTTCCCTTGTGGCTTTGAGTTTTTGCTTGATTCTTCGCTGTTCGCGTTTACTCAAACTTGCCTCAGCAGCTTGTTCTGCTGATTTTTGTGTTCGAATATAGGGTATCTTATTTTTTCCGGATTCCCATTCACCTGAACCCAAGTAAACATAACCGGTTGCTTTTTTAAGGGAGGAGCGCACGTCTTTTAACTTCACGTCCCCAGTGTCTTCTTGCTGCTGAAACTGCCCCCATGACAGCGTCGGTATTAACAAGATCAATATGATAAATACGGATTTTCTCATAATATCTGTAAAATTAAATATTTTAATCTCACTTCCAAACCTACTCCTTAACGTTTTATCAACGAGGTTTTCAACAATTGAACATTCGAAAATACATATTTTTCCTGTATATGGATTTTATATTCGACATTTATTTTTGGTTTTACCAGAATTCAGCCTGGAATTGATGGAGCATTAATTAAAACAGACTCAAGTCGGGCATTCTGAAATAAACACGTACAAATTAAAATAACAATTCTTTATGACACTGCACTACCTGTTTATGCTGTGAATAAGGATGAGTAAAAGTGGCTCCAAACTTTTATTCATTGCGCATGCTTAAATATTCCTGAATCAACAATCACGTAGTCTGGAAAAAAGATGATATTTGGCTAAAATTTTCCACCTGCATTTTGAGAATGGAATTGTTATTTCACTTTAACTATTCTGATGAACAATATGTGTTGCTAAATCAACATCTCAAAATATTTGTACCTGATCACAGCAATTCCGCATCTTGAAATATAATTATTCTGGTTAAAGCCCTGTAGAAAA
>CAYXJS010000024.1:0-24392 GCA_964465045.1 uncultured Bacteroidales bacterium | reverse complement strand
CCAGATGAAATCAGGCTGGTGGAAGGGCTTCCCAAAACGCGTTCAGGAAAGATTATGCGCCGAATCCTGCGTAAAATTGCCGAAGGGAAAACCGATGATTTCGGCGATACATCTACATTACTTGATCCCGCCGTTGTGGATAGTATTATGAAAAATGAATGTGAAGAAAAATATCAGCAAAAGGCTAAGAAAAGATAAGATCAAACAGGTGATGCTTTTCTGCATAACCTGAAAATAAGCCGAACAAAAATAGGAAATCAAAAAACAACGAAATGAAGGATTTCAAAACGATAGAATTTGAAAGGAACAAAGATGTTGGCACAGTGTGGCTAAACCGTCCCCGCATCCGTAATGCGTTTAACGAAACCATGATCAGCGAGTTGATAGAAGTGTTTGAAGAGATGGATAAGGTGGAAGATATTAAGGTGGTGATTTTGCGCGGTCGCGGCAAATCTTTCTGTGCCGGCGCTGATCTGAACTGGATGCGCGGGGTAAAGGATTATTCGTATGAGCAGAATTATGAAGAGAGTTATAATCTTTCGAAATGCTTTTATGCTATTTATACCTCATCCAAACCGACGATTGCTATGGTGCATGGCGCTGCAATCGGTGGCGCTAATGGTTTGCTGGCGGCCTGTGATTTCGCTTTCGCGGATGATGAAACCGTATTCTCGCTCAGCGAAGTAAAGATAGGAATTGTTCCGGCTTGCATTTCACCGTATGTGGTGAAGCGTGCAGGCGAGTTTGGCTCGCGCGATTTGATGCTGACCGGAAGGCGAATAAAAGGGATTGAGGCCGAGGAATACAAGCTGATTAACAAGTCGTTTTCAGGCGATGAAATGGAAAATCATGTTGATGAGCTCATAGGTTTGCTGCGCACCAGCGGACCCAAAGCCATGTCGAACTGCAAAACCTTGCTAAATGACGTATCCAATAAATGGGATATGAAAACAGCGCTGAGCGAAACAGCTCGTATGATTGCTGAAATTCGTGCATCAGATGAAGGACAGGAAGGTATGGCTGCATTCCTGGAGAAACGCAAACCAAAATGGGTATCAAACAATGAAAAGTAAGCTAAACAGTGCCTCCTTCAGCTAAATCATTACAAATATTAACAGCAAAGACAAAATCACGACATTGTTAGAAATTTTAAACAGATGAAGATATTTCGGAAATTACTGGTAGCCAATCGAGGAGAAATTGCTGTGCGCATTATGCGTTCAGCCCGGGAAATGGGTATTAAAACCGTAGCCGTTTATGCAGTTGCTGATAGCGATTCGCTACACATCAGTGCAGCAGATGAAGCCTATCGGCTGGGAGAATCAGATCTTTCAGAAACATATTTGAATACGGAGAAACTCATTGATATAGCCAATCGAGCCGGTTGTGATGCTATACACCCCGGCTATGGATTTTTATCGGAAAATGCTGCCTTTGCTGAAGCTGTAAGAGATGCCGGAATTGAATTTGTGGGTCCTTCCCCGGAAGCCATCCATTTAATGGGCAACAAAATCGAAGCACGAAAAAAGATGAAGTCGATTGATGTGCCTTTACTCGAAGGGATTACCGGAACTCCGGCAGAGCTGCTTAAAGCGAGAGAAACAATGGATTTCCCGGTGTTGGTGAAGGCCGCAGCGGGCGGTGGGGGTAAAGGCATGCGGATAGTGCGCGAGCCTCGTAAAATGAAAGAGGCGCTGGAGGCTACTGCACGCGAGGCAAAATCGTATTTTGGTGATGATGCCGTTTACATTGAGCGCTATCTTGATAATCCCCGCCATATCGAAATCCAGGTAATGGGAGACAAGCATCAAAATATAGTGCATCTTTATGAAAGAGAGTGCTCGTTGCAGCGGCGCTATCAGAAAATCATCGAAGAATCGCCCTCAGTTACCCTTAACCAGGCTACGCGACGCAGAATGGGTGAGACTGCGGTTAAGATTGCCCACTCCATAGGCTATTACAATGCAGGAACAATTGAGTTTTTGGTGGATAAAGATCTTAATTTTTATTTCCTGGAAATGAATACCCGCATTCAGGTAGAGCATCCTGTAACGGAAATGGTTACCGGTGTTGACCTTGTAAAAGAGCAGTTGCTGGTAGCTGCCGGTAACAAACTTTCGTTTACACAAAAAAGTATTCAACAAACGGGGCACGCTATAGAAGCAAGAATATATGCCGAGGACCCGGCCAATGAGTTTATGCCTTCGCCCGGTAAAATGTCGTTCTATGAAGAGCCTCACGGGAATCACATCAGAGTGGATTCCGGGATTACTTCCAGTACAGAGATCAAACCTTTTTATGATCCAATGATCAGCAAGCTGATCGTACATGCGGATAGCCGGGAACAAGCACGAGGAAAAATGCTTTGGGCGCTCGATAACTATCATATTCACGGAATCAAAAACAATATCAACTACCTGAAAGCATTAGCTGCCTCAGAAGATTTTGAGAAGAACCGGATTTCCACAAAGTATTGTGACGAAGAAACTCCCCGCATCATCGATCAGCAAAACAAGGAAAAAGAGCAGTCTGCACATCCTGTTCCTTTGCTGGGTTATTTGCTGAAAGAGCTGCGTGACATTTCAGAAGATAATATCTGGCGAACAATTGGGCTGTGGGGAGATGTACTTGAGATTCCGGTAATACGAAATGAAGCGCTTTTTAGGGTTGAGATAAGTCGTACAGGCTCGCGGGACTATCAGATGCATGCAGACGGAAAACAATACTCAGTGCGCTTTTATAATCGCGATAAGCATAAAGTAGCATTTTGTTATGAAAACACTTATCAGGTTGTTTTCTTTTCGGAAAAGAAACTGGTTACCACAATCGATTACCGGGGTTTTCATTACCACTTCTCTCGTGCGGATCTGCTGGATGAAACGGCTGCTTACGATGATATGGCCCAGGTTTCTTCAGAAGAGGGCAGCTTTGTGGTTTCTCCGATGCATGGCAAGCTGATACAGCTTCCCGTAAAAAAGGGTGATGTGGTTAAAAAAGGCGATACACTGGCTATAGTAGAGGCCATGAAAATGGAAAACGTGGTAGCAGCTTCGTTTAACAGTGTGATCAAGGAAATTAAAGTTACGGAAGGCAGCCAGGTAAGCAGCAACCAAATTATGATGCTGCTGGAATAAAATTTATTAGAATTGCAAATCAACAAATCAAAAACATACATATCAACAATGAAGAAAACCATTAAAATAGGAAACGCAGGCGGCTTCTGGGGAGATGACTTAACGGCGTTACGTCGTCAGCTTGAAGGCGGGCCGCTGGATTATGTTTCTACAGATTACCTTGCTGAAATTACCATGAGCATACTCAAAAAGCAGCAGCTTAAAGATGAAAAGCTTGGCTATGTCACTGACTTTGTAGACCAGTTGGTGGACGTGGCTCCGCTGTTGAAAAAGTCAGGAACTAAAGTGATTGTAAATGCCGGTGGGATGAATCCGCTGGGGTGTGCCCGCGATATTCTCAAAAGATTAAAAGGAAGTGGCAACGAGCTAAGGATTGCTGTAATTGAAGGTGATGATATTTACCCCCGGCTTGATGAACTTTATCCTGATAAAGCAAATTTCCAAAATCTGGAAGACGGCAGGGAGTTTCGTGAAATACAGCAAGATGTGCAAAGCGCAAATGCCTACCTGGGCGTTGGCCCCATTATAAAGGCGCTGGAAGAAGAAGCGCAGGTTGTTATTGCAGGTAGAGTAACAGACACGTCCATTTCTATAGCGCCCATGATTTATGAATTTGGCTGGAAGCTGGATGACTGGAATAAACTGGCCAGCGGACTGATTGCCGGACACATGATGGAATGCGGCGCCCAATCAACAGGAGGGAACTACACCGACTGGCATAAGGTAGATAAGTGGGATAATTTTGGGTATCCGGTAACAGAAGTGCATGATGACGGCTCGTTTGTAATGACAAAACACCCCGATACAGGCGGACTCATCAACGCGGATACCGTTAAGGAACAGCTATTGTATGAAATGGGCGATCCGAAAAACTATATCAGTCCGGATGTGGTCGTGGATTTTACTTCTATACAAATCGAAGAGCAGGGAGAAAACAGGGTGAAAGTCTTTGGTGTAAAAGGAAGACCTTCTACACATTTCCTGAAAGTGTCCATGGCTTACGCCGATGGGTTTAAAGCCAAAGGTTCGCTAATTATTTCGGGTGGAGAAGCCCTGGAAAAGGCAAAACAGTTTGAGAAAATTTTCTGGCAGCGCTTGAATGAGCAATACGAAAAGCAAAACACAGAATACATAGGATATAACTCAACCCATTTGGATCTCTCGGAAAATCATGCTCCCAACGAAGTTTTATTGCGGTTTTCGGTTTATGACCGAAATAAAGATAAAATCAGCAAATTTGGCGAAAACATTGCACCTGTTATTCTGAGCGGCCCTCCAGGCGTTGCCGTAACCGGAGGAAGGCCCCGGCCGCAAAGCGTTATGACCTACTGGCCTACTTTGGTTCCGAAAATGGAAGTAGAAACTACGGTAAAAACCCTGGATTTTGATGGAAATATAGAGGAAGAATGGGTTGTATCTTCATTTACCGGGTATGAAACAGATGATCAGATCATAGACACCCCTCATCAGGAGAGTAAAAAACCTGAGAAACCACAATGGAGCGTGGAAGGTCAAACAAAGAAGATAAAGTTCTCTGAAATCTGTCTTGCTCGCTCTGGCGATAAGGGAGATATGGTTAATATCGGCGTAGTAGCGCGGAATGAAAAAATATACCACTTTTTAAAAGTGCACCTGACCGCAGCCTATGTCAAAAACATGTTTTCAGCTTTATGCAAAGGTCCGGTAAAGCGCTTTGAATTGGATAACCTCAACGGTTTGAATTTTCTGCTTGACCATGCGCTCGACGGCGGAGGAACCAAGTCGCTTATGATAGATGCACAAGGTAAAACTTTTGCACCGGCGTTTCTGAACCAGGAAGTGGAGGTTCCTGTGGATTTACTTGAGTAGATTTGATGAGGAAGTAAAGCAACATTTACTTAAATGGCTTTATTTCATCAGTTGAGCAAGGATTATTATCACACGAATGCCCGCTGTAGATAAGTTAATTCAGAAAATACCGCAAATAGTTGTTGTTAAAATACACTATGAAAAATAAAATTTTATTTGTTTAAAAAGACAGCATAAATCTTAAACATTTTAAATTAGCTGCCTGTTTTAATAAAAAAACAATCATGAAATATCCTCATATTACTGAAGAACATGAATTAATACGGCAAACGGTACGCGATTTTGCTGAGCGTGAAATCAAGCCTGTAGCTGCCGAATTGGATGAAAAGGAGCAGTTTTCTGCTGAGTTAACTAAAAAAATGGGAGAGTTGGGCTTGTTTGGAATGACCCTGCCGGAAGAATTTGGCGGGCAAAACCTTGACACCCTATCTTACATCATTGCCGTAGAGGAGTTGGCCAGAGTGGATGGTTCTCAGGCGGCTACTTTAGCCGCTCACAACTCTCTGGGTGTTTCGCCGATTTTTAATTACGGAACACAGGAACAGAAAGAAAAGTACCTCCCGCAGCTTACTACTGGAGAGACTTTGTGGGCTTTTGGACTCACTGAACCTGAAGCCGGAAGCGATTCGCGCGGCTCCAAAACACGTGCTGAACTCAAGGATGGCGAATGGATTATTAACGGTTCTAAAATTTTTATCACAAACGGCTCTGTTGATATCAGTCAGGGTGCTACAGTGCAAACAGTTTCTGGAAAGGATGACAATGGAAAGCCTGAATTTACCTCAATTATCGTGGAAAAAAATACCAAAGGATTTACACGCCAAACTATGCATCAAAAGATGATGTGGCGTTCCAGCGATACTTCCATGTTGTTTTTTGACGATTGCCGGGTTCCGGAGGCTAACATTCTGGGTAAAAAGGGAGAGGGATCTAAAATCATGCTTTCTACACTCGATGGCGGAAGGCTTTCTATTGCCGCTATGGGTTTAGGCTTGGCGCAAGGCGCATTTGAGATGGCTAAAAAATATGCTTCTGAACGAAAACAATTTGGAAAGCCTATAGGCAAATTTCAAATCAATGCCTTCAAGCTGGCCGATATGGCCATGAAAATTGAACACGCAAGAAGTTTTTTGTATAATGCCTGCTGGCTGAAAGACCAGGGAGAACCATATGGAAAACAATCGGCCATGGCGAAGCTTTATTGTTCTGAAATAGCTAAAGAAGTAGCCGATGAAGCCGTGCAGATTCACGGAGGCTACGGACTGATCAAGGAATACGACATCGAACGCTTCTACCGCGATCAGCGGCTATTGCAAATCGGCGAAGGCACCTCAGAAATCCAGCGGCTTGTGATTTCGCGTTATCTTGAAAAAGAATAAAAGAGTTCGGTTTAATAAGTTTGTAAGTTCGTATGTTAAAAGGAAGAGAATTAATCAAATAAATCTCAGAATTTCATAACATTCAGACAAAAATTAATTTATTAAAAAAGTGAGCGCCTTTTCAGTCAAGCTCATAAAAGTATCTTTTAAACTTCTTCTTTAATTTGCTGGTTTTTTTATTTGAAAAAACTTTAATTTATTTAAACTTCTGCAACAAGTTTTTGTTCGCTGCGTTGTCTAACACAACATAATATTGTTACCGTCATAAACTAAAAGCTATGAAATTAAGCATCAAATTTGTATTATCCGTATTAACTGTCATTGTTTTTTCTACACATATTTTCGCCCAGGGCAATTACCGGGGCGGAAAAAAACCTATGGGTGTAGTGGAGGGAACAATATATGATTTGGAGCAGAACGAACCTCTTGAATTCGCCAACGTTTCCTTATACAAAGCAAAGGACTCAACATTATCCACTGGCGCTATCGCAGATGAGGATGGGCACTATGTAATTAAAGATGTTCCTTTCGGAAAATATTACCTTGTGGCAGATTTTATAGGATACAAAAAAGAAAAGGTGGAAGGCATTACTGTAAAACCATCTAATATGAAAGTGAATTTGGAACCTGTAAAATTACAGGTGGCCTCTCAAAACCTTGAGGGTGTCAACGTTACTGCCGAAAGAAACCGCGTGGAATACAAGATTGACCGGAAAATCATCAACGTAAGTAAGGATTTGAATGCTGCAGGAGGCTCAGCAGTGGATGTACTGGAAAACACACCTTCTGTGGAGGTTGATATAGAAGGAAATGTATCCATCCGCGGAAGCGAAAACTTTAAAGTCTATATTGACGGAAAACCCACAGTGCTCGATGGAAACGATCTGTTGCAGCAGTTGCCGGCCAGTAGTATCGGGCAAATCGAAATTATTACGAATCCGTCAGCTAAATACGATCCTGATGGTAGCGGAGGCATTATCAATGTAAAGATGAAAAAAGAGCATCGTGCCGGCGTGAATGGTATCGTTAATGCATCTGTAAGTACAGACGAAAGCATGTCAGGAGATTTCCTGCTAAACTATAAAACCGGAAAAGTGAAATGGTTTGTGGGAGCCGATTACCGAGACGGAAGGTTCGGTGGCGAAGGCACAATAAACCGGGAAACCTATACGCCAGATACAACATTCTTTTATGATGCCGATCGTCAACGGGAATTTATCAGGGACGGGTATTCTTTCCAGGCAGGTTTTGATTACAATATCAACGATAGAAACACATTGTCCTTATCAGGAAAAGCAGGTAATTATGGTTTTGGAATAGATATGAACAGCAAAATCACCAATTATACTGATCCGGAAACGTTAACAGAATACTTTTACAGTGAGAGTTTAATGGACCGCAATGGTGATTACTACCAGGGAACCTTGAATTATGATTTACGGTTTGATGATAATGGACATCGTTTGCAAGCCATGATGTACTATTCCTCACGCGATAATGAATCCTATGATAAACAGGAAGATGTACCTTCTGATGCCAATTTTGAACCGTTTGATCTTGATGAAGAAGATGTGTTTTTAGAGGGCGTGCGCAGCACAGAGGAAGGCGATGAAGACAGCTACCGGTTTAAATTTGATTATTCTTTGCCTCTGGGTGAGGAGCAAAAGTTTGAAGCCGGCATGCAAACCCGGCTTAGTAACGAAAACAATACGTATGATTTTTCATTTTATGACAACCTGGCCGATGAATGGGTAAATGACCCTGATTTTTATAATGAGTACACTTTTGACAGGAATATATCCTCGGTGTATTCCACATATTCCGGAAAAATTGGGGTTTTGGGCGTTCAGGCAGGGTTCAGAGGTGAATATACCGACAGGTCGATTATTTCTCAAATTGAAGATGAATCATATGAAATTAGCCGATGGGATTGGTTTCCATCGCTACACACCAGTCTGGAACTCGATGACAAGCATAAAATCATGGCTTCCTACAGTAAGCGGATTCGCCGTCCAAGAGGATGGTTTCTTGATCCTGTGATAAGTTACATCGATCGTTACACGCTCAGAAAAGGGAATCCCGCCCTGGAGCCGGAATATACAGACTCTTACGAGTTATCCCTGATGAAACGCTTTAAAAATGGGTTTGCCACTCTGGAAGGGTTTTACCGCAACAGTACTAATGAAATCACACGTCTCAACGAGCTGTATGATCCTGAGGAAAATATTATGTTGATGACGTTTGAAAACGTAAACAAGGAAGAACGTATGGGCGCCGAACTTATGGTCAATGCGGACCTTTTGAAATGGTGGGGCGTTAATGTGTCCGGAAGTTACTACCGGTATGTTGTGGAAGATAATCTGAAAGGAGAGGAGATTACCCGGCAGAGCAACAACTGGACCTTGCGGATGAATAATGATTTCAAACTGGCAGAGAATTCACGAGTGCAAATCAGAGGCTATTATCGCGGGCCCAGTATCACCATACAAGGTGAAAGAGGCAGTTTTTTCTATACTTCCATAGCTGTGCGCCAGGATTTTATGCAAAAACAACTTAACGTTACGGCCAGCATGCGGGATGTGTTTGGTACAATGGGAAGGGACATGATTACCGAACAGCCTAATTATTATGTAAAACAAGATTTTAACCGTGACTCACAAATTGTAAGGTTAAGCCTTAGCTATAAAATAAATGATTATCAGCGAAAGCGGAACGGACGCCAGGGAGGTGAAGGACAGGATATGGAAATGGAAGGAGAATTCTAAAAAGACCCCTGTGCTGCTTTTTTTGCTGCCTGCACCATTTGAAATCATTATTTTTGTAGTGTAAAGGCAGAGGAAATATGCGCAAGGATTATTCGTCGAGGAAGTATTTTATCATTTTCGGTATTGTTTTGATTGGGCTGCTGTTTGTGGTTAGGTTGTTTTACCTGCAGGTTGTTGATGAGAGTTACAGCCTGTCAGCCGAAAGCAATGTCTTGCGCAAGGAAACTATCTATCCCGCCCGGGGCATGCTTTATGACCGTAATGGCGAGTTGCTGGTGTATAATGAAACTGCATATGATATTATGGTGGTTCCCCATCGCGTAGGAACCTTTGATACTTTAGAGATGGCTAACCTGTTGGATGTTAAAAAAGACTTTATTGAAAAACAATTGCGTAAAGCCAAATCGTATTCCCGCTTTAAAGCTTCCGTATTTCTCAGACAAATTTCTAAAAAAGAATATGCTTTCTTTGAAGAAAAGCTATATAAATTTCCCGGGTTTTATGTGCAATCCCGTTTTTTGCGCAATTATCCACACCCTGTGGCAGCTCACTCTTTAGGATATCTGGGTGAAGTTAACACACGTCATTTGCAGAAGGATCCCTATTACCAGCAGGGCGATTATATTGGTGTAAGCGGTATTGAAGGCACTTATGAAAAAGTGTTGCGCGGAAAAAAGGGTATGGAAATGGTGATGGTGGATGTGCTGAACCGGAAAAAAGGTTCCTATCAGAATGGGAAGTATGATACCGTAGCTATAAAGGGAAAAGACCTTTTTGTTACCCTGGATGTGGAATTGCAAAAGTATGGCGAGAAGTTGATGAAAAATAAGATTGGCAGCATTGTGGCTTTGGAACCCTCATCCGGGGGTATCCTTGCTTTGATTTCATCGCCGTCATATGATCCAAATTTGCTGGTTGGCCGCGTAAGGGGAGAGAACTATACCAAATTAAATCGCGATATGCTTAAGCCCCTGTTTAATCGTGCTTTGATGGCACAGTATCCTCCCGGCTCAACTTTTAAACCTGTGAATGCACTGGTAGGATTACAAACGGGGCAAATTTCGCGCAATACTCAGTTTTCCTGCCAGGGTGTTACGGCAAGGCCCATAAAATGCAGTCACAATCACAAATCACCTTTGAATCTCCCGGAGGCTATAGAGCAATCATGTAACCCTTATTTCTGGAAAACCTTTGATCGTATTATTTCCAACCCGGAACATGGATCAGCAGAGGATGGATTCAACCAGTGGCGTGAGCATATAATTAGCCTGGGCTTTAACAAAACATTTAATACCGATGTTACGAACGAAAAGCAAGGTTTTATTCCACTGGACACTTACTATAACAGATTCTTTCGCCGGGGCTTCTGGAATGCCATGACCATACGTTCACTTGCTATCGGTCAGGGAGAGATCATGGTGACACCGCTGCAATTAGCCAATTTTACCGCGATTGTAGCCAACCGCGGATACTACTATCCGCCGCATTTGCTCGATTCTGTCGAAGGGAGGGAGACAATCGACAAGCCGTTTATGAAAAAACGACAGACCCTTTTTGATGCTGAGGCTTTTGAACCAGTGGTGGAGGGAATGCATCGTGTTTATAACGCAGAACATGGTACCGCCCGCTGGTATAAGAATGATAGTATTCCGATGGGCGGAAAAACCGGTACGGTTCAAAACCCTCACGGCGAAGACCATTCTATATTTATTGCTTTTGCGCCAATAGATGACCCTGAAATTGCCCTTTCAGTGATAGTGGAAAATTCCGGGTTTGGATCAAAGTGGGCTGTACCTATAGCTACATTGATGATAGAAAAGTATCTGAATGGTAAGGTTTCCCGGAAATGGGTTGAAAATCGGATGCTGGAAGGTGATTTGATTAATAATCCGCAACAAACAGAAGATGAATAACCGAAATAATATATTTTCAAATTTTGATTGGCTCACTGTATTATTTTATGTGCTGATTGTACTTTTTGGCTGGATAAATATTTATTCTGCTGTATTTGATGAAGCGCATCAGAGCATTTTTGACGTTACACAGCGATATGGGAAGCAAATGATTTGGATAGTAGCGGCCGCTTTTCTGGGGTTTTTGTTGTTATTGATTGATGCCAGGATATACGAAAACTTTTCCTTTTTGATTTATGTTGCTGTGATGCTGCTCTTACTGGGTGTCCTTGTGGGCGGGAAGGAAATCTCCGGTTCCAAATCATGGTTTCAGATAGGCTCAATTGCGATTCAACCGGCTGAGTTTGCCAAGTTTGCTACGGCATTGGCCCTTGCCAAATATTTAACAATGCCCAACATAGACCTCAGAAAGCTTAAATATCTTATGAGAGCCTTTATTATTATTCTCACCCCTGCGGCGCTTATTTTTCTGCAAAACGACACTGGTACGGCTTTGGTGTTTACCGCTTTTGTTATGGTGCTTTATCGCGAAGGGATGACGCCGGGATTGCTCTATTTTGCGGCAGCTATGATAGTGATTTTTCTGGCAACTCTTATTGGCGGTAAATGGGTGGTGATTTCGGCTTTGGCCGGCATTGGGCTACTCTTGATAGTGCTGTTCAAGAAGCAAAAAAATGCCATCATTACCATTATTGTCTCCGTGCTGTTAGCTTCCGGGGTATCTTATGGCATTGAATATGGTTTTAATAACTTCCTGCAACCGCACCAGCAGGTTCGGATAAAAGTACTCTTAGGCCAGGAGATTGATAACCGGGGAGCCGGATATAATGTCCATCAGTCAAAAATAGCAATCGGTTCAGGAGGCTTTACTGGTAAAGGTTTTCTTCAGGGTACACAAACCAAGTATAATTTTGTTCCGGAGCAAAGCACAGATTTTATTTTCTGTACAGTAGGCGAGGAGTGGGGCTTTGTGGGTAGTTCATTACTAATTCTTCTGTTTTTGTTGTTATTAATCCGGTTGGTCTTATTGGCAGAGCGTCAACGATCGCGCTTCAGCCGGGTTTATGGATATAGTGTGATTATGATTTTATTGTTTCACTTTGCCATCAATATCGGCATGACTGTAGGTTTGGTTCCGGTTATTGGCATTCCTTTGCCTTATGTTAGTTATGGTGGCTCTTCGCTGTGGGCTTTCACTATCTTGTTGTTTATTTTCCTCAAACTGGATGCCAATCGGCGGAATGTATTGGGTTAAACAAAAAAAGAGCAACTGCGCGGGGGCAATTGCTCTTTTTATTTCCGTATTGTTATGATTAAAATGCGATAAGCGTATTATCTTCAATGTCGGCCCCTTCTTTGATGGATTGATAAATCCGGGCGGTGTTTCGTTCAAACTCTTTTTGCATTGACTGCTTTGTACCACGATAGTTGGTAATGGTTCTGGGGTAAGATATCTCATTCATCTTAACCACATATACAGCCATGTTTCCCTGGAGCGGTTCAGAAGTTTCACCTTCTTCCAGGTTGAAGATTTTGGCAATCACTTCTAATTCCCTGCCAAATCCTTTCAGGTTTTGCCCGTTGTAGTTGAGCTTATCATATTGCTTTATTTCTGTACCTAAAGCCGCGGCTTTAGATTTAAAATCGCCGGATTTATCCTCAATTTGCCCAATAATCTTTTCTGCTTTTTTGTCACGCAAAACAAGGGGTTCGATACGTTCTTTGACATCCTCCAAAGGCATATAGCCTGCTTTACGTTCTTCAACGAGGGCGGCAACAATAAACTTATCCGATTCTTCAAAAACAGGAGACACCTCATTGATTTCGGTTTCTTCATCAAAAGCCCATCTTACAATGCTTCTGGCGTTGTTTATGCCCGGGAAATTGTTTTTGGATTTATCGAAAAAGCCCGTACTGCGTTTATTTAAGCCTTGGTCTGCAATGTTTTCCTCAAATTGCTCGGTGTTTTCGCTTTCTCCCGCCAGGGCGCTTGATTCTCTATAGTAGTCCTGATAGGTTTGGTTACTTGGGATGATATCCCGGATGATCTGGGCAACTCTAACTTTCTTAACCGGGTTTTTCTTTCCGGTAATTTCAATGATATGGAATCCAAACTGAGTTTCGGCCATGACAATATCACCCTCATTTCCATTAATAACAGCTTCGTTAAAGTCATAGGCCATATCCCCATCGGCAAACCAGCCTAAGTCGCCTCCCTTAGCCCCTGTTGGACCATCGGAGTGTTTGCGGGCTTTACTTCCCATAGAGGATGGGTTGTTTTTAACCACACTAAATAAACTGTCAGCAAAGGCGCTGGCTTCCTCGCGGCTTCTTGTTACATCCTGTGCACGGTTGGCGCCGCTGTAGGCAATCAAAATGTGGCTTGCTTTTAAAGAGTCTGGGCGGGTAGTAGTTTCCAGCAATTGTGCTATGTGGTATTGTTCGTTTTCACGATAGGGGCCTTCAATAGTTCCCGGCTCGCTATTAAACATAGTAGACTCTATGCGGGCAGGAAGATCGCCCTGAGATTTCCATGAGCTGTCATAAGGCTGATCTGAAACAGCTTCAACAAATCTTGGCACTTCATTCAAATCCATCTCGGTAAGCTCATTGTAAAGATCCTCAACCTGCTGCTCAATTACCTGTATGTCTTCCTCTGATGGCTGAACATCAAAAACAACATAATCCACATTTTTTTGGGTTTCATCGTTTTTAAAACGATTTTTGTTTTTGTCGTAATAACTTTGGTAGTCTTCTTCTGAAAGATTTACCTCGTCATCTGAAATGGTTTGATATTTAATACCGAAATAATCTATATCAGCAGTAGTTCCTTGCTCCTGATATCTGAATTTGGCTAATGAATCAGGGACGTAATAAGCTTTGGTTATGAGGTTATTGAACTTTTGACTTTTCCGGTCTTCTTTAATATATTGCTCCAGGTTAATCCATTGTTGCTGTTGTGCTCTTTCCATTTGGTCGAGGTTGGCAAGAAACTGGCGTACATTTTCCGGGTTAAACTGATTGGTGTTAGGGTCTGTAAAGTTATTTACAATGACCTGATGCGGATTGTCGCCCTGTACTAACTCGAAGAGCTCTTCTTTGGTAACATCAATACCTAACTCCTCATAACGCTCTTGCAGGAGAATTTCACGCACCATTTGCTCGTAGGTTTGCTGACGGATAGAAAACCGCTGTTGGTCAGAAATATCGCCGGTTTCGCTCCTTTGTCTTTGGTTTTCTATATTCTGCTCCGCCTGGCTGTTGAAATCCTGGTACGAAATTTCTTCACCATTAACTACTGCTACGGGCTCATTCTGCCGGCCTCCCTGGCCTCCGCTCTTAAAAAGGTCTCCCAATACAAAAGCGGCCAGGGCTACACCAATAATAGCAATGAGTAATCCTGATCTTTTTCTTATTTGTCCTATTGCTGCCATTTTATTTCAAGTGTTTTTTCTTAAATAAGGGTGCAAATCTACAACAGATTACGAAGGATTAAAAATTTTTTTTATGTATTGAAGTGTTGTAAAGGTTGACCGGGAAATTTTTATGAATCTTAGGATTACCCTTCCTGGCTGATTAGCATTCTTACTTTTTCTACACGTTTGCGTGTTGCTGCAAGAATAATGAAGGTGTATTTATCTACTTCTATGCGTTGTCCTGTGCGTGGTATGCTTTCCTGGTAATGGATCAGCAGTCCGGAAAGTGTTTCATAATCCTCTGATTCGGGAAGATTCAGGTTGTATTTTTCGTTGAGATAGTCAATTTCGAGGCGGCTGGATAAAATGTATTCATCTTCATCAATTTTTTTCTCGGTCATGAATTCCTCATCATATTCATCTTCTATTTCACCGAAAATCTCTTCGATAATATCTTCCATGGTAACCAAACCGGCCGTTCCGCCAAACTCATCTACCACAACAGCAATGTTTTGATTTTTATCGATGAAAATCGAGAGTACATCATTGGCATGCATGGTTTCCGGAACATAAGGCACGTCTCTTGTAACCTCGTGGATGGTATTTGGCTTTTTAAACAAATCGGATGAATGGCAATATCCTATGATGTTATCAAGGGATTCGGAATATATCATTACCCTCGACAGCCCGTATTCTACAAAAGCATTCCGGAGCTTTTCCACAGGTTCTTTTTTGTTTACAGCCACTACCTCGGTACGCGGAACCATGCACTCTCTGAGTTTGATGGACTTGAAGTCAATAACATTTTGAAACATTTGCAGCTCCTGCTGTATGTCGCTTTCCTTTGAATGGCCGGGTGCAAACTCTTTCAGGTAATGGTCTAAATCCACATAATTGAAATCGGCTTTTTGTTTCAGGGTCTTTACCCGGAAAATATTTTTGATAATAAATTCAGATAAAGACAGATATATAATAATTACCGGATAAAAAAGATAGAAAAAAACAGCGCCTGGAATAGAAAAGAAACGCAATACCTCATTGGCATGAATTCTGAAAACAGCTTTTGGTAAAAATTCTGCAAAAATTAAAATGATTAACGTGGATATAATAGCTTCAGAAAGCAGAATAAACGATTTGTTTGCAAGACTTTCCGGTAAAAAAGACAGAAGCCAGGGGTCAAGAACCTGTGTCATCCCCATTCCGTATATGACCAGGGCTATATTGTTACCCACGAGTAAGGCTCCAATAAAACGGGTAGGCATATCACCAAAATGCGCTATGAGGCGCGCGGTATAGGCTCCTTTTTTCTTGTCCAACTCCATCTTTAGTTTATTGGAGCTGATAAAAGCGATTTCCATGCCTGAGAAGAAAGCAGACAGGATTAAAGCGGAAACAATGATGAGCCACACGGTATTCATATATTATGCAGTGCTTGTTTTATGCGGTTAAATATACAACATTCACACATTTACTCTTCCTCAATTTCCATTTTTCCACTTAATTTTTTGATTGTCCAGGAGTTAAAGGATTCATCAGATTCCATACCTTCTTCACCATAGAACACTTGTTCATCAGTAGTAATGGTGACAAATTTATCCGTATAAATACGTTTTTGCCGCTGGTTCCAGATGAGTTCTTCAGTGTTAAGACGCTCGTTTTTTGCATAATTGTTGATGACTACATCGCCGCGTGCGGTCATGATTTTTTCTTTGTCGTTTTTCAGCCCATAATTGGCTGTTAGCTTTGAACGGATGTTATTTCCTGTAGAATCATAAAACAAAACCTCAAAACCTTTCGGAAAAACGGTCCGGGATGTGTCGTCCTGATACATTTCAATTTTAGGACTATGCAACTCAAAAACCACATCGCCATTTTCGCTGTAATACATTACCACATCCTCGGCTTGTTGTTGCGGTAAAGTATCATGCTGGGTCATTTTTCTGACTTCTTCCGGGTCGTTACTGCATGAATACGCTGATATAATAAATAATACGAAAACAACCAAAGTAACGATATGATATCCCGCTTGATGAATATTGATATGTATGAAGTCTTTCTTTTGCATCTGCTGTTTTGATAAAAATAGTATTTTATCATCAAAAAAACCCACCTGAAATATTTTCAGGCGGGTTTATATAAATACCTGTCTGCTTATTAGTCAGAAGTTCTGACTGTTGTAGTCTCATTAATCCAACATTCTACTTCATAACTATCTCCTACTTCCAGATCGTGGAAAAAGACGGTTTCCTTTCTCGGGAAATATTTCTTGTATGTGTTGATGCGATTATTGGCTTCGTCAGCAACTGTATTGTCTATTTCTTTTGCTTTTTGATATTTATCCACGGCTGCCCAGTAAGCTGCTTTTGATGTCAGGTCGTTGTCGCCGCACTGGTCTGCTGAAGAAGCATACATGTCTCCAATCATGATATAGAGTTCTCCATCCTTGGGAATCAGTTCAAGGGCTTTTTGTGCATACTCTCTTGCAGTAACAAACTCTTCTTCCATCGAATATATGTTAGCCAGAATTTTAAAAGCATCTGCCTTTTCAACTTCATCATCAAACAGTTCTGTTGATTCTTTCAGATATTTGATGGCGTTATCATAATTCTCTTCAGCCAGCAGCATCCGGCCCATTTTTTTGGCAGATTCTGCCGTAGGTTCCAATTCGTGGAGTTTCTTGGTTGCTTCAAAAAACAGTTCTGTATCGTCGCAACCCTTTTTATCGAGGATATTTGTGATTTTATCCAGCAATTCAGTATCTTCAGGATTCTCTTCAAATTTTACACGGTAGATGCGGGTTAGATCCTCACAGGTGGCGTAAGGCTCAAAAGAATTTTCTATATTTCCCTTTACGTTTTCCCACATGGATAGCCTGCGTTTGTTGTTGGCATATTTCTCAAGGTTTTCATCTATAATTTCCGAAATTTCGTCATATGTTTCCACGATGATAGACTTATCAGCATCTCCATTTTTATGCTTTTTAATGGCTGTTCTGAAATAATAAACCAAAACAGCACTTTGCGAATTCTCCTCACGCAAGGATACAGACCTTTTCAGGATATCATAAACCTCATCTATTCTGTCAGGAGCAAATTGATACATGTCAACACCTTTGTACCCAAGTAATTTGCCTTCCTGACTTTTGCCATTGCTATGTGTAGGGAAGTACGTTAACCTTTTATCATATACGGCCATTAAAGTATCAAGCAGCCCCTCCTTTCGTTTTTCATCATCCGCTTTCTTGATGAGATAACGATACATTTTTGAACCATGGATATACATATTTTGAGACACACGGGGTGCGTTGTCAAACAACCAGCGCCAGGAATCCAAAGCATCGTGTATAGCGTTGCCGGAATAGCTGTCTCTTTTCCATTGATTGTAAAATTCTTGATAGAGAGATAGCTTGGTTAGTGTTTTGATACTATCTTTCCCGTATTTTGGGATTTGATTTGTATCTTCCTGGGCCTGAAGATTACTAGAAAGCAATCCTGCGAACAAAATTGCTAAACCGGTTAAAATTATACTCCGTTTCATATTTCAAGTTTTAGTTATTGATATTTTCGTTTTATGAACCAGCGTTCAAAAATCGAAATTCCCAATGTAAATTTAAAATAATTTTCTTTAACTAATGCATTATCGGTTGTTCCTCTTCTACCGACTTCAAAACCGAGGTTGATAGAGGATCCTGATCTTTGCACCGGTAACCCTACACCAAAAGCTATGCCAATTTCTGTCAGCTGGGTGTTATTAAGCTGAAGATACGTATCAGAGTAATGAAATCCCATCCGGTATTTCATTTTTTTGAAATAGCTGGACAGCACATTGTGTTCTGGTAAATATTCTGCACCTATGGCAATGTACTTGCTGTTTTGCAAAGAATCTGAAGCCCCGAAGGCCTCAAAATCCTGCCAGTTTTCAAAACGATAATCTATACCGAATTTTAAATGGTCGTTTTTCTCTAACATTACACCTCCGCCATAGCTTGCAGGCAACGAAACCGTACCTTCATTATTCGGGTTATGTGAAATGGTATCATTTACAGACTCTGTACCATCAGGGCTTCTTAAAACCTGGGTGGAAATGTGTTCTTCTGTAGCATGAAGTCCGGTGCTGTTGCTATAAGTAATCCCGGCAATAGCCCGCCAATCCTCATTAATCGGATGAATGTACTGCATGCCATAAGAAAATTTAACATCACTTATATGCCTGTTTTTAGACACTTTAGCTGTCCAGTAATACAGCGAGTCAGGGAAGGAAGTAAGCCGGCTCAAATTTAAATCGCCCCACACATAAGAAGCGTTTACTCCAAGCGACAAACGATCGGATAATTTAATACCCCCGCCAATGAAAAACTCGCTTAATCCACCGTTTCCCTCATAGATATGCTCAACGCGTCCGATATTGTTTATTTCACGATCATCGTTTACCTGATAACCCAGGTCGCTCAGCGGAATTAAACCTGTTGTCACTTTCAACCATTTTGTAATTGGGAATCCCATGGTAAGATAGCCCAATGAAGAAAATTCCGTTTGTTGCGAATTGCTTAATGTTTCCCAGTTGCTTATGCGCTGACGTATACCTCCGTCAAAGACAAAAGACATGGAGTCGTAAGCAGTGTAGGATGCCGGATTGCGATAGTTAATCAAATCCGGATTGCGCAGAGCGGCAGATAATCCGCCCATGCTCATTTGTGCAGGATGGTTGGTGTATGTTAAATCACCAATTCCATAACGCGAATAGGGCGAGCTGTAATTCGCCTGAGAAAATCCGTTTAAGGTTGCAAAAACGGCAACCATAATAAGCCAACTTTGTAATGCTTTGCTAATTTTCAAAATAATTTTCCAATATTATATTCAACCCTTTTAACACGATTTTTGGCCGTGCAAATATGTTATTTTTTAACTTCTTATCAAAATAAATTAAATCTCCACCCGTCATGATAACCTGCATGCCCTCATAAATGTGTAAATACTTTACTATCATGCCATCGACTTCATAAACAACAGCATTAAGTACGCCGGAATGGATGCATTCTGCAGTGCTTTTGCCTGTGATTTCGGCGTCTTCCTGAGGCTTTAGCCGGGGAAGGTTTTGCGTAAATGTGTGCATGGCCTTATAGCGCATGGCAATACCCGGACTGATGGCGCCACCCTGAAACGTGCCGTCCTGAGTTAAGACATCATAGGTAATGCAAGAACCGGCATCTATAACCAGAATATCCTTTCCGGGAAATTCATGAAAAGCAGCGGCTGCCGAAGCTAACCTGTCTTTCCCTAAAGTTTCGGGCGTTTTATAACTCACCTCAAAAGGCAATGGTGTGTGATGGTCTAAGATTAACACCTGGCTGTTTTCTTTTTCTTTGATGTGCTTGAATATGCTTTCCAGGTTTGCTCCAACAGAGGAAATAATAGCTTTTTCGATACGGTGCTTCTTGAAATAAAACGGAATATCATCTGCATCAAAAACCGGATAGGTATGAAAGTGTAACAGGGCATCATTATCAAATAATGCCACTTTGGTTAACGTATTACCGATGTCTATCACTAAATTCACAAGGCAAAATTAACGCTTTGATTTATAGGCAATACGATTTTAACGGAATTTAACACACCAAAATATTCTAAGCGTGACATTAAAATTATCATGTTTTTTGATGGAGAAAGGATTATTTTTTTACCTTTGCCAGCGCAAATACGCAAAAGGTACCATAGCTCAGTTGGTAGAGCAACGGACTGAAAATCCGTGTGTCCCTGGTTCAATTCCAGGTGGTACCACCGGGAGGCTTGAAAAAGTCTCCCTTTTTTGTTTTTACCCGTCGGCGTTTTGTTATAAAACCGGCAAGTATTACTTTTGTGATATCGATTGGAGACGTGGCAGAGTGGACGAATGCGGCGGTCTCGAAAACCGTTGTCCGCCTTGGGCGGACCGGGGGTTCGAATCCCTCCGTCTCCGCAACATGGTTATAAAAACAGCGCGCAAAAAAGTCCCGCTATAAAAGCAGGACCCACGGTTGTTAATAAAAATTTTGATACAATTACCCTTCTTAATAGCGTCTTATATTTTTATGGTAATGCCAAACTTACCACCTGAGAAAGCATTACCACCACCAAACTCTAAATTTACTCCCATCGAGTTACTGAAATAGTACCGGCCACCTATTTGTGCGCCAAGGCCAACTCCGGAAGTATGAGAGCCTTCATAATCACGGGGCGAGTTCCAGCTGTAAAAGCCAAGATGCAGCCCTGCATAAAAATCCCATGGATTCGGAATTTCCAGTATCCTGTTAAAGTGATAATTTGCATTGCCCTGAAATCCGATAACAGAATGGTTATACCTGTCGTTGTTCCAGTTGTCGTCGTAAGAACTATACGAAGCTTCTGCCCCCAGGGTTATATCGGGATGTACTCCATGGTCGAACCCGAGATAGATGGGGATGCCCCACGAAGAAAGCCCTATACCGAGATTAATCTGCGATTCTCCTTTTGAAACAGGGCCCTGGGAGAAGGCTACACTGGTAGCTACTACCAGGATAAATACTAAAATTTGCTTTTTCATCATTAATTTGTTCATTTTTATTCTTTCGATATTTTTTATAAAAGTACTCTGCACGAAACCGGCGAGCGTTACACAATTCAGCATAAGATTTACAACATTCACACTTTTTCTGTAGCGAAAAGTTGCTGTCATTGGTATGGATACGAGGCGCAGAATGAGCATTCTATCTCCGCACAAACTTCGAAATGTCAACCACCGACAAAAAGCATTTTCGTTCATCCTCAATTACTACACCTTCCATATATACCCGGCGAAGCGGCTCATTGTTATGTTCAAGCATTACTTCGCACGATCCTTTTACGTTGCTGGTATACACTTTTTCGAAAAACGCACAAAAAACAGGCTTTGATTCTTCTGAGACAAAAAGCTTGAAATTGGTGTTTATCAAACTGAAACGCCGTTCTCCCAGCATATCGGCAGCGGTGAAGTTCAGATCACTGATGGTTCCGTCATCTTCGAGCGAGAAAAAGCCTAACGGAGACAGATCGAACAACATAGTGTATTTTTTCAAAGCTGTTTCTGCTGTCTTGTAAGTCTGTTGCAACTCCTCATTTTGCATCTCCAGTTCAATCTGGTGTACTTGTAATTCGTGCAGAAGCTTATTTACATCGGTTTCCATCAACACACCATGTTCTTTTTTTTGCTTCTCATCCAGTAGCTTAACAGCTTTTTTACGCAGCATTTTCGGATCAGTGAAATCCATTTCTTCGTTTATCATGATTAGTTATTTTTTGTGATTGTAAGTATTGCAGAGGATAATTCCAGGCGATCAAACAGTATATTTATTGACCATTCTGTGTCAAGTTCTTTTGCATCGGCCGCCAATACTTTCATTTTAATGGTGTTATTTCCCGTCTTTGTTAAAAGTTTGTTCATGATTTGTTTTGTTTTTCTTTGTAAAGCTCCAGGAATAAATAATTCCATAAAATTATGACCGGTAACATCTTTGCGCTTTTTGCCAAAAAAAGTTTCCGCTGTCGAATTAAATTCCAGAACTTCCCAGCCGGATGAGATTTTCAGGATAACTTTAGATGAAGAGTCAATAAGCAACCGGTTCTCCAGATTCATTTTAATTAATTTCTCTTCCACCAGTTTCATTTCTGAAATATCGATAAACGTAATAACCAGTCCGTCAATTCTGTCGTTGAAAGTGCGGTAAGGCATAATACGAATGGAAAACCACTTGCCATCTTTCGTTGGAATTTGCTTTTCAATAAAAATGAGCGTCCTCAGCACTTCGCGAGCATCTTCAGGAAGGTTAGGGTAATCAAGTTGTGAAACCAGGTCGGTAAATGGCCGTCCGATGTCACTTTTAATAAGCTTGAAAATTTTGGTTGCCTGATTGGTGTAACGACGGATATTTAATTCCTTGTCGAGGAACAGCGTAGCAATATCCGTACTGTTCAGCAGATTTTTCATATCGTTGTTTACCCGCGAATAATCATCCACCTTCGCCATCAGCTCGGCATTTACCGTCTGAAGCTCTTCATTCAGACTTTGCATTTCTTCTTTAGAGGTGGTGAGCTCTTCGTTGGTAGACTGCAATTCTTCGTTGGTCGATTGCAGTTCTTCATTGGCCGATTTCAACTCTTCCTGTGAAGTTTGCATCTCTTCCGTTAAGTTTTGTATCTCTTCACGGGTATGCTGCAACTCTTCCTCAAGTTTAGCCTCCCTGGTGCTGGCTGCCGTATCTTTTCCTTTTTTCTTTGCGGGTTTGGTATCAGCGGGTTGCGGAACGTCGGTAAAAATGATCATCAACTTGCCATATAAAAGCTCCGGCTTATGGATCCAATGAATATTTACATTTAAAGTGAGCAAGCCTTCATTTATACCTGTTTTAACTTGGTGTAATTCCACGGTTTGTTTATTCATTACGGCCTTACGAAATGCAATGGCAAAATCATTTTGAAAGCCTGGCCGCAGCATGGCGAATATATTCAGGTTTGCTTTACCCGTCGCCGGCTCCAGGTATTTTCCCGTCCGTCCGCTAATGTAAAGGATATCGCCATTTTCGTCTACCACCACCCCCGCTGGCGAAAATTGGTTTAGCAGCAACTGATCGGCAAGTGTTTGAATGTTCTTTATAGGTTTGTCGGGTTCATTGTTTGCATCATTACCTATTTTAGGCCGGGTAAAAGAAGATGGAAAATCCACTAGTGGCGGATTAAGTCGTGCATCGGAACGTTTAAAAATCTTGGTGTCCGAATCTACTGTGGAAAATAGGTGGTTCTGATCACCCAGTGTTTCAGAAGTTCCTAACAGCAAGGTTCCCTCCTGGTTAAGACTGTAGTAAAACAAGCCAAGTATTTTTTTCTGAAGTTCAGGCTCCAGATAGATTAACAGGTTGCGGCACGAAATGAAATCAATATTGGTAAATGGCGGATGCATAATGATGTTGTGTTCTGCAAACACAATCATTTCCCTTATTTCTGTATTTATACGGTACCCCTCTTCTGTTTTGGTAAAGTAGTGGCTCAGCCTGTCGGACGACAAGTCGGCAGCTATATTCTCAGAGAACACCCCCTTCCGGGCAATATCAACAGCATCACTATCGATATCGGAAGCAAAAATTTGCAGGGATATTCCTGAATTCGGGTTTGTATTTGCCAGCACTTCCTTAAATACAAGGGCCAGCGAATAGGCCTCCTCTCCTGTAGAGCACCCAGGCACCCAGGCCCTCACTTGTGAATTGGGCTCCATTTGCTTGATAAGAGCCGGAATTACTTTTTCCTTTAGTTTCTTCCAAACCTGTGCATCGCGAAAAAAATTGGTCACCCCAATCATTAACTCTTTGAACAGAATATGCACTTCCTCGGGATTTTCCTGCAAAAAGTGGACATATGAATGCATTTCATCAATTTTATGAATGCCAATCCGTCTTTCGATGCGCCGGTAGACTGTGTTCTTTTTATAGAGTGAAAAATCATTACCGGTGTGCGTCCGCAGTAGAATAATTATTTTTTCAAAGGCACTTTTATCCTTTGCTTCAATATCGAGTTTTGACTTAACTACAGGGAAATGTTTAAGGAAACTAATAAGTTCCGAGAGTAATTTTTCCGGTGGAGCCACTATATCAACCAGTCCGGAGTTAATGGCATTACGGGGCATACTGTCAAATTTGGCCGTTTCAGGCTCCTGTACCAGTACAATTCCGTTATTTTCTTTTATTGCCTGTATTCCGCTGCAACCATCGGAACCCATTCCTGAGAGAATAATGCCAACAGCATACTCCTTTTGATCATCGGCCAAGGAGCGCAGAAAGAAGTCGACCGGGAGGCGATGCCCCCGTGCTTCAACAGGTTCAAACAGGTGAAGTGCCCCTTTGAACGGAAGTTCACCCAATATACTATAACAAAACGGGCTCTATAAAGCTGTAAAT
>CAYXJS010000023.1:0-24908 GCA_964465045.1 uncultured Bacteroidales bacterium | reverse complement strand
TTTTTGAAAACTGAACCATCGATACGCTTTTGCCTACAATCCACAAACCTTCTGAGAGCTGCACTCCGGCACTGAATATCCCCAGCATGGCTCTGCCAAAAAATCCCTCAAGGATATAATGACTCATCCGGTAGTTAAAAAACTGCAGCACATTAGCTAACTGCGCCTTCCATCCATACTGTATCATATCCGACAATACAGAGGCTTGCTTCTGCATGGATAGTTTTAGAAAATCTTTAAGTATCAAAACAACACTCAAAACGAAAGCCCCGCCATAGGCTGCATAAAGCGCCAGCACATAGGCAAGGGCAGTAGTATTTTTAAATGCGAATATCATAAGCGACAACGTACTCAGCAGCAAGGCAAACTGCACTAAAGAAATCAGGTTAAAATGCTTTATGCGTTCTTTGCCCAGCATCACGTTTTGATTGATGGAAGCCAGTGACTGCAGCATAGCAATAATAATAACATGAAAAACAAACTGATGAGGTATTTTCCCAAACCAATCCAACACCAGTATAACCGCAACAGCAGAAAATACAGCCCACAAATAAGAAGGGATCAGCAAAAGCATCAAAGGTTTTCGGGGAATATAATAAACTAAGGCTCCACCGCCTACAAAATGGTTTACAAGTCCTGTAATAGTAATGCCCAAAATTACAAAGGTAACGGAGCCGTAAGCTTCTGCACCAAGATTATTTGTAGCGATAAACAGCACCGCCAGCATGATAACCGCATTCAAAACCCGCGTAAGCGCCGTACCTGCTATTTTTCTTATCATCGTTCCTGCAATACTTTCCGATACAGATTATCAAATTGACTACCAATAACCTGCATGCTAAAACGATTTATTGCATATTTTCGTATAGCTTCCCGATTGTATTCCGGCAATTTCATCATCATTTTTTCCATTGTGTTTGCCAAAACACGCGAGTCTCCGGGTGGAATCAACATGCCTCGCTCAGCAGAGAGATGTTCCGCTATACCACCCACATCTGAGGAGATCACCGGTATGCCGCAAGCAAAGGCCTCCAGGATAACTACGGGCAGGTTTTCATAATGACTGTAAAGCAACATCACATCAGCCCGCTGCATCAATTGCAGCAAATCTGCTCCTTGCTTTAATCCGGTAAAGTATACAAACTTATCTTTTAACCCAAGTCTTTCTGCCTCCTGAACAGCTTTATGCCAATCAATCCCCTCTCCTACCATGTAAAGCAAAAAATCCGTTCGACGTTCTGAAAGCAGTTTCACAGCTTTCAAAATCCCTGACATATTCTTTGACCGTTCTTCAAAACAGGAAAGATGCATAAAAATCGTCTTATCGTGTGGTATTTTATCTGGTTTGGGTCTGAAAAAATCCACGTCCACCACATTCGGAACGGTAACGGTTCGCCGGGCTGTCAGTCCGTGATTCTCCATGGCTTCCCTGAGATTGTCGGTCACTGTAGTTAAAGCGCCTGCATTCTTAACCACATTGGGTGTGATTTGCTTTCGCAGAAAACCATGATATCCATCTCTGCGACCTAAATAGCGCGACCAATGCTCTGTGATTACATACAGAATTCCATACTGGATCCGCAACAAACGAGCCAGCACACCCACTCTTGTCAGAATATTCACATGCACCAAATCAGGTCTACCGCGTTTACTAAGTACCGTTTGATATGCTTTTCTAAATTGCCGGTAGTATTGAAAAGGGCTGACTATACGACCGAATAATCCTGACTTGGAATAGTAGTGCTTCACTTCCAGAAAATGTGTTTCTTCATGAATTTCAGAAAACGGTTTTAAACTATCATCAACTGGATGAATATAAATCACGGAGACATCATGATACAACGCTGCGGCACGCGCATGGCGCTCTACAAACAGCCCATACATCGGGTCATATTGATGTGGATACCAGCGAGCCAGAAAGAGAATGTGTTTTCGTGTACCTGTTTGCATCAGAATCACAAAAGTAAGAAAATATTCTACCTAAAGCAGAGGACAAAATCAACCTGAGAAACACCCCGATTCAACAGGTTAATTTTACATAGCCAGCTATATAATCATCTTCGCAACCCTTGCCAGTCAGTAACAGTAAAACACCATCCACAGCAATGGTATTTTTTTGTACTTTTATCCTTCATAAAAAGCCAACTATGATAAAAACCATTAAAGTGATAAACCCTGATAAAATCAGCAAATTACTGCTTGATAAGGACAAACGGATTGTATTTGAAAAAACCAACATTATTCCTGATGATCATGATTTATATTATGATTTGCAAAAATATGTGGATTACAAAAATATCCCCAACAATGCCGTTTTAGGTGTTGATATCTTTCAATACAGCTCATATGACGAATTTGAACAAACGCTTATCCCATATTTATTTAAAAAAATGTTTGAGATGACAGGCCGCTTATGCTTGTGCAATCACCCTTACATTTTCCAGGGATACAAATTTGAAGATTTTAAAACACGCTTTATCAGTAGCGGCGACGGCGGTTTTCTGATTCTTGAAACGCCCTTGCACGCCTTGTTGTTTGCAGCCAATATGGCTACTATTCTGAGGGTTTATAACTCTTTCAATATGTTTCCGAAGTTGCGAAAAATTATTGGTGGTATCACGCTTCGCTATGCCATTACGTATGATAAACTCTATTATTTTGATAATAACTATTTTGGCCGCGCCATCATAAACAATGCCCGCATTCTGTTTAAAGATTCCTTAAACCGCTGCCTCATTGATGAGCATGTTCACAGTTGGTTTACTACAAACATTGGCGGTGTGGAGAGCTTACAAGTGCTAACTATGGATGATGTAACAAACATTTATCATTTTAAGGATTATGACAAGCGTTATCTTGAACAAGAAGACCCGATGTTTGGTGAACATATCAGCCGCGATACGGGAATTATTAATTCCGACGTACTAAAAATCGGCAAAATACAATCAAAAGAAACCGGCATTATCATCTACAATTTGCATCTGCAGGTTTCTTTATGGCTCAACAACGACGATCATCCCGAACAGAGAAAACGCATCACTATAAGTCTTGGAAACCTTAACACCAGAGGAATATAATACAAAATGAAGTATCTTTTTTATGGAATATTACCTTCCTTACTAATAGGAATCTTTGGATGTAAAAGTCATGAACCGCTTCAAACGGTAGCGCATGTTGATTTGGAAAAATATACCGGGAAATGGTATGAAATTGCAGCATTTCCGCAACGCTTTCAAAAAGGTTGCCAGTGTACTTCTGCCGAGTATAAGCTAACGGACAAAAACTATATCCGAGTGATTAATCGCTGCAAAAAGCCTGAAGGCTGGGATAAAGCTGAAGGGAAAGCCTTTGTACAGGAAGACACCGGCAATGCAAAACTCAAGGTTCAGTTTTTCTGGCCTTTCCGCGGAAAATACTGGATTATAGGGTTAGATGATGAATACCGATGGGCGGTTGTGGGTCACCCTAACCGCGAATACCTATGGATATTAAGCCGCACTGAACAAATGGATGATAGCACATACTTCGCTATCCTTGAAATGATTCAAAGCAAAGGCTTTGATACATCCAAGCTTAAAGTCACACAACACGACTGCCAAACAGAATAGTTATTTTTTATAAGATATTTTCATATCTTCGTAAGGCATTGACTAAAGAAAAATGATAAACAATTCACGCATCCTTCTTTTTCTTTTGTGCCTTTTTGTTGGCGTTATAACTTCCACTGCCCAAAACCCAAGCTATGGTCCCAAACCATTTGTTATTAATTACTTCAAAAACGACTATAAAGCTGACAATCAAAACTGGTCTGTAGCCACTCTTGAGAACGGTATGGTTTATTTTGGGAATCATGCAGGTCTGCTCTCATTCGACGGCTCTTCATGGAAAACAACAAAAGTCCCGGAGCAACCCGTTGTAAGGTCTGTAGCAGTAGAAAACAATAGCCGCATTTATGTGGGCGCTTACGAAGAATTCGGATATTTTCAAAAAGATAATAAAGGCCTTAAAACATACCACTCACTGAGCGATAGTCTTGACCAGGAAGTATTTCACAATGATGAAATATGGCGCATTATCAATCATAAAGACAAGGTCTATTTCCAATCATTTAACGCCCTTTTTGTTTATGACGGAGCAGAAATTCGCCACATCGATCCCGGTGGGCCGGTAGTTTTGCTAATCAAAGCTAACGAACGACTCTTTATTCACCGCATTGGAGAAGGGCTTTTTGAAATCGTGAATGATAAGTTTGTGTTTGTGCAAGGCAGTGGTTTTCTGCATGATGATGAAGTAAAAATGGTCGTTCCGTTCGGTAATGGGAAATATGTTATCGGAGCAGCCCGGCAGGGGCTCTTTCTATATGACGGAAAGCGCTTTGAGAAATGGGATGTCAGGGCTTCAGCAGAAATACGAAAGGCAGAAATCAATTGTGGCCTGGCAATAGATGATAAAATCGCAGTGGGAACCATTGTAAATGGAATTTTTGTTTTGAACAGGGAAGGAAAGCTGGTTTACCACCTGAACGCTGATAACAGCCTGCAAAACAACACAGTGCTTTCGCTCGCCAAAGACAGCTCAAACAATTTATGGGCCGGACTTGACAAAGGTATTGATTACATCGATTTCAATCCGCCGCTCGATTTTTACATTGACCAAACCGGAAGACTTGGCGCTGTATACGCGGCTACTATGTTCCATGATCAATTATGGATAGGTACAAACAGAGGGCTTTACAAATATCGCAATTCAACTGGAAACCGTTTTACTGATCCGGTAATGATAGAAGGCAGTCAAGGTCAGGTCTGGTCGCTTGATGTTTTTGACGATCAGTTGTTTTGCGGACACAACAGTGGTACATTCAAAATCAAAAAAGAAGGAACCATGGATAAAATCTCGGATGTTGCCGGTGGTTTTCAAATCCGTAAAGTAACAATTAACCAGCAAGAGGTACTCTTGCAAAGCACTTATTCAAGCCTGGTGATTTATAAAAATGTAAACGGCATTTGGCAATTTTCGCATTCCATAAATGACTTTCTCGAACCTGTGCCTGATTTTCAGGTAGATTATAAAAACAATATCTGGGCAGCCCACCTCAATAAAGGTGTTTTTAAGCTGCGTTTATCTGATGATTTGCAGACTTTGGATGACAAAAAGCTTTTCCATAGCAAACAAGGTCTGCAAAACGACCGCATGGTTCACGTGACCAAAATTGACGGGCGCATTGTTTTTTCAACGGGCAAAAGACTTTTTACTTATGACGACTTAAACGATACGATTGTTCCATATTCTTCCCTGAATAATACGTTGCAACAATTTAAACAGGCGCGCAAAATCATTGCTTCTCATAACAAGCAATACTGGTTTATTAACAAGGATAAAATCGGACTTTGCAAAATTGCTTCAGGTTCAGTAAGCCGGATATTCAATTATAACCTCCACCAGCAAGGGCTTTCAATGTCTTCTGAATACCCGGAAATTATTCCACTAAAGCAAAATATGAACCTCATAGGGTTAGACAACGGCTTTGCCATTTTTAAGGCTCCGCCTGAGGAAACCACGCAGACCGGTAAAGTATTAATGAGACGTGTTATAGCTACCAACCGGCAGGGCAAACAAAGAAATCTGCCCGTTCAGCCCGGAAAGGCTATTGCTTTAGAATCCAATTTCAAAAACATCACTTTCCGTTTCTCAACTACAGAAAAATATGTCAAGCCACTCTACCGTAATAAGCTAAAAGGATTGGACGATGAAAGCTTCACTTCATGGCAAAACAAACCAGAGGTGGCTTATAACAGGCTTCCGGCAGGAGAGTATGTGTTCATTGCACAATCCAAAAATATTTATGATAAAGTCACCAACACCCTGACATATTCGTTCACTATCATGCCCCCGTGGTTTGCATCACGCCAGGCATTTATGATTTATGGTTTTGCTTTTTTGGCAATGATGTTGTATTTCCGTCATCTGTTTATAGCAAGACTGAAAAAGCATAAGCGAAGGCTCGAACAACAAGAAAAGCATAAGCGCGAACGAGAACAGATGCTCTCGCGCCAAGAGGTCATGAAAATCAAGAATGAAAAGCTGGAAGCCGAACTCAGGCACAAAAATGTAGAATTGGCCAATCATACGATGAACCTGGTTAATAAAAACGATTTGCTGATGAATATCAAATCCAGCATTAAGGCCTTAAAAAGAGACCTGGGTCCGCGATTTCCGAATTATTATTACCGGCAACTTTTAAAAACCATTGATAAACATATTTCTTCTGAAGATGAATGGAATACATTTGAGGCTCACTTCGATCAGATACATCAAAACTTTTTTAAACGATTAATGGAAAACTATCCGGAATTAACCCAAAGCGATCTAAAATTATGTGCTTACCTGAGAATGAATCTCTCCACTAAAGAAATTGCTCCGTTACTGAATATATCAATAAGAGGAGTTGAGGCAAGGCGCTATCGACTCAGAAAACGTTTAAACCTCGACCATGATGCCAATCTTGTAGAGTTTTTATTGCAGTTTTAATGCCTTGTTATGCTCTAGTAAAAATTTAAACTTTTCAGTTAATCTGGTTTAATACTTAAAAAGCATTCCTGACTCTGCACATCTATTAAACTGAATGCATGCTTGTTACAATCGTGTGTAGTAGTAATGTTGTAATAAAAAAAAACCATTTTCATGGGTTACGTATTCAAGTGGGGTTTTTTTATTTTACTTGGCTCGCATTTGACATTAGCTTTGTAGAACGGCAATTTACCAAAGGGTGAATTTTTTTCGGGGGAGTTTCGAAAACGGTTGCGAAATTGAAGTTGAAAAGGCGCCTTATAAACAGCAAAAATAATAAATCATCAAGCCGGAATTAATACATGCAAATAACAATGAAATGCAAAATCAATACATTTAGACTTATACCAATATGAAACACAATTTATCATTTGTAATTAATGGCGTGATGATACTGGCATTTATCTTGCCGGCATTATCTATGATTGCACAAGAAAACCGCATCTCAGGTACTGTCTCTGATGCTGCTACTTCGGAGACCTTACCCGGAGCCAATGTGGTTGTGAAAGGCACTCAGCAAGGTACCATGACCGATGCTGAGGGTAAGTTTATGCTGCCAATCGATGACAATAAAGCTACACTCGTCATTTCCTTTATTGGCTATGAAAAGAAGGAAATACCTGTAGTTGTTGGCGAAGGACCTTACAATATCCAACTAAAACCTAAAGCCAAATCATTAGATGAGGTTGTGGTTATAGGTTATGGTACTGTAAAAAAGAGCGATCTAACAGGCTCTGTTTCTTCTATTAAAGGAGAAGAATTGTCCAAAATCTCTTCTTCCAATCCTTTGGAAGGAATGCAAGGTAAGCTCTCCGGAGCACAAATTTCCAGTGGGTCAGGAGAGCCAGGCTCTAATCCTATTGTGAGAATTCGTGGAGTTGGAACCCTGAACAACGCAAACCCAATTTACGTGGTCGATGGTGTTATTTTAAATGACATTTCCTTTTTAAGCTCAAACGACATTGAGTCGGTTGAGCTACTCAAAGACGCCTCTGCTACTGCGATTTATGGATCGAGAGGCGCTAATGGAGTATTTATGATAACGACCAAGTCTGGAAAAGGCGGAAAAGAACCTTCCATCAGCTTTAAAACAGAGTATGGAATCCAGCAACTTGATAAAAAAATTGATATGCTGGATGGAAGAGCCTTTGCAGAAGCATTGAATGACATATCTCCCGGCACCATCAACAACCTGGATGCCGTTGATGATTTTGATTGGCAGGATGCGATTTTTCAAACCAACCCGGTGATGCAAAGCTATGATCTGAGTGTATCAGGTGGTAGCGAAAAAATTGACTACTACCTCGGTGCAGGTATGTTCGATCAGGAAGGCATTATCCCAAAATCGGAATATCGCAGATATAACCTGAAACTTAACACAACTTATGAAGCGCGTGATTATCTCACCTTCGGGCTGAATCTCTCTGGAGCCTACACTGATGATGAAAATGCGCCTAATGTGGTAGGTGCAGCTTACCGGGCATGGCCTATTGATACTCCTTACGATGATCAGGGCAATTTTGCCGAAGTGCAGGGAAACGGAAACCCCCTTGCTGCTATTGAATATACCAATAACAACAATAAGTCTTACCGCCTTGTGGGTAATTTGTTTACGGAGTTGGATATTTTAGAAAACCTGCGTTTTAAAACCAGTTATCAGTTTGATCTACGGCAAAGCAAAAACCGCAGTTTCTCACCGGAGTATTTTGTTTCGCCTACACAGCAAAACTCGCGTAACTCACTGAGTATATCATTTACAGAAGACCGGACATGGATTTGGGAAAACACCCTGAATTATGACCTGGATACAGAAGACCACACACTTAATGCGGTTGCTGGCTTCACCATGCAAGAGCAGTTTTATGAAAGTCCGAACATTACAATGTACAGACTCGTGCGCGAAGACCCACTGTTCTGGCACTTCAATGCATCACTGACAGATACGGTGGATGTCAGCAGCAACCTTGGCGACGCTTTTGTTAATAGTATGATATCAGGGCTTTTCCGTACTAATTATACATTTAAGGATAAGTACCTGGCTACAGTTTCGGTCAGAACCGATGGCTCTTCTAAGTTTGCTGAAGGCGACCGGTTTGGTGTCTTTCCCTCTTTTGCCCTCGGATGGAATGCCAGAAATGAAGATTTTTTCCCTGACTGGGAAATCCTCGATCAATTCAAAGTTAAAGGAAGCTGGGGGATTATCGGTAATGAAAAAATCAACTGGTATGACCGCTTTTCTCTGATTGGAAGTAATTACGGGGCTGTTTTCGGACAACCCGAAGCCATTCAACCCGGAGCTACATTCTTTAGCGCAGGTAATCAAAACCTGCTCTGGGAAAATACAAAACAAACCAATATTGGCGTGGAATTTAGTTTAGATAACGACAAAGTAACCGGGAATATCGACTACTATCACAAAAATACAGAAGACATTCTCGTAATGCTGGACGTTCCGGGTTATTATGGCTTCGGTTCGTTTCAGCAAGTACGATTCAATGCTGCCACGGTTGTGAACCAGGGAGTTGAGTTAGACCTCCAATACCGAAACAATTTCGGAGACTTTAAGTATACCCTCTACGCTAATGGAAGTACGGTACATAATGAAGTGAAAGCACTTGGAGCCACTACGCCAACAGATTCTGTTATTTACGGCGGCGGCCTCGCCAATGGTGATCGTGTCACTGCCACACGCGTTGGCGAATCTATAGGCTATTTCATTGGGTATGAAATAGAAGGCATTTTCCAGAACGAAGACCAGCTCGATGAATATCCACACCTCTCCAGTCAGGGTGTAGGCGACTTTATTTACAGAGACCAAAACGGCGATGGCGAAATAACACCAGACGGTGACCGTGTCAAAATCGGTTCGCCAATCCCGGATTTTACCTTTGGCTTTGGTATGAATTTATCATACAAAAATTTCGGACTCTCTTTTGATTTTCAAGGACAAACCGGAAATGAAATCTACAATGCGAAAAACCAAACCCGTTTTGGTATTTATAATTTCGAAGCTCGTGTAGAAGATCGCTGGCAAGGTGTGGGAACATCTGACTTTGAGCCTGAATTGGACGGAAAAGCAGGCAACTATGAGCAATCAGAATATTTTATTGAAGATGGTTCGTACCTGCGTTTAAGATCGCTCGTACTAAGTTACGATTTGCCGGAACCTCTTATGAAGCAAGCTGGGTTAGCCGCTGCAAACATTTATCTTAGAGGTACCAACTTATTCACCATCAGTGATTATTCTGGCTACAGCCCAGACCTGGGCGGCTCTCCCCTTTCTTCAGGAATCGACTCTGGTATTTATCCGGTCACTTCAACATATACAATGGGTTTAAATATTAAATTTTAAAAAGCATAAAAATGAAACGAAACATAGTTCTATCCGTCATACTCATATTGGTCTTTACAACGGCTTGTGAAGACTTTCTGGATAACCCGCCACGTGGTTATCTCACTACCGGCTCGTTCCCCACCAGTAAGGAGGATGCAGAGCTTGCCACCAATGGTGTATACAATACGATGCGCATCTGGAATTTCCATTCCGGAGGTTATCCTATTCTGGATATCATGTCTGACGAAGCACTCAAAGGCAGTAATCCGGGCGACGGCACTTCCTTGCTGGCCTATGAAAACTTTACCTTTGGACCCACCGAAGGCTCTTTTAACCGCTGGTGGTCTACACTCTATCAGGGCATTCGCAGAGCCCACATCGTGCTTGAGAATGTCCCTGACATCGATATGGAAGAATCTCTGAAAACAAGGCTCATAGCAGAAACACGCTTCATGCGAGGGTTCTTCTATTTCGAATTAGTAAAAGCATTCGGAGATGTACCAAAAGTCACATCCACCGACCCTCCGGGTTCTCTGCCACGAGCCCCCAAAGAAGAAATCTACGAGGAAATCATTATCCCGGACATGGAACATGCTGCTGAGCTACTGCCCTTCCGCAGTAGCTACAGCGCTTCAAACCTGGGTAGAGTGACGAAAGGAACAGCTCGGGGCATGCTTGCCAAAGTATATCTCTTCAGAAAAAACTTTGAAACGGCTGCTGATTATGCATTGCAGGTGATTGAATCAGAAGAATATCAACTGGAATCAGACTTTTCTGATGTCTTTGATGTAAACAAACCGTTTGGTAGTGGCTCCCTCCTCGAAGTTGGCGCCGTACCTGAGAGCAACTATTTCAATGGAGGTAACCAGTATGCCAATACATGGGGTGTGCGTGGCGAGCCAAACCTTGGCTGGGGCTTTGGAAGACCTTCTTATGACTACATCCAGAAATTCGAGGACGACCCCCGGATGGATGCCACCGTACTATTCCTGAACGAAACCATAGAAGGGATAACCATTGAAGGCGATGATTCTACCCCGGACACAACTTACAGCGAGGATGATCCCAACGAAATTGTGGAAATTGAATGCTACAACCAAAAAACATTTGCTCCGGGCGATGAAACACGCTATTCATACGGTGTTAACCGAATGATTCTGCGATATGCCGATGTGTTACTGATAGCTGCAGAAGCACTGAATGAAAACGGAAAACCCGGAGAAGCGCTGAATTATCTTAACCGGGTAAGAGACAGAGCCCGCGGCGATAATCCGGATGTCCTGCCAGACATCACCACTACAAATCAGGAGGAACTCAAAGATATCATCATCGAAGAACGACACCGTGAGCTCGCCCTGGAGGGACATCGCTATTTTGACCTCGTCCGAACCAGAAAAGCACCCGAAGTACTCGGGGAATTTGGCTTTGAAGAAGGAAAACATGAGCTTATGCCTGTACCCCAAAACGCCATCGATATGTCGGAAGGCATGATCAAACAAAATGAAGGATATTAAAAAAGTGTAACATATTTAATAATCAATTTTATTACTAACTTAAAAATCAGTTATCATGAGACAATTAAGATTTCTTTTATCATTTGCACTAATTACCGGATTCATTGCCTTTACGGGATGTGAAGAAGATGAAGACCCGGACTTTGTGACCATTACAGACATGGTAGGAACCGGATCCGACCTGGAAACAGGGGATGAAGTAACCAAAGACCTGAATGCGGCGACTGCTGCTACAGATGTTCCACTGGATGTTGAAATTGAAGTAACTTTTTCCAAGGAAGTAGATGCTTCCACAGTTTCAGCTTCTACAGTTACGCTTTCAGCTGATGGTGATGTATCGCTAGATCTGAATGCGGAAGGAAGTACGGTTACTATCACACCGGATGAAAACCTTCAGCGCGGAACAGAATATTCGCTGTCATTTTCAAACGGAATTGTTGCTGCTGATGGTAGTGAATTTCAAAGTGTAACCAGAACATTTCGCACTGCTGGCCAGAGTATTATTGAACCGCCGCAAGCAGATAAGCAAATTGGTTACTTTACCTTTAACGAAACACTGGATGACCACACCGGAAATTACAGCATTATTGAATCCAGTTCTTCTTATGAAGGCTTTGCAGAAGACCGGTTTGGCTACCAAAACAGTGCCATTCAAATGGACGGGGAAACCAACATTCTCGACGTAGAAAACGATGGCAGCATGATTAATCCAAGCACAACAATCAGCTATTGGTTTAAAACCGATCTGGATGACGAGCATGTTTCCAACGGCATGTTCCTGATGGGAGCCACCGCAGAGTTTGGTTTCTTCTTCGAGTTAGGTCTGGGAGAAGAAGGACAACCCTGGATCAAAGTAGCTACCCGCCATAAAGCGCACCCGGATGCAACAGGAGACTTTGAATCTGCAACAGCCTGGGGTGATGCCATTCATGGTAATGGAGCCGATGTTGGAGACATTTGGGAAGGCGATCTGCGCGAACTTATCCATGACAAATGGGTGCATTTTGTGATGTCTTACGACCACAACAACGGCACAAAGCGTGTATGGCTGAACAATACTCTTGTTTGGGAAATGAACCTGGCTGAAAGCGATGAATGGAAAATGCAGGATTTCCATATCGATATGGAAAGCGCTTCAGATGCCAGCGATAATATTGGAATCGGTTTTGCCGGATCATCTGACAACCACTCTACACCATGGGCAGATTATGAAACTTATGTCGAAAACAACGAGCACAAAACTTTCTATGGTTTAATAGACGATGTACGTTTCTTTAACACCGCACTTTCGCCCAATGAAGTAGGCGACTTGTACAACGATGAATCACCATAAATTTTAATTTTCAGAGATAAGGCTGGTTGCCAGCCTTATCTCTTTTATAGCTCAGTATTGTTTACAACTAAACGTAGTTTTTAAAATGAAGAAGATATTTTTACTTTGCATCGTTTTTCTCTTCCTGAACGCAGCTTTTGCCCAAACAGCTATAGAACCTGCTGCTTATCAGTTTGAACCTCAGCAAACCGGCTACAGTTCGCCAACTCAATATTTTGAAATCTCGAACACCGGAAACAGCACTATCGAAATCCAACCCGAAGATATTTATCTTACCGGGCAAAACGCCCAAACCACTGACTTTTCCATATTAACCTACAACCTATGGCATGACAACCAAAACTGGCCGGAACGACTCGAGCGAATGCTCCCGGAGATTGAAGAGTTAAATCCCGATTTAATCGGCCTGCAGGAGGTAATTCAACGCCCTGACCTCGAAAATCAGGCACAAACTCTTGCCGATTCCTTAGGTTACCATTATTATTTCAGCTCCGTAGATTCACAAGGTGCGAGCACCCGCTTCGGCAATGCAATTCTTTCAAAACATCCGGTAGAAGAAACCGATTGGACAGCACTGGAACCTCTTGACGACTACAGAAATGCAGCCAGAATGAATATTGTGGTAGATGGGCACAGCATTAATTTTTATACTACCCACCTGCATAATGTGGCGGTAAACAACGATATCAGAGAAGAACAAATCAACGATTTACTCAGCTTCATTGAAGAAACCCATACCGGAGATTATGTTTTTGTTTCCGGAGATTACAACGCCGATCCCGACTGGGATGAAATGGAAATCATGTATGAAAACTACCAGGATGTCTATCCGCTTTTTCATGAAAACCACCTTGACCCGGAACACGGCACCTTAAACCATCACTTAGGACATATCCAGCGCAGAATTGACTATATATTTTACAAAAAAGATACGGAACCCTCCATAGAACCGCTCATGGCTGAAGTAGTTCTCGATACAGCCAACCAGGACGGCGTTTACGGTTCCGACCATTTTGGCGTGTTTGCCTCTTTTTCCCTGCTTTCTGATACTGAAGATTTTGTTTTGGAAAACATATCCGAACCCATTGAATTGCAAAGCGGAGAAAGCACTGAGGTCGGAGTTGCATTTGCTCCGCTTACTACCGGTAATAAAACCGTTTATCTGCATGCACAGGAAGCCGAAGCTGAAATCAGCGGAGAAGCCTATGACGCTACCGTACATAGTTTTCCATGGCAAGAATATTTTCCTGAAGAGGATTTCTCCCTTGGCTGGGAAACAACCTCAGAAAACTGGCACCTGGATAACACAAACGAAGCCGGTGGTGAAACCCCGGAGGCTGTTTTCAGTCAGCAACAGGAATCAACCGAAGACCAATACACGCTTTATTCCCCGCCGTTCAACACAGCACAAATCGACAGCATGGAATTATCCTTCCATCACAATATTCACAACCCTGATGATAACCAAGAATCACATCTCAAACTGGTTTCGCTTGCTGATGGAGAACAGTTCCTTATAGCAGAATGGGAGTCTCCTGCTTCCATACCAGCAGAAGAACTGAATTATACCCTGTTTACCCATTTACATGGGATTGGTGAAGAAAGCCTCCGCCTGGCCTGGATTTTTGAAGGCGACCCTTCCGGTTTTGGCTCCTGGCATATTGATGACATTTCGCTGGAAGCGCTACCGGCGATCCACGTTTCTCCAAAAGACTATGACTTTGGAAACCATGAAATAAACTCACAATCTGATGAAAAAATGTTTGAGTTGTCTAATACAGGCGGAGGAAGTTTGCTGCTGAGCCCCAGCGAAATAAGTATTACTGGAAATAACGTGGATGCTTTTACCCTGAACAACCTGGAAAACAGCATCGAGCTTGAAAATGAAGAGGTGGCTTCTGTTGGGGTAACTTTCTTTCCGCAAAGCGAAGGAGAAAAATCGGCCAACCTTATCATTAAGGACGATACGGTGCATCTTACCGGAAATGCTTACGATGCCACAATCTCCGCTTTGCCCTGGACCGAAGAGTTTGAAAACATGGTGGGTAATGATGTTCCTTTAGGATGGGAACGCGATTCAGAAAACTGGGGCGCTTTCAATGCATCCAATGCCGGAGGAGAAGCACCTGAAATGACTTTTTGGTGGCAACCCGAAACAGAAGGAGCATTCTACCTTAGCACACCCGATTTTGAACTGGAAAACGCTGACACGCTCGTACTGTCGTTTAAGCACCGCGTCAGAAACTTTGGCGATCCGGGTAACTATACCCTGAAAGTAGTTACAATAGCAAATGATAACGAGTCATTGGTTACGGAATGGGTTGATCCGGCTACTATAGAAGCAGAGGAGGTCTCTTTTATCCTGGATGCAGAAAACCATAATACAAACGCTGAAAGCTTCAGGCTGGCATGGGTTTTCGACGGTCCTACTGACAACATTACGCAATGGGACATTGATGACATCATGCTCTATGCTCCAAATGATACAATCGTCCCTGAAATCTCTCCGGAAAGTCATAAATTTGAAGACACACCCGTAGAGGAGGAATCAGACAGCCAGAGTTTTCAAATCAAAAACCTTGGCGGGATGCCGTGGAACCTACATCCCGATGATATAACAGTACAGGGCACTGATGCCGATGCGTTTGTCCTGGAAAACATTGCTGAGGAAACTATTTTAGAGCTGAACGAAACCGCCGAAGTCAGTGTATTGTTTCAACCAAACTCAGTTGGAACTAAAAACGCAACACTTGAAATCGGTAATAATGAAGTCTCGCTCAGCGGTAATGCCGTTTCCGGAGAAGGCTATTTTGTGTATAGCGACTTTTCTGTTACAGAGGATGGTTTAGATTATACGAATGTAGGTGGTTTTCGGGAAGTTCCTGCTTTTGCACAGAACGGCAGCCTCGAAGCTGAAGATATCAGCGATGAAGGTGAATATGGAAATACAATCCTGGAATTGGATTATGATTTATCCATGGCTGAGGATTTTACGGTTTACTATATGTGGGCCTATCCAGTTATTGATTTAAGCGACTATTCTTCGCTGGTGATTCGCATTAAAGGCAACGTCAGCATCCAAAACCTGAAAATTGCTATGCAGGATTCCGATGGGGTTTCCGAGGAAGACGGAGCCGGTTACACCTATATTGACGTTACCAAAAACTGGGAAGCGCTTATTTTGCCTGTTGATGATTTTCAAACAGAATCATGGGCAGAAAATTTACCCGACTTATCTCAATTTCAAAAAATCGATTTGGTGATGGAAACCAGTGAAATGACGCCACATACCGGAAAAGTATGGGTAGACATGGTGGGCTTTACTGACAGCGGTGTGTCAGTGCCAGAAAACTCCGGCAACGGAAATAACGAAATTTCAGTATATCCGAATCCCGCCACTGAAAAAGTTAACATTGAAACACCGGGGAAGGTTACAATTACGCTTCGGGATATCACGGGTAAAATCATTCTTAAAGAAAAGTCATCAGGAAAAAAGGAATTAGATATATCAGGTTTAAGAAAAGGCATTTACCTAATACAGTCCGATTCTGAACATCAGTCAATTATAAAAAAACTGGTCATTCACTGATCTGTATAGCAGTTCTTAGAATAAAGCTGAAAGATCTCATTTAATGTGTAAAGCTGAGGTTTTTGAACTTATAAAAAACCAAAAAGAATCATAAAGCAAATAGAATATCAAAAAATGAACAAAATGACATGGATAATTCTGATAACCATTCTGTCGCTGTTTTCTACCAATTGTGATAAAGATAAAAATGATCCGGAAAATGTAGAAATATTGCGTATACAGTCTGTAAACGTAGATGAAGTTTATTTTTCTGTTGATGAAACCAATGAAAATGTACCTGTAAACCGGCCATTTACAATCCGTTTCAATAAGCCTGTTGATACGGCACAGGCACAACAGTATATCCAGATACAAGACAATGAAGATGAAACCATAGAGACACAAAAAGAATTTTCTCTGGCAGGTGCAGAAATTAAATTGACACCTGATGAAACACTTGAAATTAACAAAAACTATAAACTGCAAATAGAAGAAAAATTGCGTGGAGCTGATGGCAGCAAGTTTCCGGGTGTAAGCTATGATTTTGTAACCGCAAAAACCGCGTTAAAGGTTGAAGAGGTTCTGGTTGACGGCAAAAATTTTAACAATGAAGAGCTTTATGGCATAAGTTTTACACCCATCATAGAAGCCCGGTTTAACCAGTCTGTTGATGCCGGCAGCATAGATGACGCGGTTATGCTAGCATATAATAACAGCACAATTCCGCTCGATGTAACGTTATCAGAAAACAACACCAAATTGACAGCAGAAGTAAATTCGCCGCTGGATTATTACAGGCCATACACGCTCACGTTTAAAGAAAATATGGGCGGCGAAAACATTTCGTTCTCAGGTTATTCAAACCGGTTTATCACACAACTCGATTCTACCAATAAATTCCCTGAAATTTCCGGGGAAGCTCTGCTAACCAAAATCCAGGAACAAACGTTCAAATATTTCTGGGATTATGGTCATCCGTCAAGCGGGATGGCCAGAGAAAGGCTCGGCTCAGGAAATACAGTTACTTCAGGAGGCAGTGGATTCGGCATTATGTCATTAATTGTAGGTATAGAACGTGATTTTATCACACGCCAACAGGGTTTAGAGCGCATTGATAAAATCCTTTCTTTCCTGGAAGAAGCTGAGCGTTTCCATGGAGCCTGGTCGCACTGGATCAACGGAGAAACAGGCGAAGCCATTGCTTTTAGTCCTAAAGATGATGGCGGCGACCTCGTAGAAACTGCTTTTCTTATTCAGGGATTGCTCACTTTCAGGCAATACCTTGAGCCTGGAAACGCGGAGGAACAAGCTTTGATGGAAAGAATTGATGCATTATGGGAAACCGTGGAATGGGATTGGTACACCCAGGGAGAAAATGCGCTCTACTGGCACTGGTCTCCAAACCATGACTTTGAAATGAATATGCGAATCCAGGGGCATAATGAAACTTCCATAGCTTATATCTTGGCTGCAGCTTCACCTACACACAGCATCAGCCCGGAAGTTTATCATGAGGGATATGCCCAAAACGGGGATATGATCAACGGCGACTCATTCTATGACATTACACTGCCGCTGGGATATGATTATGGCGGCCCGTTGTTTTTTACGCACTACTCTTTTCTCGGACTCAATCCAAATGGTTTGCAGGATGATTACGGAAATTACTGGGAGCAAAACGTTAATCACAGCCAAATTAACAGAAAACATTGCATTGAAAATCCCAACGGATACGCAGGCTATAGCAAAGATGCATGGGGATTGACCGCCAGTGACAATCATGAAGGATACAGTGCACACTCTCCTACAAACGACCTGGGCGTAATTACGCCTACAGCCGCCATTTCATCGATACCATACACGCCGGATTATTCTATGGATGCCATAGAACTTTTTTACTACAAAATGGGCGACCGCTTGTGGGGTGAGTATGGATTTTACGATGCCTTTAATGTTACAGAGAATTGGTATGCCGATTCTTACCTTGCTATAGACCAGGGTCCCATTATCGTGATGATAGAAAACCACCGTACGGAACTGCTGTGGGACTTGTTTATGTCGCACCAGGAAATTCAGGAAGGGCTTGAAAAATTAAATTATCAATATAAAAAGTAATCATGATGAGAAATACAGCCTTTTTTTTAACCTTATTGCTGACCATTTCGCTAAACTCAGCTACGGGTCAGCAAAACAATACACATCAAAAAATGATAGATTCACTGATGTCAGAAATGACCGTTGATGAAAAAATCGGCCAGATAACACTTTTTACATCTGACTGGACAACCACCGGCCCTACCCTTAAAGATGATTATGAAAAAGATGTCAGGGAAGGTCGCTGCGGAAATATTTTCAATGCGCACACCGTAGCCTACAATCGAAAGCTACAGGAAATCGCGGTCAACGAATCGCGTCTGGGTATTCCTTTGCTTTTCGGATATGATGTTATACACGGATACAAAACTACTTTTCCAATTCCTTTAGGTGAAGCTTGCTCCTGGGACCTTGAGCTTATTGAAAAGTCTGCACGTCTTGCCGCTGAAGAAGGAGCGGCAGGCGGACTGAACTGGACCTTCAATCCGATGGTGGATATCAGCTATGACCCTCGCTGGGGTCGCGTAGCAGAAGGTTCTGGAGAAGACCCTTACTATGGCTCTTTGGTGGCTAAAGCAAAAGTGCGCGGACACCAGCAAAACGATTTGGCTTCGCCAAAAACCCTGGCAGCTTGTATGAAGCATTTTGCAGGGTATGGCGCTCCTGAAGCCGGACGCGACTATAACACAGTAAATATGTCGGAAAGAAGGCTCCGTGAAATATACCTCCCACCCTTTAAAGCAGCCGTAGATGAGGGCGTAGCAACTGTTATGACCGCTTTCAACGAATTAAACGGCATACCGGCCACAGCCAATTCACTTCTCTTTAAAGATATTTTGCGCGATGAATGGAATTTTGACGGTATGGTAGTTACTGATTACACGGCTATTAACGAACTGGTTCCGCATGGCTTTGCCAAAGATGAAAAACATGCAGGCGAGCTTTCACTAATCGCTGGCATCGATATGGACATGCAGGGAGCCGTATTTTACAATTATCTACAAGAAAGCCTTGAAGAAGGAAAGGTAACGCTCCGGCAAATTGATGCGGCTGTAAGAAACGTCCTCAAACTGAAAGCAGATTTAGGATTGTTTGATGATCCTTACCGCTATCTTGATGAGCAGCGAGAAGAAGAAACGGTTCTTTCAGAAGAACATATGGAGCATGCCCTGGATATCGGGAAAAAGTCGCTTGTGCTGCTGAAAAATGAAAAGTTCGGCAGCGAAAAGCTATTACCCCTTCAGGATGCTGCAAACAAAACCATTGCACTAATCGGCCCGATGGCTGATAACCAGGAAGACATGACCGGAACATGGTGGGCCTCATCGGATATCGAAAGCATTATAACCGTTAAAATAGGTTTGGAAAAACGTTATCCGGATGCTGAAATAATTACGGTAAAGGGAGCAGATACTGAAGGAAACGATACCTCAGGTTTTAACGAAGCCATCAAAGCGGCTGAAAAGGCTGATGTTGTCATCATGGCCATAGGCGAAAACAAGCTGCAAAGCGGTGAGGCAGCGAGCCGTACAGAGATTGATTTACCCGGAAAACAGAAAGAGTTGGTAAAAGCCATTCATAAAACCGGTAAACCGATAATCAGTTTGGTTTTTGCCGGAAGGCCCCTGGCCATCAACTGGATGGAAGAAAACATACCCGCCATAGTTTACGCATGGCATCCGGGAACCCGCGCTGGAGATGCTGTAGCGGAGGTGTTGAGTGGCGATTATAATCCATCAGCAAAATTGGTTATGACTTTTCCCAGAAATACAGGCCAAATTCCACTATACTACAATGCAAAAAAGACAGGAAGGCCTTTTGACGAAGACAATAAATATACCAGCAAATACCTTTACACGCCGAATGAGCCGCTTTATCCCTTTGGATATGGCCTTAGCTACACAGATTTCAGCTATTCAAACATACAGTTAAGCAACAATACACTTCGCCCGGGTAAAGAAATTCAGGTTTCTGCAGTTGTTGAGAACACAGGGAATTATGCAGGAAAAGAAGTGGTGCAATTCTATGTGCGTGATTTGGTAGGTTCTGTAACACGTCCTGTAAAAGAATTGAAAGGGTTTGAGACAATAGAGCTGCAACCCGGCGAGTCTAAAAAAGTAGTTTTCAGTATTGCACCAGAGATGTTGAAGTTTTATGATCAAAATATGAATTTTGTTGCAGAAGAGGGAGAATTCAATGCCTTTATCGGGACTTCATCTGACGATGTTTTAAAGACCTCATTCACTTTCAAACGCAGTAAATAGATTTTTCATATAAGCAGAGGGAAACCGTAAGAGAAGCAGGTTGCCGGCATGACGAGGAGTGCCGGCGCCTACTCTCTGTTTAAATAGAATAGGCGCGTCTTATGTTTCTGTCGTTGGAATAAACGAAGGTCATGAATGGAATGAACTGCCCCCTTTTTGAATACGAGAAAGAAAATACCTCGTTTCTCCTCAATACTGTCATCAAGAACAGAAAACAACAGACTGTACTATTTGAGAATACCACTGGCAGTAACTCCCAGGAATCCCAATAGCTACCGAGGCAACTGAGGAATCTATTGGCTTTCACTCTCCGAACCGTGAAGCGGTTCAATCCGAATAGCTCCGGGTAAAACCCGGGGATAAAGGATTGGCATAAGAGAATAACAACCCTGAAAGGGTTGAACCCTTCTCAGGGTTCTGCTTTTATTGTAACCACCATTCCCCCTGCATTTCATACAGGGCTATTCAAATTCAATCCCTATCGGGATTTTTGATAAAAACCAAACCCCAAGTATGAGCATAGCACCCACCCGATGACTATCGGGATCAGGTGGGTGTTTTAAGAGCCTCATAACCTTTTCCTTAGCACGCTTCAGCGTGCTTTGTTATCCTTGCGTTAATGCCACAAACGCTGTTCTTCATTGAAGTCAAAATTACGCATGATGTTCCTGAGCGTAAGCTCATCCATAAGCTCTTTACGTATGAAGCGGTCATTTTCTGCCGTGCGTTTTAGGAATATCACAAATTTTTTATCGTAATAGGCAGGAAACCACTTGCTGTCATTAAAAAGGCGTTCAGCCATTTTTCTTACTTGCGGATGGTATGCCAGAAATACAACATTAAACTGATACTGTGACTCCAGTTTCAGCCAGGCTTCCTGGTTGTTAATGGCCGGCAGGAGGACATCCTTGAAAAATCCGGGCGGATAGGCCTCAGGGCGGCTGTCGACGAAGACTTTTTCTTCAGGAAATAAATGATAGATGAGGTAATCGCCCGAATCGAAATTGTTAAAGACAGGACCTTCCAGTCCTTTTAGTCTGAAATATTTTCCCGCTCCCTTGAGTTCGTCCGCAATCCCAAAACCGGGTTCTTTTTGGAAAGCGTAGGGATTGTAGCGGACATAACCCGGGATAAGTACGAGTAGCATTACCACTGTTAATATTGAAATACTCCAGCGAGTGACGTTTTTGCTGTGCCACTCGCCCCACATTGCAGAAACCTGCGATACGGCAAGTATCACAACATAGGCCATAAACACATTGGCCCTGATGCGCCATAGTGCAAGCACTGCAAAAGCTGTTAGCCAAACCACGAGGTAAAAATGTGTTTTCAGCCGGCGATTTTTTATCCAAAAATACAGCAGCATAGCAATCAGCAAAAAAATTACCTCGTAATTAAGAATAGAGGTTGTATCGCTTCGTTTGTAGAGCAAGCTAAACAAGGGGCTATTCTCGCTTACACCATACTGTATATCCTGCATAATGAACAGCGGATACATAAAGCCTTCCCACCCGGAAGGGTTTACAAACGAGAGGGCCACCGAGGCAAGAAGGACATACAGAAAGGCCAGCACCTTTTGCCTTCCGGCCCGGTTGATGAGCAGGTGTAAAAACACCACGCCCTGAACAAAGAGTCCGAGAAAAAACAGAATATGCAGGTTGACCCATAGCAACTGAATAAATGGTAGCACCCAAAGCACTTTTTGCCGGATCTCTCCTTGCATATAACGATGAAGCAACCACAAGGTGATGACCAGGAAAAGGATGCTAAAAGCTTCGGGACGCGGCTGGCTGCGAGAGGCCAGCTCAGGAAGCAAAATAAAGATGCTCGTTAAAACCATCCAGTAATTTCCCTTGCGCAGGGCATAAAAGCCCATAATCAGAAAAGCCGCCAGGTTCATCAAAGCAACAAACACAGTCAGCGCCTTAAATCCACCGAGAGAATGAAGTCCGTAAAAAACCACACCTACGCCCCAGTGGTGGTTGACAAACGGGTAATCGGGGTGGGTATAAGAAAAAGTATTGGTTGTGAAAACCTTGCCATCTTGTACAATCACTTCGCCATAACGAACCAGCTTGGCATAATCCATATTGGTTATGTATTGCTGATAAAGAAAGAAAAGCGAAAAATACAGCGCCACCGCAAAAAAAATTGCTGCCTGAGGCATGCTAATGCTTCCCGGCCCGTTATTTTGCTTTATTGTATCGCCAGCCATATTGTAAACGCTTTTTGAGGGTAAAAGTAAAAATTTTCAGGCCGTCCTTAAACAAATTCAGCTTATTGGCTTTCGCCATGCGTATTTCCCTTACCGGAACTTCAGCAACCGGCCACCCCAGCCTTCGTGCTTCCAGAAACAACTCCACTTCAATTTCAAAATGCCGGCTTTTTAGCTGTAGCTGGCTGGCAAACTTCCCGTTGAGCAACCGAAAGCCGCTAAGCACATCCGTTACCTTTTCGGGATACAACATCCTGAAAAAGAAATTAAAAATCCGGTTTCCCCGGGAACGTGCATTTTGCATATGTCCTGAACGATGGAGGTAACGGCTGCCGATAACCATTCCGTAATCACCTGACTGGGCTTTCTCTATCAATTTCCGGCTTTCAGCAGGGTCGTGCTGGCCGTCGGCATCGAGCAGGATATAATAGTTTGCCCGGCAGTTTTCCAGTCCTGAGCGTATGGCCCTCCCTTTTCCTTCATGCGAAAGCTCCACAATACAAAACCCACCGCCTTTTGGGCTGACATTTTCCAGGGTTTGCCGGCTTAAACTGACTGTCTGGTCCGTACTGCCATTCACCACCACACAAACATAAGCGTGCGGAAAAGCTTCGCATAGCGATGTAAGAACTTTTACGATGAAACGTTCTTCATTTTTTGCGGGAAGGATAAAAGCCAGGTCGTGTAGTTTGCTCATGACAAAGGTAGTTTTTTGACAGAATGTAAAGGTAAGAAATCTAGTGGCAAACCCAAAAGGGCTTTAAATTACAACTTAAGTTTTTTACTCACTAAAGTTGTCCGAAAAGACAACTTTTTGTAATTTTGTTTCATGCAAAAAAAGCGGAAACTCTTTTTCTTTAAAGATTACTTTGAAAACAAAAAATAAAGATTTGAAAAGCCTCGATCAGTTTATTGATGAGAAGGTGGGTAAAAAGGGCACACCTAAACGGGAGAAATTTGATAATGAATACGAAACCTTTAAACTTGGTGTATTAATCCAGCAGGCACGCGAAAAAAGAGGGTTAACCCAGGAACAATTAGCCGAATTGGCGGGTACGAACAAGTCATTTCGAAAGTAGAGCGCAACCTTAAAGATATTCGGTTTTCAACACTGCAAAGGATCATATCCGACGGTTTGGGCGGACACTTGGATATATCCATAAAAATGGACTAACTGCTGTAATCACACCCCGATGAGGAAATCATTACTGTATACAAATATGCAACCAAGAACAGCCGTGCCGCTGACCCTGCTGGTCATTTTGCTGCTGGCGGGATTGGTACGGAAAAACACCTTTTACCTTTCGCATACATCGGGCGATGAATTCCATTACCTTGCGCTGGCGCTCAAGCTCGACTCCTGCGGGCTGGACGGCTACAACATCCGCAGGATCGATTATGAATCCTTTAGTCTGGATGGAAAAACCTCTATTACAGAACTTATGCTGGCCCCGAAAGGCGAGGATGGCAAACTGCTCGAAAGTATGAAAAAGCGTGGCCGCGGATACTACGACAATCCTCTTTACAACAATTCCCCTGCCTTGCCTTATTTGCTGATGTTTTCGCAGAAAACCCTCGGCAAAGGAAACGGATACTTTGTTTCGGGTACTTCAATAAACAAAAAATATACGGTAAAGCCAATTAAAACCGAATCGCTATTTTACGGGCAATTTTACGCGGCGATTATTCCCTTTTTTTTCAGCCTGCTGTTTGTTTTGCTGACCTTTTTCCTGGGGCGGCAGCTTTTCGGCGCTGTTCCCGGACTTATCGCCGCTTTCCTGGTGGCCTTCGACCCGGTAAGCATGCTGACCTCTCAAAAACTCTGGGGCGACGAGATGAGTGGCGTTTTTGTACTGCTCTCGGCCCTGGCCTTTATCCACGCCTGGCGCAAAAACTCTTTCGCATGGGGGCTGTTATCCGGAACGGCAGTAGGCGTTGCTGTGTTGTTTAAGCAAACCGCCGGATTTTTTATGATTGGGCTGGTGCTGTTCTACATCTGGCAGCAGCGAAAGCAACTCA
>CAYXJS010000022.1:0-25213 GCA_964465045.1 uncultured Bacteroidales bacterium | reverse complement strand
TAACTTTGCCAAAAATTGACGATTTATAATTGCGAAAAATTGACGATTGCAAGTTACTGCTTACACCTTAAATTGGCATTAATACAGCCGCAAACCGGTTATCCTTCACGTCAAATCAACCAAAAATAAATGGCTAACATAAAAACCTATAAACTTAGAAACCTATAAACTTAGAAACCTATAAACTTAAAAACTTAGCAACCTAAAAACATATCAGAATTCCTATGCACTTCTCAATAGTTCATTGTATTTTCGCGGGCTTAAAAGATACATTATGCAAACCTGGTTTAACTGTAAAGTAAAATATCTGAAAGTAGATGAGCATGGCAAAGAGAAAAAAGTTACTGAGCCTTACCTGATTGATGCCGTAACCTTCTCTGATGCCGAAACACGCATTCACAAAATCCTGGAACCGTATGTGAGGGGCGGACTGGAAATTGACACCTTGTCGAAAGCCAATATAGAGGAAGTATTTGACTTTGAGGATGACGGTGTTTGGTATAAGGCTAAGGTTACGTATCTGGATGTGGACCCGGACACGGAAAAAAAGAAGAAAATAACGCAATATGTGTTGGTAAGGGCCGGGGATGTAAAACAGGCTTATGAGCGCACCGAGGAAAACCTGAGCTTGCTTGTGCCCTATGATATCCCCAGTGTACAGGAAACCCCCATTCTGGATGTCTTCCCGTATGAAAGTGATCCGGAAAAAGAACTGGAAGGCAAAAACGTTAGGCCTCTGGAAGAAGGACAGGTAAACCGGATGACCGGCGAAATTGAAACTCCGAGAGAAAACGAAAGCAAAGAAGCGCAAGAACAAGATCAGGATGATGAGAATCCGCTTCCTGGAGAAGAATAGTTGAAATAAGCGATTATAAACTCCCGGTTTCTGCTGAAGTAAGCTTCAATACAGCAATGGAACAAGTTTCCGCGCAACTGGCGGTAAATCTTTTTTAATCGCTCAATGAATTCTTATCCTGATACTTGATTTACAAACTACAAATAATAAGAATATTCCAAACTTATCATAAATAGATGGAATTTTCCAGCTCATGAAAGCAAGAATACAGGCACATAACACAATATAGACTTATTTAAACAACTATTCGGATTATTTTATTCATTTCGTAATTAATCTCAGGCTTACAGCCTGAAACAAGGAGAGAAGCTCGGCATTTTAAACCAGGGCGTTGCCCTGGACTTTGCTATCTGAGCCTTTCAGGCTCTTTTTGAACAGGCTGAAAACTACCGTGATAAAAACGGGAAAGTCGCCCACCGACACCTTTCTAACCTTTCCAAGTGGCCTGAGCCCATGATTCAGGCTTTCTAAAAAATGCTGAAAGGACAAAAACTTACTTCCATTCATAATTTATCTTTCTCCGGCTGAAAGCTAAGAAGCCCTTATTCGGGACAATCGCACCATACTGGAATTGAAATATGTAGTCGAAGGTGCCTGCCACCGGTGCTGTTGCAAGAAGGTTAATTCAAAGTATCGCCCAATAAGACGTTACCTCTGGAGCTTTTGCTATGGCAGAGTAGGTGATGCAATTCTATCGCAAGCTAAGTCCGGAGTCTTATGCCATCAATAATCCGGCTTCTTTGCAACAACGCTTATTTCCGATTATCTGCGCTAAAAGTATGACCGCTGATCTGTGCCCTATGATTATGTGCTGTTTATCAGGTTCATGGCAGTGCCAGCCATCGAAATCCTGAAAAAATTGGGGATTATGTTTCAAAATCCACCGAGTGAAGCAACCTAATAGTTCAACACCATTAATAATGAACAGCAGGAAAAAGTTAGGATTATCAACTATGCTATTTAGCCTGCTTTGGAGTGAATAAAATATTTTGAAGTTATTAACAAAGCTTGGTTCTACGATGAAAATAACAGAATAAGTATATAAATCAACGTATTTACCGGGAATTTTGGTTTAAGCATTTAAAAATATATAAAATACCGTAAAAAAATGAAACAATATCATATCATAGTTATATTAAAAACAAATTTTTATTAATTATTAAACTTTATTAAAATGAAAAATTTCAAATTATTATTTGTATTAGTGATTTCAATGGCCTTGGGCTTTTCAGGATGTAGTGATGACGAAAATGATGATGCTAATCCATACTCCATGGAAACCATGTCAGGAACTTTTGAAAATGTTGCTGAGCGGATCAATGTGGAGCTTAACAGTGACGGCTCAGCCATTTTAACAAGAGTAGAAGGTGACTTTTCTGGTCAGGATGGAGAAGCAGATGATGCTGCAACCTGGATAATTGAAAATTATGAGGCGCCTGCTGGTGTATCTACAGAAGATGAACCACTAAGCATTATCATTACTCATAACAATTCAGAGTTTGATCAACCCTACGTACTTATTATAAACTCTGCGGATGAATTGAAAGACCACTGGCAAAAAACACTTACACGAACAGATGATGATGGCGGCGACGACAACGATGAGGGAGATTTTCAATTTGCACCAGACCCTAATTCTACCTACGCAGGTATGCAACTTGGCATGATTAGCGGTGGCGCATCAGGCGAACTGGAAAACTACCCAACATGGGTGTTCAAAGAAGATGGTTATGCCGATTATTATGAAAATGGCATAATGGTTACCGGTACAACAGATACGCCTGATGGTTTCCCATGGAAATATGAAGATGGAAAACTGATTGTTGCCGACTTTGCCAGCAGACCTTCAGCCAATATTGAGCTAACAGAACAGTCTGATGGAACTTTTACATCGCAGAAATTCGACAGCGATCCCGAAGCAGTATGGGAAGAGGATGCCGGAGCTACAGATCCATCTGATATTGGAGATGACTACACAATGGAGAACCTGGCGGGTAAGTGGTATCTCGATTATATTGACAATACTGTATGGTATGAATTTTACAGTGATGGTACTTACATAGATTATTCTGGTAACCTAAGCGGAAACTGGACACTTGACGGAACTACTGTAAGTATGTCCGGAGATCTTTCATATACATGGATTGTAAAAGAGATAGACGGTGAAGTTGTTTTTGAACGTGACGGAGACCCCACCGAAAAGCTATACTCTGAAGACGCGCTTGTGAACGGCGGTGAATAGTTTGATATGAGTATAGAGGTATCTTTCAGCCAACAGTGATGGAGAAACAATCAGCAATGCCACTTATGATCTTGGCAGACCTTCAGAGATGACATCAGGCGGAGCTGCTTGTATGCTATATGATAGTGATGAAACAGATGGATAGTTTTATCAAAATCTAAATGCTGGGAATATGAAAGTTGAATACTCTACGGCATCAGGTTTTACCATTACCTTAACAAATGCGCATAATAGTTATGTAAACGAATATTATTTTAATGGAACAGCAAATTTGACTTTCTAAGATATTAGCGTTCTATTGTAATCACAAAAAGCTGCCTACAAACCAGGCAGCTTTTTGTTTGATGTATCAATGCCGAATAATTAGCTTTGTTGAAATTCATTAAACCGCAGGCATGAGTTTTTATCATGTACAACGCCTGCCAGATGATTTACACGCACTAATCGCCTGCAGCGGCTATCTGAATTGTAAATATAGGCCCTTCGCATCTGCAGATTATACACTAATTGTTCCTTTGTTTAGCTTCACAAGATCGTTAACATGTATTAACCCCCAACCCAGTGTCTCTCTCATTGGTTGTGCCCGGAGTCGATGCTTTATATGCATTGCTGCACAGCGTTTCGACCTGTTTGTACGAGATACCAAATCCTGAATTATGATATACAGCCATGTCTGCTTTTGCATTGCGCGAATTTGGATATTGCTCTTTTGCAGGCAAAAAAACAAATAGAAAGTGCAAGTTCTGAATTGCTTTCAAATTGGGAATTTACGTTCTTTGAAACAGCGTATGCTATCTTAAAAATAACAAATGAATTATAAACGCTGACAGGTTTCTAAAACCTGTTTGGTCTGGTAACAAAAACTATTTAACTTTCTGTTAAGATTGATATCGCTCAATTGGTTTTATTTTTGGCCTTTTTATCGCAGTATTCGTATACACATATGTTAATATAAGAATTTAAATCCTGATTTCATGGATAACCAAAACACAGCTAATAACAATTACGTAGCCCGATTTTTAAATATTGTTGAACGTATAGGAAATGCCTTACCTCATCCGGCAACCCTCTTTGCAGGTTTTGCTGTGCTGGTCCTCATTCTTTCATGGGTAGCAAGCCAATTGGATTTATCGGTCGTGCATCCGGGGACAGAAAAAATTATTGAACCTGTTAACCTGCTTTCGGTAGACGGGCTTCATCGTATTCTTACCGAGATGGTAACCAACTTTACGGGTTTCGCTCCATTGGGAGTAGTGCTTGTGGCTATGCTTGGTATCGGTATTGCCGAAGGGAGTGGTCTTATTGGGGCCGCTCTCAGATTGTTAGTAATAGCTTCTCCTAAACGTATTCTGACTTTTGTTGTCGTTTTTGCCGGCATTCTTTCCAATATGGCCAGCGAAGTCGGTTATGTGTTGCTGGTTCCCCTGGCAGCTATCATTTTTATGGGCGTTGGGCGGCATCCGATAGCAGGAATGGCTGCGGCGTTTGCCGGAGTGTCAGGAGGATATAGCGCCAATTTGTTATTGGGCACAATCGATCCGTTGTTAGCAGGGCTTTCGCAGGAAGCTGCACAAATTATCGATAACGATTATCTGGTGAATCCGGCGGCGAACTACTATTTTATGTTTGTTTCAACATTCTTTATAGCAGCTGTAGGTACCTGGATTACTGAAAAAATCGTAGTCCCCCGCCTGGGAAGCTACACAGGAGAATATTCGGGTGAAAAGCTGGAAAAGCTACAACCGCATGAAAAGAAAGGCTTAATTTATGCCCTAGTAACCGGTCTTATTCTCATTGGTTTAGTATTGTGGGGGCTGCTTCCTGAGGGTGGCTTTTTGAGAGGTAAAGATGGCGATGTGCTGCATTCGCCCTTTATGGAAGGGATTGTAGCTTTTATTTTTATCGCTGCCGCCTCGATGGGGATTACATATGGTATAGTCGCCAAAACATTTAAAAACGACAGCGATATTATGAAGGGCATGGGTAAGTCTATGGAGACGCTTGGTACTTACATCGTGCTTGTATTTTTTGCGGCGCAATTTGTCGCTTATTTTAAATGGACAAATTTAGGTTTGATTCTGGCTATTGAAGGAGCAAATGTGCTTGAATCCTCAGGGCTTGGAACGATTCCCTTAATGATAGCTTTTATTGCACTCACGGCTATGATTAATATGGTAATGGGCAGCGCTTCCGCCAAATGGACTTTAATGGCGCCGGTTTTTATTCCGATGTTTATGCTTATCGGTTATTCGCCCGAATTAACGCAGGTGGTTTATCGAATCGGGGATAGTATAACCAACATTATTTCACCTATGATGTCATATTTCGCATTGATAGTGGCTTTCGTGCAGCGATATGATAAGAACGCAGGAATCGGAACCGTCATCGCCACGATGTTGCCATACTCTGTTGCATTCTTTATTATCTGGACCATTTTACTTATTATTTGGGTCATTTCTGGTTTACCGATAGGCCCTGATGCTCCGCTACAATACACGCCCGACTTGTAATAGTAAATAAACCCATAAGAACCAAGGTTATAGATAGAATCATCCCAAATTAGACTGGTTAGCCTGACAGGTTGTGCAAACTTGTCAGGCCTTTTATTGAGCATAAATGAGACTACCCGCCCACTGGCTGTCTGAAATATTGGCAGGGGTTCTTTTTTTGCAGGCTGCCCTCTGTATACATAAGAAAACATAAAAATGTACTTCTGTGCCTAAGCTTACGGTTTAGATATTCAACCACACGCTTCTGTCGCTACGTTTGACGTTTCTGCTGTGGGGTAATACCCCTGTTTCTGTTTCGCAAAGACAGCTAAAGCATACACTCAATCGTGGTCAGCATACTTTTGTTATTCTGATGTTATAAAAGGCTATTGAGTAAACTTCATACAAATACGTTTGTCATAATGATATACGAATAATAAAAACTACCATGAAATTAAAATACTTACTGACTGCACTGTTTATTCCGCTTTACGCGATTTCGCTTTCCGCGCAGGTACCTGAGGATGCTACAGATATCTCACCGTTGCTTACCGGCGAAAAAATTCCTGAGGTTTCTGTGACTTCCACTGACGGTGAAAAACGAAGTTTATCCTCACTCATAAACCAAAAGCCGGCGGTTTTGCTGATTTATCGCGGAGGCTGGTGCCCTTACTGCAATACCCACCTGGTTGAAATCCGGGAAGCAGAACAGGAAATCCGGGACCTGGGTTACCGTATAATTGCCATAAGCCCCGATTCTCCTGAAATGTTGAAAAAGTCTGTGAATGAACAGAAGCTAAACTATACCTTGTATTCTGATGCAGAAGGCGACCTCATCAAATCGTTTGGGATTGCCTTCAGAGCGCCGGAAAAATACGAAGACATGCTGATAAAACGCTCCAAAGATTTAAACCGGGATATCCTACCCGTTCCATCGGTATTTGTTATCAGCAAGGATAGAACCATCCGGTTTCAGTACATCAATCCCAATTATAAAACCCGCATCTCCAGCAATTTACTGATAGCTGCGCTGAAATCTCTAAATCAACCTTAAACTCAACCTCAATCTCATTCAGTCTAAACTCAATCTCAATTCAATCTCAATTCAATCTTAAACTCAATCTCATTCAGTCTAAACTCAATCTGCATCAATCCTCACATGAACATCCCTTCAAATCTCCTTATCTTTGTCTTATTACTCAGATAATAACAGCATCATGGAATTTAAAAGGTTGGAAACCGGAATGAAACGCACTGAAACAACGCTTGCGGATGAAAACAAAACGGCTGAGGCTTACGGTTCAGGAGATATGAAAGTATATGCTACGCCGGCTATGATTGCGCTGATGGAGCATACCTGCCTGAAGCTGGCAGCAGAATCGCTTCCGGAAACGTATACTACTGTGGGCACTTTCGTGGAAGTTAAGCACATCAAAGCCACACCGATGCGCGACACAGTTAGGTGTTATGCCACGCTGGACAAGGTGGAGGGCAAAAAGCTGACGTTTCAGGTGGAAGCGCACGACAGCAAGGGTAAAATCGGGTTAGGAACCCACAAGCGGTTTATCGTAGAAAAAGCATCGTTTCTGGCGTCGCTGGAAAAATAAACTGCTAATCCGGATGCAGCGGAATTCTGCCCTTACCGCTTATATTGTTTCTGAACAACACGATACTCAATAACACACCAAACAGGATAGCCGGGCGCTGCTGTTCAAAGGGCTCATCAGGAATCATGGTCAGCAGCAGCATCAGCAAGATCATTCTTGACAAAAAATAGCGAAACCCTCCCTGTACATACCATGAGCTGAAAACAGCAATCAGCATCCATGCCAGGCCTATAACGCCGAAAGATGTCATGGTTTTCAGGTATTGGTTGTGGCCGGCTACCAGCTTAAAATCCTCGGGGCGCTTAAATTTTTCCGCATAATATTCATCATGTGCCCGGTAGATGTCTCCCCTGCCCACGCCTATCCAGAAATTTTCACTGATAATATGAATCATAGCCGGATAGGCTTCCATGCGTTGTGTAATGGAGTCAAATGGCTTTCCGGTGCGCTTGTATTGATGCAAACCCTGCGCCACCGTATAAAGGCGTGAAGTGAAAAACCGCTTTTTATCAGCATAAACCGGGTTGGTAATCCCGGCTTCCACATTGCGGACATCCCTCTCTGACAAAGCTTTTACACCGCGGGCGTCTTTGCGTAATCCTTTAGCGGTTAAATATCTTTTCAAAGTCATATGCAGAGGCTGTCCTTTTTTATCTTTGCCTTCATAAGCCATAGAGCTACGTTGGTTCCAGTTTTCCTTCAATTCTTTTTCTGAGATAAACAAGCCAACGTACTTCCCGTTTTCCATCAACGGGTTTTTCAGGTTGTGCCGATACGGATTTCCCTGTTCCGTTTTCTTTGGCAGTTCAGAAACATCAACCTTGTAATCCGTAAAGTTCTCCTGGTAGATGTGATACAGCAGCGCTGCTGGCAACAAAGGAAAAACAAACAAGGCTATCAAAACCGGTATTTTGATATACGCTTTCCACTTCAATGATTTTAGAAACAGCATTATCCAAATAAACACCCCCATAACCATCAGTCCGGAAAACGATCTCAAAAACAAAACGTAAATACCCATCCAAACCATCAGGAAAAGCAAAAGCCTCTTTTCATTTACAAGCAGTGTATTCCATTTACGGCTAACGTGATAATAAATAAAAAGGATAGCCATTAGCGCGATGTAGGAAACGTGGATGTTGGAGCTGAAGTAGGAATAATGTCTGAAATTTCTGATCTCGGCATGAATAATTCCGGTAAACAAAGCATAACTTATTACTGAATTGATGAGCACACCAAGGGTCATTGCACCGATTAGGATTTTTACATCGCGGTAGCTCACAGGACGCGATGTGCCAATCACAAGCGGCGCCGCCAGCAAAGCCAGGCTGTTCTGCAAATGCTTCAATACCTGCCCTGTATTGTCGCTGTAGAAAAAGCTGAAAACCCCCACAAAATAAAACGAGCTGAATATCCATATTCCGGGATTCTGCTTCAGCCGCTGCCACTTCTCTTTGAAATGCCCTTCCAGCACCCAGTTAGAAGCCATCACAATCATCCCGATGCTGGACATTGCCCGGTAGAACGGCAACGAAAACAACACAAAAATAAGCGACGCTAAATACAAATAGCGATGATATTTATCTTCAATGTAAAATGATCCGATTCGCATACGATTGTTAAATTTTCCCCCGCAAAAATAGATAACATCCCGAATCAGCAAATTATTGTTTTTGATATGTAAAGTAGATCTTTTAGTTCATTCATTGTTAAACAAAATTTGCAGTTCGAATCATGATGCATCAACATAACCACAGGAGAAAGCGGCAATTGCAAATTGCCTGAAAATAGTCCGGCGCCATTACAAATGACGCCGAACACTCTTTAATCATTATCCATTCTACCATCAATCAAAATCACTCATCATTAGTTAAGCGGAATTTGCAATTCCGCTTCCTGTCTTTTTCGAATTTGTAATTCGAAACATGATGCACGTTAACAATAAAAACCCTACAACACAATTATCTTCTCACTACGGCTGATATTTCCGGAATAGAGAACTAAAATATACTGCCCTTGCGGGATGTTTTTACGGTTGAGCTGGATGGTAAATGCTGCGCTGCCCGGAGTGATCGTTTGTTGCAACATCTTCTTGCCTTGCATGTTTTTCAGGATTGCATATTCGTATTGACTGCCATTTTCTATGGTAACAGATTCCCTGGCCGGGTTGGGATACACTTTCAGCTTCTGTGCAATTTGGCTGTCGTTTCCGGTTGGGAAAGTATTCACAGGATATTGAGCAGTAAATAACCCTCTGCCGTGTGTAGCGGCCAGCAAGGTATTATCTGCCGGACGGACTTTGAGCATGTCTGTACGCACTGCGGGCAGCCCATCACCTGAAGGGTGCCATTCCACCACTTCCAGATGCAAATGATTGGTTTCCCAAACACCCAGCTCAGTAGCCAGCAGCGCCTGCTCGTTATTTTCGGGATGAAAAACAGCCCAACGGACCGGCATATCCGGCAGGTTACCCTCAACATTTGTCCAGGTTTCACCGGCATCAAAAGAGCGCCACACCGAGCTGACGCCATAGTTGGAAAAGGTTATAAGCAATGTATCGGGAGAGTTTCCTTCTGCAATCGAGGAAATGGCGCCCACCGGAAAATCCGCACCCGTGATTTCCTCCACGGCGGGGGTTACATGCATGTAAGTGCCCCGGAACAAGCGGCCCGACTGGCTCCCGAAATACACCATATTCTCCTCATGCAGAGAACTTGTGATGGCTGTAAACGGCACTTGTGTTCCAGTATTCATATCCTCAAACCCGGTTTGAGCGCCAAAAGGAAGGTCTTTTATCCGCATCAATTCATCCGCATCGTTGCCAAAAAAATCACATGCATTGGCATAAAGAATGCCATCATAATAATCTGCCGGACAAACAAAGGTGCCGCTATTGATACCTACCTGGTTGACCTGGCTTCCGTTATCAAAAATATAGTATCGGTTATAATATGTAGATGTGATGAACACATCCCCGTTGGCTTTATCAAAAAACGTAAAGGCGCCATCACCTCCGCTAACCATATCGTTGATATTCAAACCCTCTCCCTGATAATACAAGCATCCGTTATCCTGCAATCCGCCAATATATTCCTCCACACCTGCCTCCGGGTGAATATCGCCGGCATAGAACTGCAGCGTGCTAAACCCATGGTTTCTTTCCTGGAAATCCGGGTAGGCTGTTGATCCGTTATCTGTATAAAACACACCACCATCTGATGCAAAAACCACTTCCTCTGAGGATCCGGGCTTAAAAGCTACGGCATGCTGATCGGCATGAATATATTCATCTCCGCCTCCATAGTACATCAAAGCCCAATCCGACACTTTATACCATGAATCACCGCCGTTAAGCGAATGGTATTGGTCCAGGCCACCCGCATAAAGACGGTCAGGGTTGTTAGGGTCCACGCCGATTGTCAGGGCATGCCAGGCCAGGTTAGCCCAGTCGCCGCTACTGGTGGGTAAATCAACATCATACCAGTCTTCGCCATTATTGTCTGAGCGAAGGAAATATCTTCCGTAATAATATCCAAATCCACTGGTATATCCTGCAGCCAAAACCGCATAAACTGTGCTGTTGGTTGACGGAGCCGTAGCCAATGCCACACGTCCCGGCAAGGGATATTGGCTGTCGTTTTCTATTTCCTCGCGGATATCGTCGTAGACATTCCAGGTACCTTGGTCTCCGTGTTTTGATGTGAGAATTGACGCCCCACCATTTCCGTTGATGTTGGGGAGTGTTCCAACATAAATATCACCGTCAGCATCTACTTCAATATCATTCGGGGTGTAGGGCAGTGAGTCGCCTTCAATTTCGGGCAAGACCTGCTCCCAGCTTGATCCGCCATCGGAAGAGCGATAAAGCCCGTCTGTAGGCATACTGTAATGCTCCTCCCCTTTATAGGTTCCTGAGCCGACGCCTGCAAAAACAGTGCTTTGGTTCATCCCGGCATCTTTTACAACAATATCCGAGACATAAGCAAAATCTTCTGTGGAAGGCAACAAAAACCAGGTCTCACCACCATCTTCACTTTTCCATATTCCCACGCCTTTAGTAGAAGATTCCCGATAAGTAATCACAGCTGTTTCCAGTTCTCCTGTTCCTGCATAGAGCGTTTGACTGTCATTCGGGTCATACGCGATGCTGCTGACTGAAAGGTTCGGCCACACATCACTGACGGTCTGCCACTCCGATTCCGGATCGGCAATATCGTTGTTGTACCATAACCCTCCAGTTACAGCTCCGGCCCAGACTTTGTTCCCGGATTCCGCGTTGGGGTCCCACATCAAAGTACGGGTACGGCCACCCATGTCAGAAGAGATGCTTTCCCATTGCGGGCCTTCAGAAAGGCTGCGTTTGTGCTGTTTTAGAAAATTAGCCTTTTGGCGGGCCTGCCGAAGGCGCTCGGCAGGAATGCGCTTTTCTTGCGGATCAATAACCTGGTAGTAATCCTGCAGTGCCGCCATATCCGGGCGGTCAAGCTTGGGAACGGAATCCGGATTATCGGCCGCACCAGGGTCAAGAACGCTCCATTCGGATAACAGGTATTTTTCATATTTGGTATGTGGATTTTGAAATTTTTGAAGGGTGAAAAACCCAAAAACAATCGCAGCAGTTATCAGAGAGACCAGTATAAATCGTTTCATAATATAGTATTTGAATACATATCCAATGGAAAACCCAGAATATTTCAGACTATAAAATTAGCTAAAGTTTTGATTTCCTCTGTTTGTATTCTTATTAACAGATTTTAAAATTATGTTCTTTATGAGGAATCTGAATTCTGTATCTTTGTGTAAAACCAAAACGAAACAAATATGAAGAAATTTGCAATTATTTTATCCGGAAGTGGCGTTTTTGACGGCGCCGAAATTCATGAAACAACTTTGACTATGCTTGCGATAGCAAAACATGGCGGACAGTATCAGATTTTTGCGCCTGATATTGAACAATATCATGTGATAAATCACATTACAGGAGAAGAGATGAACGAGAAGCGCAATGTTTTGATAGAATCAGCCCGCATAGCACGTGGCGATATCCAACCCATGAGTGAATATAACGAAGAAGATTTTGATGCGTTGATTATGCCGGGCGGATTTGGAGCAGCCAAGAACCTGTCTGATTTTGCGGTAAAAGGCCCCAATTGCAGTGTTGACAAAGACGTGGAAAAGGCTATAAAAGATACGGTAGCCGCAAAGAAACCGCTTGGCGCTATTTGCATTTCACCCGCCGTAGTAGCACGCGTGCTTGAAGGTGTTGAAGTGACCATAGGGCAAGACCCTGACACAATTAAAGGCCTTGAGGGAATGGGCGCCCGCCACAAAAAAACAACTCATGGTGAAGTAGTTGTAGATGAAAAATACAATGTATTCACGACGCCTTGTTATATGCTTGACGCGAATATCCTGCAGATATGGGAAGGAGCGGAAAACATCGTGAAAGCCATCATGGAAAAACTAAAGTAAAAGAACAACCCCCGGAAATGTCCGGGGGGTTGGTATATCTCGAAAGTGAATTTTACTCTGCTTTCTTATTAAATTTTAATGCACTGTTAGCTTTACAGCCTTTGTTCCATTTGATGTTTTAATGGTGCAGATGTAAAGTCCTTTCTCTGCGCCTGATACATTCCACTGAAACTCCTGTAAGCCTTGCACTCCCGAACGATTTTCTGTATGAACAACCTGTCCGGCAGCATTCATGATCGCCAAATGAATCTCATCGGCTTGAAGTAACTCAGTTTGGATTGTAGCTGTTTTATTCACCGGATTTGGAAAAACAGTGAGATTTTGTAGAGATACATTCTCAATATTTACCCCGATTTCGGTTTCAAATGAAATATCCCAGGGTTCAATGGGAATATCATCATAATTTTCTACAGTTGCCTCCATAGCCAGGTAATATTGGGTTTCTGTATGCAGCAGGCTGTCGGGTATAACTGTAATTTCCGTTTTTTCATCGTTAATAGTGGCTTCAAAATCAACAGGCTCTCCGTCTTCATCCGGCATGTTGAATATAACATGGTCGCCAACATTCTCATCGGTTAATTCGGTATCATCCAGTTCCCTGACCGGCTCGGAAAATGTGATTATAAACGTTTGATCGGTCGGGACATCCGATGCACCGTCAAGGATATTTACCTCTGAAAGCGGAGCTGCCGCCCCTTCTGTTGCATAAGCCGATTGCATTACATCCTGGTTGCTGTCGTCTTGCACAAAAATCACCACGGCTAAATCATCAAACTCTTCCACATTCGTACCCGATAAATCCTCTTCAAACGGAATGCTGAGTGTTTCTCCGGCAGTCAGGTCAACTGTTGTACCACTTGCGTCAGGGAACATTTTCATCATCACATGATGAAACTCGGTTTCTCCGTTAGAGCCCACATTTCCTGTAGTTTCTTTTTCTATGATGACCACATGCAGAGTTAAGTTTTCAGCATCAATATAAGAATCAATATTTGCGACGCCGCTAATCATAGGTTCTTCTACCTGAAAACTTCCTGTAATATCCATAAAGGCAGGCGTTTCCATAGAATTGTCAAAAGCGTTGTTAACACCTGTGCTGTTTGTAGCTGTGCTACTTCCGTCCGTAAACAGACTGGGAACGGCATTCACGCCATAGTAGGTCCTTCTAACGCCTCCTTCTTCTGTGTAATATGGGTCTCCGGCTCCGGGCCAGTCCATTTGATATTTAATTAAAGCGATGTCATCGCCATTCTCTTCAATAAAAGGATTAAACGTATTGTTGTTGAACGTAGCACACGGGCCACAGGTTGAGCTGGTGAACTCTTCATAAAGCGGACGGCGTTGTACATCCTGTAGCGCAACGCTGATGGTTTTTGAGAGTTCATTGTTATCTGGGTTATCATCATCCTGGCCGTTCACATTCGATACCCACATCGTTAATTCGGCCGCGCCGGGTGTGGCATCCCAAAGGTCATCAAACGAAATATCCATTTGTTCTAATGATTCCAGTCCTGCATCCTCTAGTGAAGAAGTATAAACCGGACCATCATTTACGGAGTAGTGCATGTCAAAGCTGTTAATTTCTTCTACGCCTACATTTGTAACTACGCCCGTAACTTCTGTTTCACCTTGCGATATGAAAAGCGGGATGGTGATTTCCTCCATTTTCAGGTCCAGGTTCAGGGCATTAAAAAGGTCGATATTATCAATGTACCAGTCATTGATGTTATAACTGTTACCGCTGAAATATATACAGAATTGAAAGTCTTCTGCGCCGGCATCTTCTGTTTCTATGTTTACTGAAACTTGCTCAGCTTCAACACCTGATGTAATGGTCTGGTTCCATGCTGTGTTCCAGTCGCCTCCACCGCTGCGGGTTTCCACTCCTATTTCAAAGTTATTTTCATAGAAATCGATCATATGCCGGAACATCAATTTTAGATTTTCCATACCTGAAGCATCAACCTCAGGTGAGATAAGCCTGCTTGTTCCGTTAAAATCAGGTTCCCAATGAAATTTGGCTTCCGGAGCTTCTGCCCCGGCATTGTTGCCATCGTTGGCAGACCAGTTCCCTGCGTGTGCGTCTATGCTCCAACCCGATGGAGGAACATTTCCTTCTGAAAAGTCTTCAGTCAGTAAAGTTTGTCCAAAACTAAAGGACGTAAAAAGCGTAATTGTGAATAAAAGGTAAAGTTTTTTCATCATGTTTTTGTTAGTTTGGTGATTAATAGAAAATTCCATTAAACTAATGACACCCGTAGTCAGGTAAGGGTTGTTTTTACACAATAATTAATGAGTTTGATCTAAGTGCATCAAGTTTTTACTAAATGATGTAATATGCCGTTTATCAGAGTGTTATTAAACCCGTATAGTCAGAATCAAATCATTGAATTTCATATTATTAATCACCAATGTCCGGTAAAATCTTTTAGATTTTTCCCGCTGGTCGAAATATCCAGGAGTTCAGGCTTTTTGCGAAGTCGGAGGGTGGAGGCGGCTTTGCAGCATCCACCCTCCGACTTGTTTAACACTAATAGCCTGTCACCTCGAACGAAGTGAGAGGACTGCCTTCAATAAAACTCAAAACATCAGATTTAACCGGACGATGATAATTATTAATCTATAAATTCAGAAACATACGAGCTTATTAAACTGAACTCATTTATGAAACTAATAATCAGCAAGAATTTGAAGACGAAGGCAAAAATATAAGCTTTAAAATTGTAAAGAAATTGCTTGGTTTTTTAGGGTTAATACAGGAAAAAGAACAAGACTTGCGCAGGATAGAATAGCGGCGAGATAACACTTGTACTGGAAAATCAGACCGCCCCGTAAGATTTCGAAATCTTACGGGGCGGTATTAATATCCCACTATGACGTTTTTACGTTATCCAAATGTTTTCACATAAGTTAGTGGCAGGAAGTTGTTTTCTGATGCGATCTAATCATCCCCGTCATCCTCGTCATCATCATCATCATCATCGTCGTCATCATCATCTATTTCAACTTCACTGACCTCATCCATTGCCTCTTCAACCTTTTCGTATATTTCAGGATTTTGATCCGGGCCGATAACAAGCACGCCATTTTCATCTGTTGTAGCTGAATTCAGCTCTTCGTGTGTGACCGTTGAGAACCAGATATTCGGATCAAAGGTGATATAGGCAATCAAAGAAGTGTTTTCATCAATAATGATATTACCCTCCCTTTCATATTCAAAGTCTTGCCCTGAATAGTATTCTAACCTGATATCCTTAGCGAAGCCGCTCGAATCGGTCCATGTTCCTTCCAGCAAAATTGCCGGCTCATCAGTTTCGTCCCAGAGTTCAAGTTCCACTTCTATCTCTGAATAGGTGCCCGGTGTTAATTCGATTGCTGAAATATCAGGGTCTGTGTTGCCGGTGGCAAAATCGATAGTAATGTAACTTTCTATCTCAAATTCCATTTCTGTTGAATCGTTGTCAGAACTGGTTTCAAATTCTGCACTTTCCAGGATGATGTGACCACTGGCAAATTCAAGCTGGTTTTCATTGGTGTTTTTGAGAGGAAAACCGGAGTTGACTGTCTCAAATTTCAGCTCAACAGTGGTTTTTTCTGAACGATCGTTATCTATTGTGTCCTTTTCGCATGCTGTAAAGCCGATTAAAGCAACAGCGAATGTTATAATAAGTAATTTTTGAATTTTCATCTTTCTTTCCTTTTTAATATAATTAATCATCTAATTATATATATACAAACGCATTGAATAGGATAATGTTATTATAAAAGGAAATTAAATAAAATTATTATTATCAGCGATTGTGATTCCGGTCAAGAATCATTGTGCCGATAAAAACGGTTAGTGAGCGGAATGCTTGCCATGGGGGTTTCCATCGGCACCTTATCATTTCGTCCATGATGCGCTGTATCTGATAAAAGTTAATTTTCTTTTGCCTTTGTTATCACGATCTCTTGCCCTTTTAAAGCATCAAAAATGATGTAATATCCGGTTGTATCGCTTGAATGGATTTTGGCAGTGCCTTGTTTCGCTTTGATTTTTTCAGGCAGAAAATCAATGTTAGCGCTTACTTCTTCTATTTTTGTGTCATCAGGGCTATCAATGGTAATGATAACTTTTTCATTTTGCTGTTCCACATAAAATTTCATCTTCATCAAATCCCTTTTAAAGTTGGCTATTTCACTGGCTGTGGTAATCCATGTATTGTCTTTTTTAACCTGATCAATCAGTTTTTCCAGAACACGGATAGTGGTGTCATTATGAGCCACATACCTGGGGTGACCCTGATAAACCATAAGTCCGTGATAGGGCTTAACAGCATACTCCCAATAGTTCTGCAGGTATTTTTGATATAGTTGCGTTTTTTTTATCATTTTTCTTGGCGACAGCCCTTGCAACACTTTGATATCCTTTAAGAAATAGTAGTCATCATTATAAACGGGAGCCAGTTCTACAATATCCGTTGTTTTGTAGAACCCCTGATCTGCTATCACCATATTATGCGGCGCCACACTGCCATGAATAAACTCCAGGTTATTGGCACCGATACTACTGTCAAAAAAATAATCGGCTTCCGAAAGCGCCAATAATCCCCAGAAAGCCGGCATAGTATAAGGAAACCGGAATCCTTCAAACTCTTTTTGCCACTGGTTTTCGTTACGTAAAATATTCTGCAGCGCTTGGGAATAACTAAGGTTCCGGTAGTTCGTAAACTCATATCCGCTACTTTGCAATGGAACTTCTTTTTTTTCAAGAAAGTCATTAATTATTTGACTCATCTGTCCGTTTACAAAAAACTCAGCCGTAAGATGGTGTTTTTCCATTAATTCAAAAAACCGTTCATAATGCTTTAACTCTCCACCTGAGTTCATCGTAATACAAAAAGCATAATCATGTCCTTTAGGCCAGGGTTTTAAATGTAGTGGAATTCTGTTTTGCTTATGAAAATCATTCACCACCGCATCATAGAATCCTGAATTTTTTTCTGTGCTAACATTTCCTCCTGCCCCTGCCGGATGCAGGAAATTCGAAGAAGCTAACAAGTAGGCAGTTCCTTTTCCATAATTATTTTTTACAATAGCCGGAAGGGTATCGGAAGAACTCACCCAGTTGGCCATTACTTCTGCTTTATTTGAAAATAGGGTATCCGGTACCAGGGTATAAAAATTCTTATCTGTTTTTGATTTTAGAAATTCATCTTCTGAATCATCCAGACTTCCATAAATACTAAATCCTTCCATATTCATTTCAGCCATTTCCAGGCCAAAACATTCTGATAGCGGATAATTCCCGGGCTCGAGTTTTTTATGTAAAGTAATGCGATCGGTACCGTCCGGTTTATTCCGCCCAACGTTATCTCCCGATATCAAAACACCCCCGTTATAGACAAAATCCCTTAAGTTCTCCAGTTCGGTCTCTGACATATAAGACAGCGAATATTTCCGGTCAGCATCATGATATCCCGCAGCAGTAGACAGAATGATCATATTGTAATTTTGAAGACGATCCGGTTCATAAAGGACATTTCTGGTTTCCAGCTTTACTATCGCTCCTTTCCGGTTGAATGCCTGCAAGGCCATCACAATCCCTTTGGGTAAGGTAGCCTCTTGACCGGTAATCCCGGTTGTTATAAATAATACCCGGGGCAATTGCTTATCCATGTTGTTCTCCTTTTCATCCCCGCCTAAATATTCTATGGTTTGCGTACACGCACTCAACAGGAAAACAGATAGGAATAGAAAAAATACATTTTTTGTTTTTTGCATCACCATAATTGTTTTAATGTTATTTCTTTACCGGGAACGATATCAAAATATACAACGCCCGTTCTGTTTTTCAGCGTAAACTGACCTTTTTCACTAACGACCTGCACAAAGGGGGCAGGGGTTTGATAAGCAATGGTCAATGGATGATCAAAGACATCATTGTCCAGAGCATTTTTCAGGCTTACAAACAATTGATTTCCATGATGTGATGTTTCTATTTCCGAATGTTGCCGCTCTGTAAGGTATTTAAACACCTTCCATTCGTTTGCTAACCAATAATTATGATTCCGGGCCAGCCGGAGTTGATTTTCAAATGTTTTTTGCCTCACAAATAATGATTTGCCCCTTTCAGGCAAATCGCCTTTAGATAAATATTTATAATTCGGAATAAACCATTTTCCTGTCCCATGGGCAAATACTGAATCCAGTTCAGGTTGGCTCATCCGGTTACTCTCCAGGTTATGATATGACAACCCGGAATAGCTGTGTTCTCCAATGTCGAAAGTGCGGATGAAATCCATCTTCTGATCAAAAAACGAGGGTGCCGGATATGCTGCTATTAGATGATTCGGATTCATTTCTTCCTTTTTCAGGATATCCGGATAATTTTCAGCATTTACATCGCTGGGGTCTGTTAGTTGCAATACCACGGAATGCCCCTCCTGAGAAAGCATCTTTAAGTCGTTACTGCTAAACCGCTTTCTTCTTCCGGCTTCATCAATTGCATATCGTCCGGAAACATCATTAATCAAATCAGGAACCACTCCAAAAGAAGCTGAAACCCGGTATTTGTCTAAAACGGGGAGTGCCTGTTCTATTTGTGAATAGTCTGAACCAAGAAAGCTATGCGAGACGGCTCCCTGCTTTTGTCGATAAAATTCCGTTATCCGGAAGCTCTCTTTTTCAGGGAAACGAATCTCATTATCCGGCTTGATGCTGGAATTAACCACTCTGAAATAATGTTTTAAGCTATCATACAAAGGTTTCATCCTACTGGTCCAGTCAGGTTGCTGCCATTGTTCCCAGATAAAATCACTGGTTCCATTATCCGGAAAACGGCGGATAACGTTATTCTCTTTATCCGTAATAAAACCGATCAAATTAAATCCATCTGTCCGGGTATATTCTATTTCTGCTGTTTCTTTTTGGTCATCCAACACATAATTCTTTGCCGGGTCACTAACATTTAGCAAGTGCCAGGTAAGCCGCAATTCAAGCTCGTGCTTCTCAGAATTCCAATACCAATCTGCGTTGGATGTTTCAGGCTGGTTACTAAGTCCGAATTCCAGTTCACTGCGGTCTACAATAACAGAATCAAAGGTTTCTCCCGTTAAGGACTCTCTGCCGCGGTTGGTCAGTAGCTTTTGTCTTACAAACTCTCCGTTTTCGTTGGGTTTGGAGGCATACACCGGTACCGAATCGTTATAGATATCCGTAAAGACAGAATAAGGTTCATCAACAAGAATAGCCGCACTATCCTTATTCACCATTTCAACTAAAAATTCAAATCCCCGTCTGAATCTTTCTTCACTAAAAGGCAGGCGATGATCTCCCTTTTCCCTGTCATAGGTGTCAATGGCAATATAAAGGTTGTTTTCCCGGAAATCAAAGTCTTCAAGGATTGCCCCAATATAAAAATAGGAAGCATCGGCATGGTACTGGAATTTTTCCTTTTCACTTTTTTTGAATGACTGATCCCAATCATCCAATTCCCCATCTATCGTACGTTGCCGGTTTTCCAGGGCCAGGATACCAAAATTCTGCTCCGGGTTTTCCATGTTATGCCACAGTTTTCTGTCATGAAAAGGCTTTTCGAAACCCATAACCAGCCAGTTGTGTTTAAACCACTCATCAGCCCATTCGAAATAAACAGCCCCGGCACATCCGGAGTGAAAGATATCCCGCGTCAACATCATAGAAATTTCGGCCTGTTCAGCTTCAGAATGTCCTCCCTGATCAAATCCAAAAGGATTAACATGACTATTTCCACGACTACTCGGGACACCGTATTCTGCAATCAGCAAAGGCATCCCTTTATGTCTGGACTTTAAATCCCGCAAATAACCAATATAATTATCCGGTTTTCCGCGACTGTTCTTCGCAGTGGCATACTTTTCTTTAAGGTACACATAATCTGGGTAGTAAGGGTAGGCATGATAAGAGGCAAATATCCCGGGGATAAACATTTTACTGCTATGAAAATTTTCGAAGTGAACTGCCTCCAAATCATTATCAAATTCCCGGACTTTTTCATTTTCGATAAATTCCGTGTTATGATACATGGGGTCTAGCGGTAGCCAATTTACAAACGATAAGGGATGTTGCATGCCATAGGCTTGCAGCTCATATAAAGCAGTAAAATCCATTATTTCAGCCAGCCATGCTTCCATGGGATTGCCATGGGGCATTGATACAAATTCTCCATAATACTGATTTGTACTTTGGTTGTTATTCGTTTTATGAACGGCATTCGGTTCCCATTCCCTTCCCAGAATAATCCCTGCTACATATTCAGATACATCCACAGCGTATACACCACTTGCTTTTCCTTTTTCAGCATCAAGTACTGTATTGCCATGGAGCACATCAATGACATCTATAATTTCCTTTTTAAAATCTCTTGTATAAGCCGGGTCAAAGTAGTCATGATTCGGAGGCACTTTTGCCCACACTCCATGAAGAAGATATAATGGCCTGTCCTGATGGTGCAGGTTATATTGCGCAAAAGCCTCATAAAATTCCGGGGGCAAAATGGTGTATATCCTTAATACATTGGAATTCATTTTTCCGATTTTAATAAGCCAGTCCATATATTCTTCATAGGTCATTGAAAATTCTGCAGGAAATTTCCCGGGCAAAGCAACGCCCATATTGACCCCTTTCATCAGAAAAGTTTTCCAATGTCTGTCCGTTTTTTGATAACCGTAATCAAGTATCTTAAAGTAATCCCCGTCTGCCCGGAAGTAATAATCGGCGTCAGCAGCAATGCGCTGTAATTCTTCCAGGGGCTTTTTTTCGAGAAGCGGACCACTATCCTCCTCAATATATTCTTTCGTCACACGTTGTTCGCGAATATCGGTTTCATGCTGCATCATTTTATAAACAATAAAGGCCAGCAGGGCAACAAGTAATAATATGACGGCTATCTTTCCTTTCATAGTTTAAAACGTTCTTGTCAGCGAAACAAAAGCCATAAAATTCTGATAATATGGATTATAAAAACGGCCGGCATTGGCAGATAATGAAAAATCATCCCAATTGTAGCCTAGTTCCATCGATGCATTCCAGTTATCGGCGTCAATAGTTCCTGTCTGTTCAGCGCCACCATTGGAAAGGTAGTAATATTTTTCTATTCCAATATTATAAGTATACATTCCATACAAATAAAACTTATCAAAAGCCTTATAAAACGATGCGAATGGTCCTGTTAAATACCTGTCGTTAGGAGTATAATATTCGGCCGAAATATACTCATAATCGTAATAGGAATGGCTTACTCCCAATTTTACCTTTGGTACATCCATCATTTGCCAGCTAAGTCTTCCACTATAAGAAATATAAGCGTTATTGTCCTGTCTCAATGCCTCCGAAGGGTATTTACGAACAGGCTTTTCATCTACTGTTCCTGTTTCTGCACTAATATTAAGCGTGATACTTCTATATTCCAGTTGCAAATCGTTTGACAGGGACTGGCGCCCGACCTGGTTCCAGTAATAAAAGTAATTGTATCCTCCATCAAGCGTGTTTTCGATGGATAGATCGCCGATTTTAGTATTGGACTTCCAACTCATGCCATACGTGGTCAATTGTTCATCACTGCTACTTGCTCCTGCATACGCACTGAGCTGATGATTTTGTGATATCCACGTAGCTTTAACCCAGGTATTATCAAACCAGCGGGTTGTGTCTGCTAAATTATTTTGAAAATCCCTATTCGAGTAATCCAAAAGAAAATTCATTGACAATTGAAAATTATCGCCTACTCTTTTTTGTACTGAATAGCGCTGAATCAAGGCATCAATCTGGTAAGCTTCTTCTTTTTCCTGGAGATACTGATAACGGCCTTTCAGCCGGTATTTCATAACATCCTGTACTTCCTCATACTGTTTTTGAATGGCTTTGTTTTGGGGATCAAGCTCAAGCGCTTTTTTATAATACTTTGTTGCTGTGGCGGGTTTAGATTTCCAGTAATACATTTTCCCCAAACCAGCCCAGGCCTGAGAATAGGTGTCATCTATTTGATTGGCTATTTTGTATGCTTCTATGGCCTTATCCATTTCTCCATTGTAGCCATAAGCTTTGGCAAGCAGGAGGTATTCCGGCACATGCTCCGGCATGAGTTTTACAGCTTTTTTTGCGTAGCTAATCGCGCTATCCAGTTTCCCTTCACGGATATAACATTTCACAAACCCATTTAAGGCTTCCACGTCGGTACGGTCATTTTTATAGATCAATTCGTAATAATATTTTGCAGAATCACAGTTATTATTCCTGTAATGCAGTCTTCCCAGTGCAAGACGTGCATCATAATCATCCGGATCGATTTCTAATACGTTCGAATAGTTGCTAATTGCCTTTTGCAGCCTCCCCGCCTGCATGGCTTCAAATCCCGCTTTTCGATAAGATTCTTCTGTTTCTTGAGCCACAGAACTAACTGCCGCCAGAAGTAAAAATACAAACAATGCTGTTTTCATTTCTCGTTAATTCCTTTTCTTTCAAATTTTTTCCAATCGTTTTTTTTGCGGATAAAATCCAATAGTCCCTTCATCTGTGCTGTCATTTTATAAAAGGAATAAGAAAATTCACCCATGATGCTTGTTAAGATCAACGTACTCCAGTCTGCAAAGTTTTTATACCTCAACGCATTTCTGTTGGTTTCCGATTTACTCAGGCTCCAGTATTCCACTACGGCCGTGATTCCGCTGGTTATTATCGCCGTAAGCAAAATCACACCCACCAGGATGAGCAATATCCATTGCACATTAAGTATGTCTAAAACAGCCGAAACAATAAGAAATAAAATAGCCAGTATTTTCATCAGGGGGGCAAGCATTTCAAAGATAAAATAATATGGCAATCCTATAAGTCCGGTGCTCCCGTACCGGGGCTCAAAAATCATGGAACGGTGAATGCTGAGCGTCTCCACTAGTCCCTGGTGCCAACGGGCACGTTGGTTAAACAGATTCCTGCCTTTTTCGGGTACTTCCGTCCAGCAAACCGGTTCCGGCAGGAAAAATATTTTGGCTTTTTTGTTGTTATCCCGGCGATATTTAAAAAGCCGGACAACCACTTCTAAATCTTCACATACGGTTTGCCGCCCCAAACCGACATGCCTTGCCACATATGGGTGATTGTTTTGCTTGCTTAAAAATCCTCCAATATTGATTAAATCGTCATAGCGAAACATGGAGAAAGCCCCGGACATCAATAGCAGCGCGTTAATACGGCTTAATCCCACCCGCGATACCATAAACGATTTGATATATTCAATAATCTGCCACAGCACCCAAATGTTTTTTGGGATTTTTGAGCTGACCACGCGGTTGTTTTCCAACACGACATCGTTCGAGGCGGCCAACTGTCCCCCGGTGATCATGGTGCGCGAATCCTCAAAAAACGGCCTGACTACCGATTTCAAGGCCTGACTCTCAAGTATGGAATCCGCATCAATCGTACAAATATACTTGCCATTGGCATAATTAATTCCCGCGTTTAAGGAGTCTGCTTTCCCTCCGTTTTCTTTGTCGATTATTGTCAGTGAACCCTCTTCATTTCTATATAAAGATCTAATGTTTTCCGTTGTTAAAGGGTTTTGTTGTTTTTTCTCAATTTCCTTCAACGAAAAGGTTTCTTTAAGTTTAGCTAATGTAGTATCAGAAGAACCATCGTTTACGATTATCAGCTCATAGGCGGGATAATCTAGTTGAAGCAACATCCGGGCGCAGTATGAAATGGACACCTCTTCGTTGTATGCCGGAACAATTATAGTAACCGGGTGATTTTTCCAATCCGGCGTTTTTGTTTTTGGTATTGCTCTTTTCCTGCGAAAAGCAATAAACGAATAAAGAAAAAGCCCGATATCTATCAACAGATAAAGAACAAAATAGATAATAAAAAGCTTTTCTATAATTCTTAATAGCAGATACATTCTCGTTTTTTTATATCCTCGACTGTCTTTTTCAAAAGTAATACAATTCAAACAATATCAAAGGCTTCCCATTTCTTCCCTGTTATTCTGCTAATGCTTCTTAATAGCATCAGAATAATACATATTATCCCATCTATATTGTTTTATATTTTATTATAGCCAGGACAACAAAGCACTTTTTTTGATGTTATCACTAAAAATAAAAACGTATGCTTCACAACGTAGGAAAAATCGATCGTTACATCCGATTGGCCACAGCACTCACCATTTTTATTCTGTATTACCTGGAAGTGATCTCCGGTGATTTAGGGGAAGGGCTGCTGATTGCTGCCGTAGTGCTTTTTTTTACGTCGCTGCGTCGTTGTTGCCCGGTTTATGGCTTGCTGGGGTTTGGCACCTTCTCGACTGAACCTGCCGGCAAGGAATCGCCAAAAATCAAAACGAAAAAACTGAAGCTCTGAGACTCTTTAATGTATTGAGTTATGCGGAGTTTGACATTGTCAACAATTTCAGGAGCGTAGCCAACTACATGAGGCTATTTATACTCTTTCACATCTAAAAATCCTTTGCTTAGCATAAGTCCGTTGTTGGCCAGGGCTTGCATTTCATCCTCACCCGGATAGACATATACATTGG
>CAYXJS010000021.1:0-25260 GCA_964465045.1 uncultured Bacteroidales bacterium | reverse complement strand
ATGGTTAAACAATATAGTTAAATCGAAAAGTTAAACTGATGGGTGAAGATAAAAAGACGGAAGTGGTGATTCTGGAGGCTGCCAAGGCGGTTTTTATCCGAAAAGGAATGGATGGAGCCCGGATGCAGGAAATAGCCGATGAGGCGGGCATCAATAAGGCGCTGTTGCACTATTATTTCAGAAGCAAGCAAAAGTTGTTTGATGCGGTGTTTTCACGTGTTCTCAGCACAACTTTTAATGAGATGCGCGAACTATTCAGTGGCGGACTATCGGTTGAGCAAGCGGTAAGAAAATTTGCCGATGCCTATATCAATACCCTGATTCAAAACCCATACATCCCACAGTTCGTCATACACGAACTAAACAAGGATGTGGAGAAGCTGCAGGCGCTGGTTAGCAAAAACCTTCCCGATCTCCTTCCTTTTCTGCAGACCATCGAAAAAGAGATTGCAGAAGGAAAAATCCGCAAAATTGATCCAAGGCAGTTGCTTATGAACACTATTTCGCTGTGTATTTTTCCTTTTGTAGGACGGCCAATTATTACCACGATCCTGTATGAGGGCAACAACAAGGAGTTTTACCATACCATGGAGTGCAGAAAATCGGATGTGGCCGATTTTATTATGAATTCCATAAAAAAACAATAACAAGCCAATGAGACAACTAATAAGCTTATTGCTCCTGTTAATGACAGCCACCGTTGCTTTTGCGCAAATCTTAACACTGGACCAGTGCTTTCAGTGGGCCAGCGAAAATCATCCCAAAACAGGCGAAAAGGTGTTGCTTGACAAAAGCTTGCAGCTCAGGCTGGAGCAGCTCGATAAAAACTTCCTGCCGCAGCTTGGCTTTGAGGGACAAGCCTCTTACCAGTCTGACGTTACCCAGGTAGACCTGGATGTCCCGGGAATGAATCTTGATATTCCCTCGCCGGACAAAGACCAGTATAAAGCGGCATTGAATCTGTCGCAGACGATTTATGACGGGGGAATTACAAAATCCTCCAAAAAAATAGAGGAAATGTCGGCAGAGATAAACAAGCAGCAGATGGAGGTAACGATGCTGCAATTAAAGGAAAGTGTTGCGAAAACGTATTTTACAATTTTGCTGATGCAGCAGCAAAAAGAGCAGCTTCGCATTATCAGAGAGAAACTTCAGGCACAGCTTTCGCAAGTGCGGTCGGCTGTGGAAAATGGTTCGGCTATACCCTCAGACACCAGCCTGATTAAAGTGGAGCTGGTGAAGCTCAACAATCAAATCAACCAAATGGAGAGAAACCGGAAGACATCTTTCCTCATTCTCGAAGAGCTGACAGGAAATTCACTTCCCGCCTCGCGCAAGCTCAGCGTGCCGCAATACAATGTTCCGGAAGCAGATTCCTTTGAGGCGCGCCCTGAAATGAAACTGCTCGACATGCAAATTACACAACTCGATCACAACCGATCGCTTCAGGATAAGCTATACCGTCCTAAAGTGGCGGCTTTCGGCACGGCAGGGTACGGAAAACCGGCTCTCAATATGCTTAGTGATGAGTTTAACAGCTACTGGGTTGTTGGAGCCAAAGTGACCTGGGAGCTATGGAACTGGAAAAAAGCGGAAGATGAAAAGAAAATTCTGTCGTTTAACCAGCGTATCCTGCAAAAGGAAATAGAAGCCCTTGAACAAAACCTAAATGTCAGCCTGCTGCAAAAACAATCGGAAATTGATGATTACAGGGAAATGACTCAGGAAGACCTGAAAGTGCTGGAATTGTATAAAGGAATTGTAGAAAGCCACGCTTCCAAACTCAAAAACGGAACCATTACTCCGGCAGCCTTTATCGATCAGCTCAACAACCAGAAAAATGCACAACTGAATTATGAATTGCATCAGATTCAGCTCGAAAAAGCAAAGGTAGAATATCATCTTACATTAGGTAAAACCAAACTATAAAATCAGAAAGCAATGAAATCCATAAAAATCATTGGAATAGCTGTTTTACTTGCTGTTTTCACTGCCTCATGCGATGAGGCCGATAAAAAATCAGATGCCTACGGAAATTTTGAGGCGGTAGAGGTTATTGTGGCTGCTCAGTCGCAGGGAGAACTGAAAGAGTTTAACCTCTCGCATGGACAGAAGCTCTCAGCAGGTCAGGTTATAGGCTATACCGACACTACAGCGCTGCATCTCAACCGAAAAGAAATCAAAGCCCAAAAGCAAGCCGTAAAAACCCGTTTCAGCAATCTGAATGCAGAAATAGCGGTTAAGCAGCAACAGCTTGAAAATTTGGAGATTACCCTCAACCGGGTGAAAAAACTGGTGCAGGATAAAGCTGCGACGCAGCAGAAGCTTGACGACATTGAGGGAAAAGTGAAGTTGACCAAAAAACAAATGGAAGCTACCAAAGTGCAAAAGCAGGGCATTTATGCTGAGCTGGAAGTGCTGGATGTAAAGCTGATGCAGTTGTCTGAAAAAATTGAGAATGCACTCATTAAAAATCCCGTAAAGGGAACGGTCATCAACAAGTTTGCAGAACAGGGAGAGTTGGTTACGCCCGGAAAATCGCTTTACAAAATAGCCCGCCTTAACGATATGGAATTAAAAGTGTATGTTAGTGGCGCCCAATTGCCTCATGTAAAAGTGGGGCAGGAAGTGGAAGTGCTGATTGATGAGGACCGTGAAAGCAACCGCAAATTAAAGGGGGCGGTAAGCTGGATTGCTGATGATGCGGAGTTTACGCCTAAGGTAATTCAAACAAAGAAAGAGCGCGTAAAACTGGTCTATGCTGTAAAGGTAAAAGTGCCTAACGATGGCTCGCTGAAAATTGGCATGCCCGGAGAGGTCAATTTTTGACCCCGATAATTATCGCGATGAAATTTGGTCCCGAAGCTGCGGGATGGAATTTGGAATTTTTATAACCTAAATAATATTGTTATGAAGAAATTCAGTTTTTTATTTTTTGCGATGATAACGTCGCTACTGATGTTGGCGCAGGATGACGCAAATGACGTCACCGGAATTTGGTATAACGAAGAGAAAGACGCCCGCTTTGAGATTTACGAAGACGATGGCGAGTATTATGCTAAGATTGTCTGGCTTGAAGAACCTATTGATCCGGAAACGGGAGAACCCAAACTCGACGACGAAAACCCTGATGAAGACAAGCAAAACCGGCCGTTGAAAGGACTGGTGTTTATGAAGGATTTCGTTTTTGAAGGTGATGGTCTTTGGGAAGACGGCGAAATCTATGATCCTAAAAGTGGCAAAACCTATGATTGCTACATCCAGATGAAATCACCCGATAAGTTGAAAGTACGCGGTTACATCGGCATTTCGCTCATAGGCAGAACGTCTTACTGGACCCGCGCAAAATAGTATCGATGCAAGCTGTTGAGGTAAAAGATGTCAGTAAAACCTATGGCCATTTGCAGGCATTGCGCCGGGTAAGCTTCGAGGTGGGCAAAGGTGAGTTGTTTGGGCTGATTGGTCCGGACGGCGCGGGAAAAACCACGCTAATGCGCACACTTGTCACGCTGCTTTTTCCTGACCAGGGAGAGGCCAGGATTTTTGGGTTCGATACGGTTAATGACTTTAAGGAAATTCGTAAGCTGGTGGGTTATATGCCCGGACGGTTTTCCCTTTACCAGGATTTGAGTGTGGAAGAAAACCTGAACTTCTACGCCCGCATTTTCGATACGACGGTAGCAGAAAACTATCACCTGATTAAGGATATTTATCAGCAAATAGAGCCTTTCAAAAGACGGCTGGCGGGTAAACTGTCGGGTGGCATGAAGCAGAAGCTGGCGCTCTCATGTGCGTTGATTCATAAACCCCGGATTTTGATTCTCGATGAGCCTACTTTTGGTGTGGATGCCGTGTCGCGGCAAGAATTCTGGGACATGCTGAAAAAACTGAGAAACGAGGGCATAACGATTATGGTTTCCACGCCTTACATGGATGAGGCGGCGCTATGCGATCGGATTGCGCTCATCCAAAAAGGTGAGTTTCTTGATGTGGATACTCCGGATAATGTAAGGGGAAAATACGGCAGCCCGATTTATGCCGTGCAGTCGGACAATCAGTATCACTTGATTCGCGATCTCCGTGAAAATCCTCATGCTGAAACCGCCTTTCCGTTTGGCGACAATGTACACCTTACAACCAAAGAAGAGATTTATCCGGATGAAGTAAAATATTACCTTGAAAAGATGGGACATGAAGATGTCCGTATTCGAGCTATTGAGCCTGAAATCGAAGATTGTTTTATGAAACTGATGCAGAAATCATGACCAACGAAACGATTATTGAAGTAAAAAACCTGGTAAAAAAGTTTGGTGATTTTATTGCCAACGATAACCTCACTTTTTCAGTGAAGCGGGGCGAAATCCTGGGTTTTCTGGGAGCAAATGGCGCCGGAAAAACCACGGCGATGAAAATCCTTTGCGGGATTTCGGCGCCCACTTCCGGAAAGGTTCAAGTGGCGGGATACGATGCTGTGCGGCACCCTGAAAAGATAAAGCAAAACATCGGATACATGAGCCAGAAATTTTCGCTGTATGATGATCTGACTATCCGTGAGAATTTTCGGCTTTACGGGGGAATTTACGGGCTCCGGCGCGAAGAAATTAATTCCCGGACGGAAGCGCTGCTAAACCGCCTCGACTTGTATGAATACCGTAACCGTATTCTGCATTCGCTGCCGCCGGGCTGGAAACAAAAGCTGGCATTCTCGGTGGCTATTATGCATCACCCGAAAGTGGTTTTTTTAGATGAACCCACCAGCGGAGTGGATCCGCTAACCCGGCGTCAGTTCTGGGAGTTGATCTATGAAGCCGCTGAAGAAGGCAAAACCATTTTCGTAACTACACACTACATGGATGAAGCCGAATATTGCGATACCGTCTCAATGATGGTAGCCGGAAAAATTAAAGCCTTTGGCAAACCACATGTATTAAAGCAAAAGTATGGGGTAGGTTCTGTTAACGAATTATTTATCAAGATGGCACGAAACTAAAACGCAACATCGTGAAACGATTTCTGGCATTTGTCAAAAAAGAAATACAACACATTTTCAGGGATACCCGCACTATGTTAATCCTTTTCGGGATTCCCATCGCGCAAATCCTGATTTTTGGATACGTAGTGAAAAATGACATCAAGGATGTAAAAGTAGCGGTTTATGATCAGTCGAAAGATGAATACACCCGCCAGATTACGAATAAACTTACTTCCTCAGGATATTTTATCCTGAACCGGCAACTCAGCAGCATGGAAAATGTCGATGACATTTTCAAAGAGGGAGAGGTGAAGTTGGTAGTGGTTTTTGAACATGATTTCTCAAAAAAAATACATACTGAAAACAAAGCTGCCGTACAATTAATTACCGATGCTTCCGATCCAAACCGTGCTAACCTGATCGCCAGTTACTCTACCGCTATCATCAATGATTTCGTAAAGGAAGAGTTTAATATTGACAAGCTGCCGTTGCAGATAAACAGCAAGGTGCGGATGCTTTACAACCAAAACCTGGCCAGCGTATTTATGTTTGTTCCGGGCACTATGGCTTTGATTCTGATGCTGGTATCAGCCATGATGACCTCCATTTCCATCGCCCGTGAGAAAGAGCTGGGAACGATGGAAAACCTGTTGGTTTCACCACTCAAACCAGTGCAGATCATTGTAGGTAAAGTAACTCCCTACGTGATGCTTTCCGTCATCAATGCAGTTACTATTTTGATAATGGGCGTTTTTGTTTTCGGATTACCTATTCGCGGAAGCCTGACATTGCTAATGTTAGAGAGTGTATTGTTTATTACACTGTCGTTGTCGCTCGGTATCTTTATCTCTACGTTATCGCCTAATCAGCAGGTAGCTATGTTCATTTCATTGTTTGCTTTGATGTTACCAACTCTGCTGCTTTCAGGATTCATTTTCCCGATTGAAAACATGCCAGGCTTTTTACAATGGCTGAGCGTTATTATGCCTCCAAAATATTTCATCGTCATCCTGAAAAACATCATGCTGAAAGGGGCAGGCTTCGCTTTTGTGTGGAAAGAGACCTTAGTGCTGGCCAGCATGACGGCTGTATTTATTTTGTTGAGCATCAAAAAATTTAAATTGCGATTGGAATAAAACCAGGGTTATGAGAACGATATTCTTTCTGATTCAAAAAGAGTTTATTCAGATTTTCCGCAACAAAACCATGCTGCCGCTGATATTTGCCATTCCGGTAGTGCAGCTTGTTATCCTGGTAAACGCTGCCACGCTTGATATGAAACGCATCGATATGACGGTGGTTGATAAAGATATGTCATACACTTCGCGTGATATGATCCGAAAATTTGAAGGCTCTCCTTTTTACCGGGTCAGCAAGGCTACTTTTTCAATACAGGAAGCTGAGACCACGTTGAAAGCCAATTCTGCCGACATTGTCATTCACATCCCGCAAGGGTTTGAAAAGGATTTGCTGGTGGAAAAGGAAGCCAGTGTGCAGTTTCTCATTAACGCCATAAACGGGACGGCTGCCGGGCTTATCAATGCTTATACTTCTTCTATCATCAGTGATTATAACCAGAAAATTATCGTGGATCATACCGGAAAAGATTTTGAATTACCTGTAGAGGTGAATGCAAGATATTTTTTTAATGCACAGCTCGATTATAACATTTACATGCTGCCCGGGATTCTGGTTATCCTGATTTCCCTTATCGGGATGTTTCTTACTGCGCTGAATATTGTCCGCGAAAAAGAGCTGGGAACAATTGAGCAGTTGAACGTAACACCAATCAAGAAATACCAGTTTATTGTCGGGAAGATGATTCCTTTTATGGTGATCGCCTTGTTTGAGTTTGCTTTCGGACTGGTGATAGGACACCTGTTTTTCGGTTTGCCGATGGAGGGAAGCTATGCGGTGCTCTTCTTGTTTACTTTTATCTACCTTTTGGTGGCACTGGGGTTTGGATTATTTCTTTCAGCCATCTCCAACAGCCAGCAGCAGGTGATGTTTGTGATGTTCTTTTTTATGCTGACCTTCATCCTGATGAGCGGCATCTTTACGCCAACAGACAGCATGCCTGAGTGGGCTAAGGTGGTCAATGTGATCAACCCGTTTGCCTATTTCATGAAGGTTATCCGGATGATCATCCTTAAAGGTTCCGGACTGGCCGATATCCGGCATGAGATTTACAGCCTGCTGATTTACGCAGCAGTCATCCTCTCACTGGCTACCTGGCGATACAAAAAAGTTGCTTAAATAGTTATGTAATTTTGCAGTGTCACTGCAAAATTGCATAAAAAACTAAGGTTTATGCTTTAGAGTTCTTGAATGATATTAGGTAAACTATTCCAGGATAAAAGTTTTATACCATTGACTGTACGCTCTTCATGGCCATTATAAATAAGAAACTTATCATTTTCCAAATTAGTGTTTGAAAGTTTCTCAAAACGGGTGATGCTTTTCAAATAATCTTTAGTAAATGTTTCACCAGCTTTTATTTCAAGCGAGGTTATATAATCGGGAGATTTTTCAATAATGCAGTCAATTTCAACACCATTGCTGTCACGCCAATAATAAAGATTAGGTGTATGTCCCTTGTGGTAAAAATGTTTTATTATTTCTGAAATAACCATATTTTCAAAAAGTGAACCTAAAAGGTAATGCTGTCTCAAAGAGTTTATTTCATTTATTCTTAGCAAGGAGCATACTAAGCCGGTATCATAAAAGTAGAGCTTGGGGGATTTAATTATTCGTTTATTGAAGTTTTTGTGATATGGTTCGAGCAAATAAATAATAAAACTGGCTTCCAGTAAAGAAAGCCATTTTTTTGCAGTGTTTACAGAAATACCGGTGTCATTTGCAAGACTATTCAGGTTTAAGATTTGTCCGGTTCTGCCCGCACATAAGCTCAGAAAACGAGTAAAAGTTTTCAGGTTTTCCACCATTCCAAGCGTCCTGATATCTTTTTCAATATACGTTTGAATGTATGAAGGATAAAAATCATCAGGATGGATGTTATTAGATAAAACACGAGGATAAAAACCACCAAAAATGGCATTTAGATACTCTCTTTCAAATGATCCCTTGATTTCAGTTACATCAAAAGGAAATAAATGATGGATACGCACACGTCCTGCCAGAGATTGTGAAATCTTCTCGTTCATTAAAAATGATTGAGAACCGGATAAAATGTATTGACCATTAGTATTTTGCTCATCAGATAAAACCTGAATGGTGTTAAATAATTCAGGATACTTTTGAGCTTCGTCTATGATAATGCCTTTGCCTTTATATTTTAATGTTCCTATTGGGTCTGATGAAATTATATCAAAATGATCCAACCTTTCAATATTGAAATACTCAAAATCTGGAAAGAGAGTCCTTAATAAAGTTGTTTTTCCCGATTGTCTTGGCCCCGTAATCGATACGACAGGGAATTTATCAAGAGAATTTAGAATGCTGTTTTTAATTCCACGATCAATAATCATAATATGTAAATTTGCAGTGACACTGCAAATTTACATAAAAAAGTATAACGAATCCTTACTCGGTTTCTTTCATAGGGCAAGTGCTCATGCCAAAGACCTTGTAAAGTCCACAGAATCCGGTTAAGGCAGTAATGAGCATGGCTGCTCCAACTATACCAACAACAATAGCCCATGTTCCGGTGAGCGTCTGAGTAGCAATCAACGCTGCCGCTACAACAGCAATGATAATCCGGATAACTTTGTCTGTTTTGCCTACATTGGTTTTCATAATTTTTGGTTTTTATGGTTTCATGAATGTCAACAATCATTATTGTAAAAAGTTAATCATCAAACCAATCTTGTTAAATATATCTTTATCTGCTTCATGTCAATAGGGATTCACATATTAATAATACCTGAATTTATTGTGTTTTTGTATCTTTACGCAATACCAATCACGAACAAATTAAAACTATGGGAAAAAAAGCAGCACTTATCGGGATGATATTGTATCTGTCAATAACATCCTTTTCACAAAACATCGACCAGCTCATTGCAGAAGCCGGGGGTCAGGAAGACTTTCCTCAGGCGTCGCATTTAGTGGTTTTTGACAGCATCCATTGCGATGTGCAGGAATCCGGACTCAGCTATGTAAACACGCACCGGCTCTATAAAGTTCTCACCGAGAAAGGAGCTCAGGACCTCCGTGTTATTAGGTATGATTATGATCCCATGTCTGCGTATGTGGAAATCCGTGAAGTAACAATCCATCGTAAGGATGGAAGCACAGAAACTCTGGATTCAGCAAATGTAAAAGACCTGGCTTCGCCGGCACGAATGATTTACTGGGGCGCCAGCGAAAAAATGATAGAAGTAGGCCGCCTGGAGCCCGGCGATGCCGTGGAAGTTAAGCTTTTCAAAAAAGGTTTTACATATGCTTTGTTGAAATCCGATGAAGATAAATACGTTCCGCCCATGCGTGGTCATTTTTATGATATCGTTCGGTTTTATGGCAGTCACCCGATTTTGAAAATGGTATATGTTACTGACGTTCCCAAAAACAAACCCCTTCAATATAAGTTTTATAACGGCCAGGTAGAAGTTGCCTCGCGTTTTGTGGAAGACAAAATCCGCTACCATTTCAGTAAAGAAGATATGATGCCCTTAGAGCGTGAGCCCGGCATGGTAGCTCTGGATAATGTGGCGCCAAAGCTTTTAATGTCAACCAGTCCTGACTGGGAAGCGAAATCGCAATGGTTTTATGGCGTAAACGAAGATTATGGCAGTTTTGAAACCACACCCGAAATCAACAAAAAAGTAGATGAGATTCTGGAAGGAGCCGAAACCGAAATGGACTCTATAAGCCTGCTTACGCATTGGGTAGCTGACAATATCCGCTACAGCGGATTGTCGATGGGCGAAGGCGAAGGATATACATTGCACACAGGTGACATGACTTTTACAGACCGTTGTGGTGTTTGCAAAGACAAAGCCAGCATGCTCATTACGATGCTCAGAGCTGCCGGATTTGAATCGTATGCTGCTATGACCATGGCCGGATCGCGTATTGAAGACCTGCCTGCAGACCAGTTTAATCATAGCGTAACCGTAGTTAAACTTTCTGACGGTTCATGGGAATTGCTTGACCCAACATGGGTGCCTTTTACGCGGGAGCTATGGTCGAGTGCGGAACAACAGCAAAATTATCTGTTGGGATTGCCTGATGGAGCAGACTTGATGAAAACCCCGGTTTCAGATCCTGAAAACCATTTTGTAGAAATGGAAGTGGAAGGCTCCCTGGATAAGGAGGGCACGCTGGAAGCCTCTCTATACCTCACTGCCGAAGGGCAATCTGATGCAGCCATACGCCGGTCGTTTACTCGTGGATTCAGAATGGAATGGGAGCGTAAAATCACACGTGAACTCATGAAAATTCATCCCGATATTGTCATTCACAGCCTGGACTTTAGTGAGCCTTATCATTACCAGGAATCCCCAATGCGAATCATGGCAAAATTTATTATCCCCAGGTATGCGCAAGCTACAAAAGAAGGGTTAATCTATCATCCCGTTACCGGGAAGGGTGCTTTCAGGCAAGCTATGGCGCATTTGTATCAAAACACCAGCCTGGATGAGCGCCAATATAGTTTTAGAGACCGCTGTAGCAGACAGGTTGACCTTGTTGAAAGCATTACGCTACCCGGTTTTGAAAAGCTACAAAAGATTGATCAGGCAGTAAAATCCGATAAGAAAAACATTTTTTTTGAAGGAGAGGTGACGATACAAGATAATGAATTGGTAATAGAACAACAAGCGGTTTATCCAAAAAGAGTGTATCGTGCTGATGAGTGGCCTGCTTATCGCGATGCAGTGATGGGACAAAAAAAAGTAAGCAACACACCGGTAATTATTAACTTTTAATGCGTTGTATAATGAAAAAATTAATTTTATTCCCTATATCAGTTTTCATGATGATTGTGTTTTACGGATCAGTATCTGCAGAAATGCAGCAAGAACCGGATGCAGTGTATCATCATATTGTGAAAGAATACACGATTTATGAAGACGGCAGCTATGACCTTCATTATTCCAAAAAGCTTGAGCTAAGGTCACACTTCGCATTTAATCAGCTTTATGGCGAAACCTTTGTGATCTATAATCCAGACTACCAGGAGCTGAAAATCAACGAAGCATATACGATCATGGCCGACGGTAAAAAAACACCATCACCTGAGAATGCTTTTAATGAAGTGTTGCCAGGGCAAGCTGCTGATTTCCCGGATTACAGCCATCTGAAGGAAATGGTGATTACACATACGGGTCTGGAAGTAGGCGCTACAATTTATCTGGATTATACCTTAAAAACTTCGGAAGAGATGTATGGTGGCTTCTCTGTAAAGGAAATGCTGCGAAAACATGTGCCGGTCGGGAATATGAAGGTTATAGTCAACGCGCCTGAAGATTATGATCTGAAATACAGGGTTAACAACTTGCGAACCGGCCCGGAGATTGAGGAAACAGATAATGGAAAATCCTATACCTGGCAGTTTAAAGAGTTGGAATCGCTTCCGCAGGAAGGAAATATGTGCGAAAGCGAAAAAGAATGGCTGGCTATTCAAAGTGATAATGGAATAACAGCCCATATAGATACGGATAAGCTGCAGTCCTCTTTACCCGCAGGATTGGCGAAAAAAGCCACTGAGTTATCAGAGACAAAAGATCATGCCGAAACCGTGAATGCAGTTTATTCCTATCTGGCGGAAAATATCGATGCATCTCCACTTCAGCAAAAACACATCGGGAAACATATCAGGAATTCTGAAACTGTATGGCAATCGAATGTAGCCACAGTTATGGAGCGAGCTGTTTTACTGTCGTCGATGCTGAAAAAGGCCGGGATTTCAGCTATGCCCGTGCTTCTTATTCATGAAGGTGCTCTGCCGGTGCTGGATGAGAATGAACAGATTTTGGTTAAGGTAGACCTGAAAAAGGAGGCTCCCCTTTTGTTGTCGCTTTCAAAACCAACAGCCGAAAACTTGTTGTATAAATACGCAGGAAAGGAACTTATTCCGCTTGAAAAAGGAAAAACCGGACAGCGCATAAAAATTGAACCGGAAAAAAATGCATACAAGCTAACAGCAGCATTTCACCTTTCGCAGGATACGATAACCGGAAAAGGAGAAATCATGCTGACGCATGCTATGAATCCTTACCTGCAGTTACGGAATGATAAACAGTATCTTAAGAAAGTTGTCAATCACCTGAGGCCGGAAAAAGTAAACATCAATCAGCTTTCAACAGCATCAATGGAAGCAAATGTTGAATATGGTTCCGCGATTTCACAGATAACCGGGGAGCATTTTGGATATTATAATCTGACATTGCCAGAAGTGGAGGAAAGCATTGCCAACAGCGATTTCACATTATGGAGCGAGCGCATTACTCCTTTCCGCATCCCATTCCCATTGCATGGCGAGGTTGATTTTACTTTTCATCTTAATGGTATGGAATGCCTGAATAAAAGTTTTGAACATACCCAAAACTCTGAAGTTGGAGAAGTATCTGTAAATATGGATGTTAAATCTGATAAGGTGACACTTAAGAAGACATTCAGCCTCAATAGAAAATGCTATAATCCGCTGGAATACAATGAGATTAGAAGCATATTGCGTTTGTATAACAACAAGAATATTAAAGGCGTGATATTCAAAGAGAAAGAATAGTTTTCAACAATTTAGAAGAAATATTGTTGAAAACTTGTTAATAACTTATCGGTGTATTATTTTTGTTACCGCCAATCTGGACATATATTTGGCGCGGTCTTGTTCTTATCAGTTTGAAAAAACCTTACCTGCAATTGCCTGCAACCGGGCGGAAACATTGTTGGTTTGGCTTATAGTTGGCGCTTCATGAGAAGTCTGTTGGCTATAGGATGGTAGGTGAATATGCAAGACATCACGGTTGTTAACAAAAAATGGGAGATGACATTTCGTTATTTCCCATTTTTTATATTGCCATTTTTGCGACTGGTTTTGTATCTATTTGGTGATGATTCTGCCACGCTTTTGATTAATCTGGGCATGCCTGGATTTTAATTCATGATGCTCCTTCAGCAGGTCCATAAGTTTATCTTCCGATGCGTTTTTGATTTCCTTGGTTAATTCGCTTAATCGCTGTTCTATCTGTCTGGCTTTATTGTCCCAGATTAATGATTCCACCGTGAATTTGATGTTATCCGATTCATGAGCGGTAACAATGCCCCTTTGTTTTTCCCAGTTTTCGCTAAGGTTGAATTTTTCAGAAATCAGGTGAATAACATGCTGGCTCAATTTCGGATCGGGCATGTTTAGAAAAAAGGAAGTTTCAGGAATATTATCTTGCGCCAGCTCCTCGCAGAATGCATTAAAAATCTGCTGATTATTTTTATCGCGGAAAGCAAAATCAATATGCTTTAATTCATTTACAATAAACTCTGCTACGCTAATGCTTAAGGGTTCTTTCTCGTTTTCATATTCCATTAAATACCTTCCGTAAAGAATCATTACCCTGATAACCTCATCCTCTGAAGGGTATGCCTCTTCAAAAATCCGGTTTGACTCGGCAGGCGATTTAAGCGCTTTGTCCGGAAGGGTTTCTTCTTGTTTATTGGCTTCTTTTTTTCTGCGGTCGGCCCGGAGTTTTGCAATTCGATAACCCAGCTTTTCCTCCTCAATGCCTAAAGATTCCCAAGTAGCCTTGATGTATTGATCGCGTATCAAAAGGTTGGGAATCAAAGAAATGCTGTATGCAATTTCTTCTATGGCACTAGCCCTGGCTGCAGGGTCTTCTTGATTTTTATTAAAGAGCACTCTTGACTTAAACCGGATAAAATCTTCCGCCTTTTCCTTTATGTATTGCCGGGTCTCTGTTGAAGTGTGAGCAGAAGCATAACTATCAGGGTCTTCGCCTTCAGGGAACAGTACAATTTTAACATTCATGCCTTGTTTTAAAATCATATCAATGCCCCGGAAAGAGGCTTTCAGTCCGGCAGCATCACCGTCATATAAAATCGTAATGTTTTGTGTGTAGCGCTTAATGAGGCGGATTTGGTCCTCAGTGAGCGAGGTGCCGCTGGAAGCTACTGCATTTTTAATCCCTGACTGATATAGTGAAATCACATCGGTATAGCCTTCTGTTAAAAGGCACAGATCTTCTTTTACCATTTCGCTTTTCGCGAAATATATCCCGTAAAGGATTTTGCTTTTATTGTAAATTTCAGACTCCGGGGAGTTGAGGTATTTCGGCTGTTTTTTGTCGCTGGTAAGCAAGCGGGCGCCAAATCCAACTACTTTTCCTGAAAGGTTGTGAATAGGAAAAATCACCCGGTGGCGAAAGCGGTCATAGGCCTGATGTGGTTTGATGATGCTCAGGCCGCTTTTTTCCAGAAATTTGTTCTTGTATCCGTTTTTTTGAGCGGTTTTCGTAAAGTCATCCCACGATTTAGGGCTGTAGCCCAACTGAAATTCTTTGATGGTCTTTTCCAGAAATCCGCGTTCTTTCAGGTAGCTTAAGCCTATAGATTTACCTTCTGTGGTTTCCCATATATTTTTTGAAAAGTGCTTTTGAGCAAAAGCCGTTACGGCCAGTAAACTTTCCCGCTCATCTTTAGCCTGCCGCTCCTCCTCAGTTTCCTCTTTTTCTTCAATTTCGATGTTATATTTCCCGGCAAGGTATCGCAAAGCTTCCGGATACGTATAATGCTCGTGTTCCATCACAAAATTCACAGCATTACCGGCAGCGCCGCATCCAAAGCATTTGTATATGCCTTTTGCGGGTGAAACGCTGAATGAGGGTGTCTTTTCCTGATGAAAAGGACATAGCCCAATCAGGTTTGAACCACGCTTTTTCAGTGAAACAAACTCTCCCACAACTTCTTCTACGCGGGCCACTTCGTGTATTTCGGCAACTTTTTCCCGGGGAATCATCGCTTTTGTTTTATTTAATTACAAAATTAGTCATAATTCAGGATTCATCTATAAATAGTATTCCTCCTCCATCTATTATGGGACCATCATATAATTCTTCGTACTTAAGCCCATGATATGCAATAACCTGCTTAAGTCTATCATGATTCGGTACAGAATCAAGACATCCTGTAAAATAAAGGGTGTTATTCCATTTGCCGGCACAACCACCCAGAAAACCATGTTTTTGCCCTTCAAGTAGAATGTTTTCGGGAGAGAACCGGTAAACCTGAAATCGTGTTCTCAAGGCTTTTTCAATCCCGTTGTCGCTGGTGATAAACGTATTTTCATTTAACGGAATCATGTTGCATTTGGTATATCCTTGGGCAACGTGAATGATTTCCTTGCCGGGATTTTTTTCTACAATGGTTTTTTCCGTGTATTTCTGATTATGAATGATTGCATCACGGGTAACAACTGCATTGTAAGGGATGGAATCAGGGTATTGTTTTCCGGGTGATTGTTTTCCGAACGTGAATGTGATTTTATGCTGTGACAGCGCCTCCAGGATGTTTTCAGGAGTCTTGGGGGCTACGACCAGGCCATGTGGTGTTGAGCAGATGAAAATATCGGGGTGACCGCTAATGCTGTCATAAACTATATCTTCAGTTTGTAGCAAAACGGTTTTCCCAATTCCCTTGAGTTTCTTCAGTATATCAGCCGGCAGGCGGCTATCAGCAATAATCAGCATAAAAAGTTCCCTGCGTTACAGAATTATCTTGTTTCAGTTTTACGGATTTAAACCATTGTTGCAAAAGCTTTTTGTTGTTCCCCTTGTAACCGGAAGCGTAAGCCATGTCTTTTTGGTTTACTTTCAAAATTAAGCTTTTGGTTGGATGCGAGGATATTGATTTGGTCAAAAGCGTTTTCCATTTTTCTGAGATGACTAATTGCCTTAAAGAGGGATGGAAAGGCCCATCAAGCAGGTCTGTGCCCTTTAAGAACCTTTCAGTAGGATGCAGTCCCACACGCAGAACATTAACGTTATATTGCTCAAAAATGTCCATTATCGGAATTAACCATTCAATGGCCTGTTTTAATGTTTGAGGCTGATACTTTCTTTCTCGCCACAGTGTTTCAAGATAGGTTCCTTTAATCACTAAAGTCGGGTAAACCCTTGTGGAAGTCGCGCCAAGTGCAGCGATTTCCCGGGCGGTCATAAGCGATTTTTGCAATGTATCGCCCGGCAAACCGGTCATCATTTGAAGGCCTAAATTAAAACCATAATTCCGAATCATTTTAGCCGCTTTTTTTGTGTCTGAAGAAGCATGACCTCTTGCGGCCATTTTCAATACATCATCATCCATTGATTGTGCGCCCAGCTCTATGGTTTTTACATGATAGCGTTTTAATCGCTGGAGTATTTCATCTGAAATGTAATCCGGGCGCGTTGATACTCTTAAGCCATCAACCATGCCGTTTACAACATAAGGCTGTGCCGCCTGCAGATAACTTTCCTGGTCAGCAGCCGGTATTCCTGTGAAATTCCCGCCTAAAAAGCCGATATCAACAGAGCGGTTTTCAGGAATCGTAGTTAAATACCGCTCAATAATTTTCTTAACCTCTTCTCTTGAAGGACTTTTCAGCACGTTTGTTATATGCTTTTGGTTGCAGAACACACAGCGGTGTGGACAAGCCAGTTCAGGAATAAAGACCGGTATGGTGAAATGTGTTTTCATGCCATTTTCAAAAGTAAAGTATTTTTATTTGCCCTTAAAAAAAAGCAGCAGAATTGACTTTCCTAATGGATAAAGTACCTAAATCGGGTATTCTGAATACATGATTTAGTAAAAGCATAAAAGTTTGCACATCAATCAAAATTTTTCTATCTTGTGGTTCAATTTAAAAACCGGGAGTTATGAAACAGATTTATATTTTAGGATTAATGATGGCACTGCTGCTGGGGGGATGTCAGCAAGCCTGTGACAAGGACGAAGCGTTAAACGATATTCAACTTTTACTTGAAAAACATGTAATCGCCAATGAGACCAAAAACATCGATTTAATTAAGGAAATCTGGGCGCCAAAAGAAGACATAGTAATTTTTGGGACGGATTCCGATGAAAAACTTGAAGGATGGACTCAAATCAAAAACACCTTTTTAAAGCAGTTTGAAATGTTTGAGGAAGCGTATTTGTCTGTGAGTGATCAAAAAATCAACCTGAATTGTGATGCAAACGCAGCTTGGTTTTCGCAAATCATGAGTTATAATTACACTACTACTGATGGTATAGCAAAGCGTTTTGAGGGGATACGGTTTACAGGCGTAGTTGAAAGAATTGACGATAAATGGTACATTGTTCAGAGCCATATGTCCATCCCTTATAATTCAATGGAAAAATCAAGATATGCCAGCCCACATCAAAAAGAGAGTGCTGAGAAATAAAAAAATGGGGTAATTCCTAAAAGGATTACCCCATTTGCAAACACTTTATGTCGCAATGTCTATTCTGCAAGCACGAGTACTTTATTTTCTTTTACTTCAAGCACTCCACCATCAATGTCGAAATATTCTGTTTCGCCGCTTTCTTTTTTGATTTTTACTTTTCCTTCGCCCAAAGCAGCAATCATGGGAGCGTGATTGTGTAAAATTTCAAACAGCCCATCTACTCCGGGAAGCTGTATTAAACTTGCCTCGCCCTTGAAGATGTTTGTGTCGGGTGTGATAATTTCTACGTTCATGATTATTCGTTTTCGGCCAGGATTTTCTTTCCTTTTTCAATTGCTTCTTCAATGGTTCCAACCAAAAGAAAGGAAGCCTCAGGATATTGGTCCACCTCGCCATTCAGAATCATCTTAAATCCTTTGATTGTATCTTCAATAGAAACAAATTTTCCTTCCAGTCCGGTAAATTGTTCTGCCACAAAGAAGGGCTGAGAAAGGAAACGCTGCACACGGCGTGCGCGGTGAACAATAAGTTTATCCTCTTCAGAAAGTTCTTCCATACCCAAAATAGCAATGATATCCTGAAGTTCTTTATTCCTTTGCAGGATTTCTTTCACGCGTTGGGCTGTATCATAATGGTCTTTTCCAACGGTTTCCGGTGTCAGGATTCGTGAGGTAGAATCGAGCGGGTCTACAGCAGGATAAATCCCTAACTCTGAAATTTTACGGCTAAGTACGGTAGTCGCATCCAGGTGGGCAAACGTAGTTGCCGGGGCCGGGTCGGTGAGGTCATCGGCAGGAACATAAACAGCTTGAACAGAAGTAATTGAACCACGCTTGGTAGAAGTAATACGCTCCTGCATCAGTCCCATTTCAGTAGCTAGTGTAGGCTGATATCCCACAGCGGAAGGCATCCTTCCCAAAAGGGCAGAAACCTCTGAACCCGCTTGCGTAAAACGGAAAATGTTATCAATAAAAAACAAAATATCACGTCCACCGGATTCTTCATCCCCATCGCGGTAATATTCTGCTAATGTAAGTCCTGAAAGGGCTACACGTGCACGTGCTCCCGGAGGTTCGTTCATCTGACCGAAGGTCATCGCCAACTTGGATTCTTTCAAAGCTTCTAAATCCACACCGGAAAGGTCCCAGCCGCCTTTTTCCATTGACTCCATAAACTTGTCGCCATATTTGATAATGCCGGCTTCTATCATTTCCCTCAGAAGGTCGTTTCCTTCTCGGGTTCTTTCACCCACACCGGCAAAAACCGACTGGCCCTCGTATTTCAGGGCGATGTTGTTGATAAGCTCCTGAATCAGTACTGTTTTGCCTACACCAGCGCCACCAAATAAACCGATTTTACCGCCTTTTGAATAAGGCTCAATTAGATCAATGACTTTGATCCCGGTATACAAGACTTCTTCGGCGGTAGAAAGTTGATCAAATTTAGGCGGCTCACTGTGAATGGGCCGGCTTTCTTTGGTTGTTATATCGGGTAAACCGTCAATGGTATTACCAATGATATTAAATAGACGACCGTTGATTTCATCTCCCACAGGCATAGTAATAGGTTTAGCAGTATTGATCACTTCCATACCGCGATATAAACCATCAGTTCCATCCATGGCAATTGTGCGAACGGTGTTTTCACCAATATCCTGCTGACATTCCAAAACGATGGTGTGTCCGTCGGGGTGTTTTACTTCAAGTGCATCATAAATATTAGGGAGCTCCTTTTCAGATTCAAAAGCAACATCGACAACTGCGCCAATGATTTGAGCTATTTTTCCGGTGCTTTTTTTATCCATATGTTAAAAACTTATATTTGCGGCAAATTTATAAAAAGCGTTTTTATTTTCAGGCGAAAATAAGAAAAAACCTGAATGATGTTCATTATAATCAAATGAACAGGATAATGTTTAATAAGAGCGTAATAAAATGATGACAGATGTCAAATTGTTTTACGGCTTTACTTATCTAAGCTGATATCTTTTGTAGCCAATTCGGGATTGGTTTCTTCTTTAGGGAAAAACCTTTTCTGGAAAATCAATAACGAAAATACTCCGATAGTAATGGCGCTGTCAGCAACATTGAATACCGGCCTGAAAAAAAGGAAGGAATTACCGCCGATAAATGGCAACCAATCAGGATACTCTCCCCTGAATAGAGGGAAATAAAACATGTCTACCACATTTCCGTGAAGAAAAGAGCTGTATCCTCCGCCAGGCGGAAAAATCTGGGCAGTAGAATGATAGCTTTCCGTAAAAATCATTCCGTAGAATGCGCTGTCTATCATATTACCGGTGGCTCCGGCAAAAATGAGCGATATTGAAATGATTAATCCGGGTTTATCTTGTTTACGGCATAAGGTAAAAAGATAATACCCAATCAAAGAAATAGCTCCAAGCCTGAACAGGCTCAGCAGCAATTTGCCATAGGCCCCGCCAAGCTCCATGCCAAAGGCCATACCTCTGTTTTCAGTAAAATGAATGCGAAACCAATCATCAAAAACCATAATCTCTTCACCCATAGACATGCTGGTTTTGATTAAGATTTTAGAAGCCTGATCGAGGAAAAGAATCAAAAAAACCGTAATAAAAGCTTTTTTCAAACCGCCTATTTTTTATATTGATCTTCGTAATTGGGTCTGGGTTTTTGCCCTTTGTACTGATTTTTCTTCGCTTCAATACTTAAGGTAGCATGCGGAACACTTCTGAGCCTTTCTTTGCTGATAAGTTTACCTGTAACTCTGCATATTCCGTATGTCTTGTTTTCAATACGAACCAGGGCATTTTCAAGGTTGTTAATAAACTTTTGCTGCCGTGCGGCCAGTCGGCTGTTTTCTTCCTTGGATAATACCTGGTGACCTTCTTCAAGCACTTTAAAAGTGGGTGAGGTGTCATTTGTGTCATGCTCGTTACCAGTGGTATAAGCTTCTGTAAGCATGGCAAGATCTTTTTGTGCTTTATCCAGTTTTTTAAGAATAATTTGCCGGAATTCTTCCAGCTCTTCGTCTGTATACCTTTTCTTTTCGTTGTTTTGTTTCTTTGTCATAATGTTACCCTTTCTATTAAACTTTAGTAACTGCTATTAACGCTTTCATTTCCTCTTCTATTTCAATTTCTGTGGCTGCGCTTTCATTTAAATGTTCACAGAGGTCAAATGATTTTGCAAGCGTTTCTGAACAAATATAAGAAAAATTGGCATTTACCGCGCTTGCAATTTCATTATTTCCTTTAAGCTTTACATTTATTTGATCTGTAACGGCAAAACCTTTGTCTTTGCGGATATTTTGAATTCTGTTTACGATTTCGCGGGCGATGCCTTCTTCGCGTAATGGTTTTGTAACAGAAATATCCAGCGCAACGGTTAAGTTGTTGAGCGTGGATACAACCAACCCGGGAATATCTTCGGTGATGATTTCCACATCTTCAGTAGTTATCGGGATTTGCTCCTCACCAATATCCAAGTTAAAGGTTCCCTGTTTTTCCAACACCGTAATTTCCTCCTGCTTCATGCCGGAGATGGCTTTGGTAATGAATTTCATATGCTTGCCATATTTAGGGCCGAGGGCTTTGAAGTTCGGTTTGATTTTCTTTACTAAAACACCCGAGGTTTCTGAGAGAAACTCGATTTCTTTTACGTTCACTTCTGATAAAATGAGCTCCCTGATTTTTTCGATCTGATTTTTGAATTTTTTCTGGGTTGCCGGAATCATGATTTTATTCAAAGGCTGACGAACCCGGATGCCGGATTTTTTTCTGAGCGACAACACTTGCGAACTGATTTGCTGAGCTAACTGCATACGTTCTTCAAGGTCTTTGTCAACTTGTTCTCCCGCATATTCCGGGAATTTTGCCAAATGCACGGAACTCACATCGGCCTGACCGGAAACATCATTAAGGTCTTTGAAAAGACGGTCACTGTAAAATGGAGCGATAGGCGACATCAGAATGGCAACGGTTTTTAAGCAGCGGTAAAGGGTCTGGTAAGCAGAGATTTTATCATCAGTGTAACTGCCTTTCCAGAAACGTCTTCTTGACAATCTTACATACCAGTTGCTCAGATAATCATAAACAAATTGCTGGATATACCGTCCGGCGCGCGTTGGCTCATAATCATCCAGGTTAGCATGTACATTTTTCACCAGCGTATTCAGTTCTGAGAGAATCCAACGGTCCAGCTCGGGGCGTTTTTCAAATGGGATATCATCCTCAGCATATCGAAACCCATCAATGTTGGCATACAAGGCAAAGAAGCTGTAAGTGTTATAAAGGGTTCCGAAAAACTTTCGACGCATCTCATCAACACCTTCGCGACTGAATTTCAGGTTATCCCAGGGCTGGGCATTGGTCACCATATACCAGCGTGTAGCATCAGGACCGTATTTTGACATGTTTTCAAACGGGTCTACGGCGTTGCCCAGGCGTTTCGACATTTTGTTGCCTTCTTTATCCAAAACCAGCCCATTAGAAACCACATTTTTATAAGCTACGTCATCAAACACCATCGTGGCTATGGCATGCAAGGTAAAGAACCATCCGCGGGTCTGATCTACACCCTCTGCAATAAAATCAGCCGGGAAGTTATTCTCAAATAATTCCTTGTTTTCAAACGGATAGTGCAACTGGGCATAAGGCATTGAACCGGAATCAAACCAAACATCTATTAGATCGCTTTCGCGATACAGTTTTTGTCCGGTATCAGAAACCAATACAATTTCGTCTACATAAGGGCGGTGTAAATCTACCTTTTCATAATTCTCACGGCTCATGTTTTCAGGATCAAAACCCTCTATAGGGTTTTCTTTCATAACGCCAGCCTTCACAGCTTTTTCTGTTTCTGCTTTAAGCTCTTTCACTGAACCGATGCATACGTGCTCCTTTTTATCTTCTGAAGTCCATACCGGTAAGGGAATTCCCCAATAACGGGATCGGGAAAGGTTCCAGTCAACCAAATTCTCAAGCCAGTTAGCAAAACGCCCTTGCCCTGTTGAGGCAGGTTTCCAGTTAATGGTATCATTTAGCTCGAGCATCCGCTTTTTATAATCGGTGGTTTTAACAAACCAGGAATCCAAAGGATAATAAAGTACCGGCTTGTCAGTACGCCAGCAATGTGGATAGTTGTGGACGTATTTTTCAACCTTGAAGGCCTGGTTGTTTTTCTTGAACATGACAGCCAGATCGATATCCAGCACCGGGTCATCTTCAGAAGCATTTTCGTTGTAATCGTTTTTCACATACCGCCCGGCATACTCAGCATACAGGTCTGTGTTCACATAATCTTTAACAAAATCATCATCCAGGTCCTCCATTCTGAAAAACCTTCCCTGGAGGTCAACCATGGGGCGTTTGGCTCCTTCTTTATCAATCAGGTGCAGCGGTGCAATACCGGATCTTTGTCCTTCTCTGGCGTCGTCGGCTCCAAAAGTGGGAGCAATGTGTACAATTCCGGTTCCGTCGTCTGTAGTGACGTAATCTGCAATAATCACCCGAAAGGCGTCGCCCAGGGGTTTAACCCATGGAACAAGCTGCTCATAGCGGAGGCCTTCAAGTTCTGCTCCTTTCACTTCTTTAATAATACGGTAAGGCACTTTTTTGTCCCCCGCTTTGTACTCCTCAAAGGGAATATCTTTGTGTTTGGGATTAAAATGGCTGTTCATAAGATCTTTAGCCAGAAACACAGTAATGGGGCTGCCAGTATATTGGTTGAACGTTTCTACTACCACATAATTAATTTTGGGGCCAACAGCCAGCGCTGTGTTAGACGGCAGGGTCCAGGGTGTGGTCGTCCAGGCGAGGAGGTGTGGTTCGCCGTGTCCTCTCTCAAAAAGCCATTTAGATTGCCCGTTTTTTATAACCTTGAATTGGGCTGTTACGGTAGTGTCTTTTACGTCACGGTAACATCCGGGCTGGTTCAGCTCGTGTGTACTGAGGCCGGTTCCGGCGGCCGGTGAATAAGGCTGAATCGTGTAGCCTTTATAAAGAAGTCCTTTGTCATGAAGACGTTTCAGTAAATACCAGACAGACTCAATATACTTGCTTTCAAATGTGACGTATGGGTTATCAAGGTCAACCCAATAACCCATCTCTTCGGTTAGTCTGCCCCACAAGTCCTTGTACTTCATAACCTCCTTACGACAGGCGGCATTGTATTCTTCTACAGAGATTTTTTTCCCAATGTCTTCTTTCGTGATTCCAAGCGTTTTTTCAACACTGATTTCTACCGGCAAACCGTGGGTATCCCATCCGGCTTTCCGCTTTACGTGATATCCCTGTAAAGTCTTGTAGCGGCAAAACAAGTCTTTGATGGTTCGCGACATTACGTGGTGAATGCCTGGCTTTCCATTGGCTGATGGAGGGCCTTCGTAAAAAACGTAAGGTTTTGCATCAGCACGGGTTTCCATGCTTTTCTCAAATGTCTTGTCCTCTTTCCAGAAAGCTCTGACTTCTTCTGCGATTTGTGATAAATCAAACTGTTGATATTCCCGATATTTATTCATGAATCACCTCTTTATGAGACTAAAAATGGCTGCAAAGCTAATAAAATAATGGAAAATTTGCTATGTATTTTAAACCGAACGAGTTCTCTGATGATATGAATATGAAATTTTTATGTAAGCAGAATAGTAAGTCAAGAAATAAAATGAATGACAGGTTAAAATATTAGCCTATATATTTCATTTTAATGTAAATGGATATATGCACTTACATTATAATGATTAGAGAACACAATTACTTAATTGACATAATGAATTCTCTCGCTGTCATAACAGGCAGCTTAGAATGCTTGAAATCTTTTAGGTTTCGGGTAATTATCAACTCATAATCATTATCTAATGCTGAAAAATATTGAAGAGCATCCTCAAAATCGACGAAAGATTCATCATTTAGCGCTAAATCAATAATCCTGTCGTTCATTGGCAGAACCGTTACTATCAGTTTAACTTTTCTCAGTATAGATTTGGTTTTTACTGTATCCATATGCCTGGATAAAACATAGCTAGTATTTGCTATAGTTAAGGCTGAAAGAGCTATTTTTATCTTTTTTCTATCAGCTAGCGAAAACAAAACGGCTGCTTCATCATAAAAGGGTTCCCGACGTGACAGAAGATCGATTAAAATGTTTGTATCTATGAATATCTTTTTGTTGCCCATAACAATTAAGTGATATTTGAAGAATTTATTGCTAAGTTTAGTTTAATAAGTTCGTAAGTTTTTAGCTTTGCAAGTTAATAGTTCAAAAACCAATTACATAAGTACATATTGTGATGTTTCATAGCATTCATATAAACAATGCGTTATATAATTTATTAAAGTTTTGAGCGCTTTTTAGGCCTTTCTCAGTTTGTTGATTGCTTTTATTTCTTTAAAAAGCGGGCAGCAACTTTGCTACGAGTATTTGTTTGAAATATGATCCCGATAAGCATTTTTATAGTCGAAATCAGCAGGTAGATCAACTACACCACTTAAACTTTCAACAAGCGGAGTTATTAACAAATCATTCTTATCCTTCTGTTGAATTGTTAAGCTATTCAGGTATGATTCAACCACTTTTGAAAGACTGGTATTATTGGTGCGGGCATATTTCTTTGCTCTTTCGATAATATCTTCATTTAATTTTAAAGTTAATTTCGTATCCATAATTAAATAGAATTTACGTACAAATATATATTATTTGCACGTGCAACGCAAATTAGAATTTTTGGTTCGTATTTTTTTAAAACTCGAAAAATGAACGGTAATCTGTTCATTAAAGATGATGGGTCAATTGTTAAAGAAAATTACAAAAATAAGAGATTGAAAACACAAATCAATTGCAATCAAGATTACTGAGAAATATATCTAAGGTCATTTTTCAAACAAAACAAAAACATTCTGATAAAGCTTTTCGATGTTTTTTTGCGTTTTGCGCTTTGGAGAATATTTTAAAT
>CAYXJS010000020.1:0-25423 GCA_964465045.1 uncultured Bacteroidales bacterium | reverse complement strand
GCACGTAGAGACGCACGGCCGTGCGTCTCTACCATCGTCCCAATCATCGTCCCAACCACCAAAATTACAACGCAAATCCCAATCCATTTCATCGTTTGTTGCGGGTTTTAAATCGGCGGTGAATGCAAAAATTGATGATTTCATCGATAAAAACAATTTGGATATCCCAAAATACAATCGTAATAATCATTTTTTTCAACCCAATTACTACGACCATATTATTCGGAATTATTCATCCTATAAACGGATAAAAAAATACATCATCAGCAATCCATTTAAATGGGATGATGACAGGTTTAGGCCAGATAACGCCCGATAGATGAAGGGACCTAAGATACCCGAAAATGCCATAAAAGCATTTCTTGTTAGGATTTGGATTAAACAAGCGTAAGAATAATAAAAATTTGAATGAATTCTAGCTGCAGGCTTTGAAAACGCACGCTATTTATTTCAAAATCACCAAAAAGTAGTTCTTCTTGCCTTTTTGAGCGAGAATGTATTTTCCACCGATGATATCTTTTTCATCTACCGTGTAATCCGGCTTTACTTTTTCTTTGTTGATTGAAACGCCATTATCCTTAAGCATACGGCGGGCTTCGCCTTTAGATTTGAATATTTGGGTGTGTTCAGCCAGTAATTCAACTACTTCTACTGAGTTTTCTATTGTTTCACGTGAAACGGTAAATTGCGGCACACCCTCAAAAACATCCAGTAAAGTTTTCTCCGGGAGTTGCTTGAGTTTTTCAGCCGTAGCTTTACCAAACAGAATTCCGGAGGCTTCTAAAGCCACATTGTATTCTTCCTCGGAGTGAGCCGTAATCGTCATTTCACGCGCCAGTGTTTTTTGCAGCTCTCGCTGATGAGGCGCTTCCCTGTGGCGGACTATAAGGGATTCGGTTTCTTCCTTTGTCAGGAAAGTAAATATTTTGATGTATTTCTCTGCATCTGCATCTGAAGTGTTCAGCCAAAACTGGTAAAACTTGTAAGGAGAAGTTTTTTCCGGGTCCAGCCAGATGTTGCCGCTTTCGGTTTTGCCGAACTTGCCGCCATCGGCTTTGGTAATCAGCGGGCAGGTTAGCGCAAAGGCCTCACCGCCTTCTTTACGCCGGATAAGCTCCGTTCCGGTAACAATATTTCCCCATTGGTCAGAGCCGCCCATTTGCAGCTTGCAGTTTTCATGTTTGTATAGATGCAAAAAGTCGTTGCCCTGCACAAGCTGATAGCTGAATTCCGTAAACGACAAACCCTGGGCGTTTTCACCGCTAAGGCGTTTTTTAACGGAATCTTTAGCCATCATGTAGTTTACGGTAATGTGCTTTCCAACATCACGGATAAATTCCAGGAAAGAGATGTCTTTCATCCAGTCGTAATTGTTCACCAGAATGGCAGCATTATTAACTTTTGTGTCATCAAAATCCAGAAAATTCTTAAGTTGCTCTTTAATCTTGCTTTCGTTGTGGCGCAAGGTTTTTTCATCCAGAAGATTTCGTTCCTTAGATTTCCCGGAAGGATCACCAATCATGCCGGTAGCTCCTCCAATCAGGGCAATAGGTCTGTGACCGGCGTTTTGAAGATGGCGCAGCATCATTACGCCCACAAGGTGACCTATATGAAGTGAATCTGCCGTAGGATCGATTCCTACATACCCGCTGGTTTTTTCTTTGGCTAATAATGCTTCCGTACCTGGCATCATATCATGTACCATTCCGCGCCATTGCAATTCTTCAACAAAATTCTTCATGAAAACATGCTTTAAAATGTATGGCGGCAAAGATAATCCGATTCATGGTAATATCGAAACCCGGAATTATGTGAATTCATGCGGAAAAGCTACTTTTGTAGTATGAACTTTATTACAGGCAGTACAGGATTAGTTGGCGGCTATTTGATTTTAGAACTACTCAGGCGGGGTGAAAAAGTAAGAGCCCTCAGGCGTTCATCCAGCTCAATGGATGTAATTCATCGGATTTTTAAAGCCTATGAACCCGAAAAATGGGAATCGCTTCTAAAAAAAATAGAGTGGGTTGAAGGGGATGTGTTAAATTATCTTTCGCTCGAAGAAGCGATGAAGGATGTAAAAGACGTTTATCACAGCGCCGGCTTTGTTTCTTATCAACCTCGCGATAAAGCCAAAATTTATCAAATCAATCAAAAGGGAACCGAAAATATGGTAAATGCGGCCTTAGCACAAAACGTCCGTAAATTTTGCTATGTAAGTTCCATTGCAGCGCTGGGAAGCCCGAAACAGGAGCGGGATTATCATACTGAAGAGGATTTTTTCCAGACCGGCGACAGCAACACACAATATGGGTACAGTAAATATTACGGAGAACAGGAAGTATGGCGTGCCGCAGAGGAAGGCCTGAACATGGTTATTGTTAATCCTTCTGTGATATTGGGATATGGTGATCCTGATAAAGGAAGCACAAAGCTTTTCACGAAAGTGTATGATGGTTTAAAATTTTATACGCCCGGCTCAACCGGTTTTGTAGATGTCAGGGATGTTGTTGAGACCATGATAGCGCTTACTCAGGGTGACTTCTCCAAACAAAGGTACCTTATCAATGCAGAAAACCGTTCATTCTATGAGGTGTTTAAAATGGTAGCTGAAAGCTTCGGGAAAACACCACCTTCTATTAAAGCAAGTCCGTGGATGGGTGAAATATACTGGCGATTAGAAGCATTAAAAAGTTTTTTGAGCCGTACGCAGACTATCGTAACTAAGGAAACAGCACGGGCAGGGCAACGTCAGTCGGCCTATTCAAATGAAAAGGTAAAAAAAGCTTTGAATTATGATTTTATTCCTTTGGAAGAATCTATAAATCATATTGGCGGTCTTATCAAAATAACTCAGGATTAGCCGTTATTCAGGATTTTGGAAGCGCTTTTCTGATACACAGTGATGGGGTTAATATCAAAGCGCTTTAACTCTTCTCTTGCCTTTTTGTAATTCTTGGCAAAGCCAAGTAAAAATCCGCCGCCACCGGAACCACATAGTTTAAGGTGAAACGCATTTGAGCTGTTACCAAAATTCCATACATCATGATAAGCTTCCGGAATCATTGGGTTTAAGTAATTGTATTCATATTTAGAGAGGTTGGCAAGATTATCGAAAAATTCATTGTAATCCCCTTCAATCAGAGAGCGGATGCTGGCATTGGTGTAGGGGATGAATTCCTTTTCAATTTTTTCCTTGTATTCGGGCTTTTTACTGTTATTGATGAAAAGATTTACTAAAGGCTCTGTTTTTCCCGGTTTTCCAGTATTAATAAGAAATATGGCGCTGTTTTCGTTATGGTTTCTCGGAATATTTACCACCTGTATATCGTCCTTATCTTTTATAAGCAATGGAAACTGCACATAACAATTGAGTGGGTCAAGTCCTGAGCTGGTGCCGTGAAAAAACGACTCCATTTTCGAGAAAATATCTTTCAATTTAAGGATGTCTTTAACATCCATCTGGCGGGAGCGGTGGATGACATTTTTTGCATATTGCTGATAGATAGCCACAACGAGGGCTCCTGAACTACCCAGCCCAAACCCTTGCGGAATATTTGACTCAAAATATAATCCATGGTTCAGGTCCCGATCAAAACGTTCAAAGTCCATATCAAAATAGTTGCTCTCGGAAGCGGATAAGGTTTTCAGATACGATGCATAATCCTGCAAGTCTTGATTAGAGCGAAGTGCAAAGTCAAGATTGGTGTACTTTTTTTCGCTGGGCATGCTCAGATGGCCTGTAAAATGGGTGTATGGAATGGTAAGCCCCATAGAATTGAAAATGACACTATACTCACCAAAAAGTAGAATTTTAGCGTAAAAAACGTTGTTGTTATGCATCATCGCGTGTTAGTTTTTTCGGTCCTTCACCGGTTTGGTCTTCCAAATAAAAGCCGTTATGGCAGTGAGGGCTTAATGTGCTTTTTATAAATCGTTTAACTGTTGTGGCATCCTTTTCAGGATATAATATATGAACGTTAGGCCCTGCATCCAGAGTAAAACACACAGGAAGGTCTGTTTGTTTTCTAAAGTCCTGAACGGCACTGATAATGCTCAAGCTTTCAGGCGCCAGCAGTGTAAAGGGTTTTTCAGAACTCATCATCAAAGCATGAAGCGTAAACGCTTCTTGCTCTGTAAGTTGAATAAACGCATCCATATCTCCTGTTTCCAGTGCAGAAATCATTTTTTTTGTCCTGAAAGCAGCTTGCTTAATGCGGCTTTGGCCGAAATCATGTTTATCCATCAGGCTGTGTCCGGCACTGCTGGAAACCGATTTTGACGCCGGGTTTACAATCAGGATATCATCATTCATATTTTGAAATTGAGGATGGATTTTTGACTGGAAAGGAATAGCAAACTCATCTGATGATTCATCAAAATCCCGGTGTTCTCCCCATAGAGCGTAACCTGGGTAAACGGATCGTGATGCACTTCCTGAGCCAAGCCGGGCAAGGAAAGAGGCGGTATTTAAAAATTCCGGACTTTCATCTGTCATCCCGGAAAGGGAAAAATCAATTTCAGTCACCGAAAGCGCCAATGCGGCCATAGATGACGCCGAAGAAGCAATGCCTGAAGAATGTGGAAATGTATTTGTGCTGTTTATCGAAAATGCAGCTTTATTTACCCACGGACAGAATTCGCTTATACGTTCTAAGAAAGTTTCAATTTTTGGGAGAAATTCAGGTTTTTCCTGATTCTCAAACTTAAAAAGGATTTCTCTGCGTGAGGATGGAGTAACCGAAACACGGGTTTCTGTCCGGGCATTTTTTAAGGTCATGCTCAGCGAGGGGTTTGCCGGAATTTGCAGGCCGGACTTCCCCCAGTACTTGACCAATGCGATGTTGGAAGGAGCCAGCCAGGCTGCTGTGTGAGGATTTTTCAATGTTGTATGCCCGGAAAATGCTGTCATTTTACTAATTCTTTGTAGGTAAAAACCGTGTTATATCCCCTCTCATAGAAATACTCCTTTACATTTGTAGAAGGTAGATCTGAAGCGGCCAAAACAAAATCGCCTCCCCAGGCTCCAAGGGGCTTTATAAAGCCATCAAAATTCTGGAATAATAATTCTCCGGGAGGTTGTTGGTTTAGGATAGATGCCAGAATAGCATTATGTTCGGTAAGCAATGCCACAAACGTATCCAGTGATTTAGCCTTTTGTGCAGCTTCGGTTATTTCTGAAATTCTTTCTATATCGCTTTCGCGGATGTCTTTCGTTTCAAAGTTTGCAACACTTTCCTCAGAACGTTGCTTTTTGCCCAGGTAGACAAAGTAGAGTTGATCTTTGAAAGGTGGGTTGAAGAATGATTTCTGAATTTCAGGAGTATTATTGGCTACTGAATATACAATAGGTTTTTCAGAACGTGCCGCAGCTATATCATACCCACTGCCGTTGGAAGTTTCAAATTGCAGTTGATATGGACTGATGTTAAGCCAGTAAGCTATGTTTGATAAAAGCGATGAGCTGCTGCCAAGACCCCATTCAATGTCGAACTGTATATAGGTTGTAACTTGATTCCCGGATATTGCCTGCGCATTGAGATCGTTTAAGCGCAAAGACGCTTTCAGGATTTTTTGAAGCTTACGTGCCACTAAATTGATTGTAGTATCCACAATATTCAGTTCCTGGTCGAATTTAGCCTCAAACCAGAGACGATTTTTTACATACGTGCGCCATAAAATCTGTTTTGATTTTTGGATAGGAGAAATGCTGATGTCCTGACCATATTTCAAAGGCAATGCCAGAGCTTTAGCGCCTTTGAGCACCAGATACTCTCCCGTTAGTAAAAGTTTTCCGTTTGAATGGTATTCCTGTGTATTCAAGTTAATTGTTTTTACGCAAGGTGACCAAAAAGTCCGAAACGTTGGCGTAAGATACTTTAATATTTTTAAAGTACTCTATAGCTTGTTTTTTTTCATCCTCGGTAGCATCATAAGCATTCAAAATATTAAGCAAATGCATTTTCATATGTCCCTTCTGGATTCCGCTTGTCACCAATGATTTTATGGCTCCGAAATTATTTGCCAGGCCCATCGTAGCGGTAATCATCATCAATTCCTCTGCTTTGGGATTTTCGAGCAACTCAAGCGTTTTTTTCACCAGTGGATGCAATGAGGTGAGCCCGCCAACAGTGCCCATAGCCAAAGGCAGCTTCAGGCTGTAGCGGAATTTTCCGTCTTCAATAGTTACCTCTGACAAGCTGCGGTATTTTCCGGAACGTGAGGCGTACGTATGACCGGCAGCCTCAATAGCTCTGAAATCATTTCCGGTAGCCAGAGCTACTGCGTCAATCCCGTTAAAAATGCCTTTGTTATGCGTCGTTGCTCTGAAAGTATCTATTTGAGCTACTTTTACCGCTTTTTCAAATTTATAGGCAAAAGTACCAGCATCCATTCTCAGATCAGGATTTTCAAGGTCTTTGATGTCGCACTCCACCCAGGTTTCAACAAGACATTCCGGTGTGTAGTTGGAAAGAATCGACATAATGATGGTAATATCTTTATCGGCTTCAGGAAAAAGATCACTTTCACTTACCGATTTTTCCAGTTCTGCGGCAAACTCTTCAAGGCAGGAGTTTATGAAATTGGCCCCCATAGAATCAACCGTATTAAATGTGGCTTTAATTTGGTAGTAATTTTCCATATCGCCGGTTTTATCCACCAGCTCAATATGTTCAATGCCTCCGCCTCGCTCTTCCATATTATGAGTAATGGGCTTTACACGTTCTTTCATGCGTTCTTTAAGAACCGGAAAAAACTCAACGAGAGTTGTTTTATTGCCCGGATACAGAAAATGTACCTGGCCGATTTTTGATACGGAATGGACTTTTGCATGGAACCCGCCTCTTACAGCCCAGAATTTAGCGCTTTTAGATGCCGCAGCAACAACGCTGCTTTCCTCAATGGCCATCGGAACTAAATAGCTTTTACCGTTTATGATAACGTTAGGCGCAATCCCGTAAGGAAAATAATAATTTGATATCGTATTCTCGCTGAATTCGTCAAAACGCTTCTGAATATCCGGGTTGTTATGCCAAAAGGATTTGTATTCTGATTTGGCATTTTCAGGATCCTTCAAAAATGCAGCAACACGGTTTAGCTTTTCTTCTTTTGATAATTTTGAAAAACCGTTTATGATTTTCTGCTGGTTTATTTGCGCTTGCGATATATATTGTGATGAATTTTTGCTCATAAAACTTTAATTATTTGATGCAATTTGTTTAGAAATACTTGAATATTTATTATTTTGTTTATTATTTATCGTAAAAGCTTTAACAAAACTTTCCTTTTGGCAAATTGTTCATTTTCATTTTCAAAAATGCTGAAACAATGATGTTTATTTCACCTGAATGTTTTAGTAATGCAAAATAAAGCATTATTTTTGTCGATTCGATGAAAATCAACAAATAGAACCACCATGACGAAAGCATCAGAAAACGAAAAGAACAATCAGGAACCGGAATACAAGTCTCTTAATTTTATTGAAGCAAAAATAGAAAAAGACCTTGAGCAGGGCAAAAACAGCGGACGTGTTCACCTGCGATTTCCTCCGGAACCGAATGGATATTTGCATATTGGCCATGCTAAGTCAATTGTTTTGAATTTTGGACTGGCTGAGAAGTATGGAGGCAAATGCAACCTGCGTTTTGACGATACCAATCCTGCCAAGGAAAGCACGGAATATGTTGATTCGATAAAGGAAGATATCCATTGGCTGGGATATGATTGGGAAGACCGCGAATATTATGCTTCTGATTATTTTGAGAAACTTTACGAAATGGCCATCAAACTCATCAAAAAAGGAAAAGCCTTTGTTTGTGAGCTGACAGGAGAGCAGATAAAAGAATACAGAGGAACCCCTACAGAGCCAGGTAAAGAAAGTCCTTACCGCAACAGAAGCATAGAGGAAAATCTTGATTTGTTTCAGCGCATGCGCAACGGCGAATTCCCGGATGGCTCGAAGATGCTTCGCGCAAAAATCGACATGGCGTCGCCAAATATGCACATGCGCGATCCGGTACTTTATCGCATCCGCAGGCTGCACCACCACCGCACAGGCGATAATTGGTGTATTTATCCGATGTATGATTTTGCACACGGACAAAGCGATTTTATTGAGGGAATCACGCATTCGCTGTGCACACTTGAATTTGAAGTACATCGCCCGCTGTACGATTGGTTTTTAGACCAAATCGCCGAGCCGGGAGAAGACCGGCCTGAGCAGACGGAATTTGCCCGTTTAAACCTGAGCTACACCATTATGAGCAAAAGAAAATTGCTTGAATTGGTTGAAAATAAATACGTTGATGGTTGGGACGACCCAAGAATGCCAACAATATCTGGATTGCGAAGAAGAGGCTTTACACCCGGAAGCCTGAAAATATTCTCCGAAGAGGTAGGTATAGCCAAACGCGATAATGTGATTGATGTTGCTAAACTTGAATACAGCGTTAGGGAAGACTTAAACAAAAAAGCCCAGCGTGTCATGGCTGTGCTTGAACCGGTAAAAGTGATTATCGACAACTATCCTGAAGGCAAAGAGGAGGAGCTGGAGCTCATCAACAACCCGGAAGATGAATCGATGGGCTCACGCAAGGTTCCTTTCAGTCGTGAAATTTACATAGAAAGGAATGACTTTATGGAAGATCCGCCACGGAAGTTCTTCCGCATGGGCCCCGGACGTGAAGTACGCCTCAAGGGAGCCTATGTGGTAAAGTGTGAAGACTACGTTAAGGATGATGACGGAAACATCCGCGAAATTCATTGCACTTATGATCCCGATACCAAAAGCGGAGAAGATACTTCCGGGAAAAAAGTTAAGGGAACCCTGCACTGGGTTTCTGCAAATCATGGCTTCAAAGCCGAAGTAAGGCAGTATGACCGCCTTTTCAATGATCCGGCACCGGCATCTCACAAAGACCGCGATTTCAAGGATTTCATCAATCCCGAATCCCTGAAAGTGTTTAACAATGCTATACTGGAGCCATCATTAAAAGAAGCCAAACCCGAAGAGAAATTTCAGTTCCAACGTCTCGGATATTTTGTGGTAGACCGGTATGCAGAGCCCGGCAAACCGGTTTTTAACCGCACCGTTCCCTTGCGGGATAACTGGAGCAAAAAGTCAAGCAAGAGATAGAACTTTTATGTTTCATGTGAATCAAAGGCAATGAACTTCAGCTAAAGGAGCCCGACAAATAATACGCATCCAAAACGAAGTCTTATCTAACCCCTCCGTTTACGGTGGGGTTTTTGTGTACTACACAAATCTCACCAGGCCTTTAGGCCTACCTCCTGTAGTTAGACTAAAAAAAGAAGGCCTAAAGGCCAAAAGAGGGAGGCCACCTTTTAATCCGCACCCTAAAGGGCGCGGTTAGTGCGTCTGAGGAATCTGGCAACCACCCCAGAGAACTCCCATTCTCCCAGCGGGAGAAGGAATAGAGATGAGAGGCTACCCCAACACCTCAATCGCTTTCTCAATTCGTTTGATAGTTTCTTTTTTGCCGAGGAGTTCGATGATGTCGAACATGTGGGGGCCTTTGGAAGCGCCTACCACAGCAAGTCTGAAAGCGTTCATAACGGCGCCCATGCCAAGCTCCTTTTCCTGAATCCAGGCCTTGACCTCCTCTTCGGTTTTTTGGCTGGTGAAAGGTTCGGTTGCTTTGAGCACGCCGGTAAGCTGCCTCATCAGCTCCGGGGTATGCTCTTTCCAGCGCTTTTTCACAGTTTTAGCGTCATATTCCTCAGGCGCCTCAAAAAAGAAGCTGGCTTGCTCCCACATTTTCGGGACAAAGGAAACACGTTCTTTCACCAGGGAAACCACTTTAGTTACGTAGGATTTTTCGGAGCGGATCCCTTTTTTCGACAGCTCTTCCATAAAAAGATCAGCCAGATATGCATTGTCCTTTTGCTGCAGGTAGTGTGCATTCATATTTTGTGCTTTTTGCTGATCGAATCGGGCGCCGCCTTTACTTACGCGCTCAATCGAGAAAGCCTCAATTAATTCATCCATGCTAAAGTACTCCTGCTCTGTTCCGGGATTCCATCCCAGCAAGGCCAGAAGGTTAACCAGCGCCTCCGGGAAATATCCTTCTTCTTTAAAACCCATGGCTGTTTCGCCGGTATTATGGTCTTTCCATTCCATCGGGAAAACCGGGAAGCCCAGCTTGTCGCCATCGCGCTTGCTGAGTTTACCTTTGCCGGTGGGTTTCAATAACAGCGGCAGGTGTGCAAACTCCGGCACATCCCACCCAAAAGCTTTGTAGAGCATGGTGTGCAGCGTAAGCGACGGCAGCCATTCTTCACCCCGGATCACATGCGAAATCTGCATCAGGTGATCATCCACAATGTTGGCAAAGTGATAGGTGGGCATGCCATCGGACTTAAACAGAACTTTATCGTCGAGTGTGTTCGTATTGACTTTGATTTCTCCGCGGATAATGTCTTTCGAGTGAATGATTTCATTTTCGGGCATCATGAAACGGATAACATACGGATCGCCATTTCCGATACGCTGCTTCACATCTTCTTCCGACAAGGTAAATGAATTGGACATTTCTTTACGGATTGAAGGATTGTAGCTGGTATTATCGGCTTTGACTTCTTCCAGTTTTTTACGCATTGCTTCAAGCTCTTCGGATGTATCAAATGCATAATATGCTTTTCCTTTGTCCAGCAAAAGCTGAATATGTTTACTATAAATCTCTTTTCGCTCAGACTGGCGGTATGGGCCAAAATCACCACCTTGCTCGGTGCCTTCATCTATTTCTATTTCGCACCAGGTCAGGGCATCTTTGATATACTTTTCTGCTCCTTCCACATATCTTTTCTGATCAGTATCCTCAATACGAAGAATCATCTTGCCGCCATTTTTACGGGCGAAAAGGTAATTGTAAAGCGCGGTTCTTACGCCGCCAATGTGGAGAGGCCCTGTGGGACTGGGTGCAAATCTTACGCGTATGTTTTCTTTCATTGTTCTAATTTTTAAGGCAAAAGATTTAATTCATGAGTTTGGTCTAAAAACCGTTCAACACTTCATAAACTATAAAACTTTGTTTATCTGAATGTTATAAAAAGCAACATTTATATTCATGTTGTTGAATTCCAAATTATTAACATACCAACCAAAGAACTTATGAACTTATTAAACCGGACTCAAAGATGCAAAGATATGAATATCGGTTTATCAGAAAATTATTATCAGGGTTTTGATGAGGTGTTTTTATGAAGCGAAAAATCCTAAATTTGTGCTAGAAATTGAACCTATGAGACAAGATGTGCCCAAGTTTTATGGTCTTCGGATATATATTTTAACCACGATTTTGTATTTTTTGCTGGTTCTGCCTTTTGTTATGATTGTGGGCTTAAAGTCAATACCACAGATATTAAGTAATCAAAAGGGTTTTGTTTTGGAATCGCAAAACAACAGAACAAGTTCTATTGCAGATTCTCTGTTGATGAGTGAAGATACTGTGCTTCAAAATCAGCGAAACAGAGGAATGATGAGAGTGGAGAAAGGTGAAGACAAAACTACCATGACAATGGATGATGGTGGTCTTTCTCCAAGCTTTATGTTTCTATTCAGAGCACTAATCATAAGTTTTCTATTGGGATGGCTATTTAACCTGCCCTTCAAACGATATTTTAAAAAGAAGAGAAAAGGAAAGAACATTACACCAAAACTTTATCGCATTATAAAAAAATGGATTTTAAAAGTGCCCTTAATCAATGCCATAATACTGGGTGGTGGGCTATTTGCATCGTTAGGCTATAGTTTCTTTCAATTCGCCGCCTCCGATTATTTTGATGAGCTTAGCCTGAATATGTACAGACAATACCTTTATATAAGTATTATCGCAACTATCCTAGTCACGCTTTTAATCTTTTTTTGGGAACGACACCGTGTTCATCTAAAATATCTTGAACATATTTATACTCTGGATGAATTAAGTGTTCCTGTTTTTAAGGGAAGAAGAGGAAAGATCAGAAACCGGCTGCTTGTGGCAAACCTGATGACTAGTTTACTGCCCTTAACGATTGTGATGTTGTATATTTTTTTGAGCGTGACCCAACTCAAAAACTTGAATATCGATCAGGTCACTCCTGAGCAAATCAAATTATTATTCGGAGCTGAAACATCGATATTTGAAACTACAGATGAATTCAGTTACGAGGAATTGCTAAATTACCCGTTTATGATTTATGTAGATGCCTGGAACAGCATGTTTATGTTTTTTGGGATTTTTAGTGGGATTTTGATCGCCTTTGTGTATCTTATCTTATTTGTTAAATGGACCACTACAGGAATAGTACGACCTGTTAATGAACTACTTGAAAAAATGCAGCGAACGGGAAAAGGAAAACAAGATGAGTTTGTAATTATTCGAACTAATGATGAGATAGGCGCTTTAGGGGAAGGATATAATTACATGACAAGAAGGATTAAGGATTATATCGATAATATTTCGAAATTGAATGAAACATATTTTCGTTTTGTCCCCAAACAATTTCTTGAAATTTTGGGGAAGAAGGAAATAGCCGAAATCGCCCATGGTGATCAAATTGAAAAGGAGATGACCGTTTTGTTTACAGATATCCGATCGTTTACAGAAATATCAGAGTCCATGACCCCGAAAGAGAATTTTGATTTTATTAATATGTATTTGGCTTACATGGAGCCGGTTATCGGTAGAAACAACGGCTTTATTGACAAATACATTGGGGATTCTATTATGGCGCTCTTTCCATATGATCCGCAAGATGCCATTAACGCTTCTATTGAGATGCGTATAAAACTTGCGGAGTTTAACCAGGTGATAACACAGTTTGATAAAGAGCCTATCAACAGCGGAATAGGAATTCACACGGGAAGCTTAATGTTAGGCATTGTAGGAGGGGAGAACCGATTAGATGGCACTGTGATTTCAGATGCGGTAAACCTGGCTTCACGGCTCGAAGGGCTGACAAAAATCTATGGAGGTTCCGTGATTATTAGTGAGGATACACTAACGAAATTGAAAGAAGCGAGCAATTATGAATATCGTTTTTTGGATGTTGTAAAGGTAAAAGGAAAAAAGAAAGCCGTTTATATTTTTGAAGTCTTGAACGGAGAACCCGAAAGATGCCGTGAGCTGAAGAAGAGTACAAAATATGATTTTGGAAGGGCGGCTGATATGTATCAAAATAAAGAGTTTGACAAAGCCCTGGTCTTGTTCAAGCAAGTATATGATAAAAATCCGTCCGATTTAGCAGCACAATTCTATATTATGCGATGCAAGGATATCATTAAAAGAGGATTGCCGGAAAACTGGGATGGCATTGAGCGTTTACACAAAATCTAATCATGTTTCACGTGAAACATGATTAGATTTTGTGAATTAAGTATTATTTCTTAAGAAGCTTTTTCCGGGATATCCCATTAGCATTTTCTGTATCTACGAAATAGATTCCCTTAGGAAGGTTTCTTAGTGATATTGTTTTTTCCCTGCCATTAAATTCGGTCTCATATACAAGATTTCCCGAAAGGTCATACATGGATATGGTTTTTGATTGTTGCGAATCAGAAACAAATGTCACGTAATCTTTAACAGGGTTGGGATAGAATGAAAAAACAGGATTTCCGCTGACCTGGCTGTTCGACACAGATATGGAGCCTGTTTTGTCCAATGTATAATTCTGCGGATCCACATCGATATCTACAAGATCGCCATGCTGTGTTGCCAGCTCTGAAAAAGTTTCAATATGTTCGGGCTGAGTGTGATATACCTGTACAATGGTGTCATAACCATCCTCAAAATAAAGCTTATATTCCATCAGCATTTCAAAGAAGGAAGGATTGCTCGTGGAAGCGGTCTGGCTAAAATGAATATCCAATTCATCTTCATGGTTGAAATATGTAATGTCATAGGTCGGATATCCCTCACCATAATACCACTGATCAAAAAACGTATCGAAATCCTGTCCTGACATATCTTCGGCGAAAAGCTTAAAATCATCTCCTGTAGCTTCACTGTCAGCATAATCCACGTTGAATTGTTGTAATATATCAAAAAACAGCTCATCATCCTGTAGCTCAAACCGAATCATATGCAGAATAGCTGCGCCTTTATCATAGCTTAGGCGGGAGCTGAAAATCCGCCATATGTCATCCAAATCTTCATCCGGAACATATACTGAACCGCCCGGAGAAGACATGGCATTGTTTTGAGCGCTCACCATAAAATTCGTACCTGATGTTTCACTGATAAGATTTATTCGGGAAATATATTCTGAATATGTAGCAAACCCCTCATTTATCCAGATATCATTCCAAAAAGCACATGTGACGTTATCACCAAACCACTGGTGACCTAGCTCGTGAGCATTCAACCCGAAAGAAAAGTTACCCATTGTAGACATGGTTTGATGCTCCATACCGCCGCCTATAGGCGTTAAAGCGTTTCCATATTTTTCTTCGCTGAAAGGATACGGACCGTAGGCAGATGACAAATATTCCATTAAATCAACTGTGGCGTCCATCCCGTCCTGTAACTCATCTAAAATGGAGGGAGAATCGTAAATAAAATTTTGGATTAGTAAACTATCACCAGCCATATCCTCCGGATGTGCATAGATATTGTATTGCTGATATTCTGCCACGGCCACAGAAATCAGATAGTAAGCTATTGGATATCTGGATTTCCATTCATATCGTTTTTTATCGTCTTCCAGATTAACGACATCCGTGAGAATACCATTGGAGGCAGCCATATTTGTTTCTTTGGTGGTGACAAATACATAAACAGAGTCAGCTTTGTCATGCAGGTTTTGTTTAGCCGGCCACCATTCTTTAGCAGCATAAGGCTCTGAGAGTGTCCAGGTAGCATCGTATCCATAGGTCCAGTGCGTCTGAGAAGAAATACCAGCAAAAAATCCACCGGTTGGAGGCATGCCGCCGTAATAGATGCGGGCATCTACCGTGTCCCCTTCTGAAAGGGCTTCGGTATCTGCCGTAATTTCATCGTTTTCATGTGTAAATGGGACTTCCTGGTTATTGACAATGACAGAATCCACCGTCAGATCATCTACCAGTTGAATAACAAAGGTATCCATGTTATCTTCTGTGACAGTAGCTATGATGCGTGTGTTTCCTTCAATAAAAACACTGTTCTCATTCAATTCAACATCAAGGTGATAAAACTTCACATCATAATTATCCATTTCCGGGTTGTAATCTTCTCTGGCAGCCCTGTTTTGTAAAGATTCATATGCTTTAATTTTGGCGGCTGCACAGTCATGACTACCATGGTCTTGCGCCTGCACAGGCAAAATCCAAAAAATCAGTAAGAATAAACTGAGCGTAAATAACGTTTTCTTCATAACTTATTATGTTTGATTAGAATTTTTGTTTCATAAAGAAGTTTGATATTTATTTCGTTAGCCATATAGCATAACAAAATCCTTTTCCAAACTTTTAACAGTACAAATGTAATTCAGTTTTGATATTGTGGTTAATTTTGTTTTATAAATGACACTTATGCAAAAATCTGCAGAAAATAGCATTAAAGAAAAACTGGAACGGTATATCAGGAAATATTACCTGAATGAAGTATTGAAAGGCAGTATATTTTCATTTGGTTTGCTGATAATTATTGCACTTTTGAGTATACTGCCTGAATGGTTACTTTTCAATCCGGGTGATGTACGCATGATATTTTTGATCGTTTTTCTGTTAGCTTCTGCATTTATTTTAACGGTTTTCATAGGAAAACCTTTAATGAAGCTTTTGAAACTGCGAAAAGGGCTTTCATACGAGCAAGCCGCAATATTGATAGGAAAACACTTTCCGGAAATCAACGATAAGTTGCTGAATCTACTTCAACTGGAAAAACAGCATGGAGTTTATACAAACCGCTCTCTTTTAAAAGCGAGCATTGAACAAAAAGCACACGATTTATCGCCATTTGATTTTACAACTGCCATCAAATATAAAGGCAATTTGCCTTACCTTTGGAAAGTAGTTCCTGTATTACTCCTATTTGTAATTCTGTTCCTTTCTTTTCCATCGCAGTTTCAAAGCTCGGCTCACCGAATTATAAATTTCGATAAGGAATTTGAAAAGCCCAAGCCATTTCAGTTCAAGATTCTAAATGATTCTCTCGTTTCAGAAGAAAATGCGGCCTTTACGGTTGTAGCCACAACCGAAGGCAAGTATATTCCAGACAAAGTATATTTAAATTTTGGCGATGATCGTTTTTTAATGAAGCGGAATAAAAATGAATTTAGGTATAAAATTCCTAATATCAGGGAGAATACCAACTTTCACCTGGAATCGGAAAAAGTTAAGTCCAAAGAGTTTCTGCTTAAAGTACATGCTTTACCGGTTATCATTGATTTTGTTATGGCATTAGACTTTCCCGAATATACGGGAATGATTCCTGACACCGTTGAAAATACGGGAGATGTAGTCATACCTGAAGGCACGATCATTAATTGGAAGTTTTATACAAAAGATACCGATGGCCTTTATTTTCATGTTAAGGATACTACTCAAGAGCTTTCAGTAAAAGAGAATAATACGACCACCTTCAGCGAATCCTTTACAACGAGCGGAAAGTATTTTATCTATGCGAAAAACAAATACATGACCGCAAAAGATACGCTTGATTATTACATAAATATTGTAGAGGATGAATATCCTGAAATTCAGGTGGAGGAAGTTAAAGACACGTTGCAGTTTTTCAGGAAATTTTTTACGGGCGTTATATCAGATGATTATGGCATTAACAGTTTGAAGTTTTTTATAGAAACGGATGATTCTGTATTGGTAGAAAAATCATTGGATATTACGAAGAGTAATAAACAACAGTTTTTTAATTCGTATGATTTTGCTAAACTGGATACCGACCAGCGGGTAAAGTATTTTTATAAAGTAACAGATAATGATGCTGTTAATGGGCCAAAAAGTACCACTTCCGAAATCCGTACATTCCGCTTTCCCAGTTCTGAAGAGATTATCGCAGAAAAACAACAGCAGAATACCGGTCTTAAATCTGGTTTTGAAAAGCAGAATAAAGAGAGCAAAGAACTACAGGAGCGAATTAAGAAATTACGCGCGAATATGGTAGACAGAAAACAGGCTGGCTGGCAAGAACAAGACGAACTGAAAAACCTTGCCGAAGAATTTGATAGATTAAAGGATAAACAGGAAAAACTAAAGAAAGATTTGGAGGAAAACAGGCAATATGAAGAGGAATTAAGCGATACTGATAAGAAGTTAATAGACAAACAGAAAGAACTGGAAGAACTGTTAGATAAAGTGCTTGATGAAGAAATGAAAGAGATGATGGAAGAAATCCGTGAACTGATGGAAAAATTATCAGAAGAGAATTTTGATAAGACACTGAAGAAAATGGAGCAAAGCGCTGAAAAAATGCAGCATCAATTGGATCGCAGTCTTGAGCTTTTTAAACAACTTGAATTTCAGAAGGATTTAGACGATCTCATTCAAAAATCCGAACAAACTGAAGAACAGCAAAAGGAGTTACGCGAAAAAATAAATGACCGAAAAAGAAATGAACTTGAGGAAGATGTTTCTGAACAAGAGGAATTAAAAAAGCAGCTGGATAGTTTGCGTAAGGAATCAGAAGAACTTAAAGAAAAAAATGAAAACCTCGAAAAGCCGAATAAATACACAGTACCAGAAAAAGAGCTAAATGAAGGAGAGCAGAACATGCAGGAAAGCATTGAGCAGATGCAAAAACGCAATAAGAACAACTCCATGGACAAGATGGAGGATGCAGAAGAGAGCCTGAAATCATTAAAAAAGAGCCTTCAGATGCAACAACAAAAGATGGAGGAAGAGAATCTTGCAGAAGACGCCGATAACCTGAAACAAATTTTACAAAATCTTATCCAGTTATCTTATGACCAGGAAACACTCATGAAGGATTTTCAAAATATAAACCGCAACGATCCGCTTTATGTAGAAAAGATACAAGAACAGTTCAGAATTGAACAAAAATCAGGTATTGTGAAAGATTCTTTAATAGCTCTCTCTAAACGTCAGGCTATGATAGAACCTTTTGTGATGAAGGAATTGGATAGAATTAAAGACAATACGGAAAAAGCTATAGAGACTTTAAATGAACGAAATGTTTCAACAGGCTTATCCCGACAGCAGTATGCGATGATGCATATGAATAACCTGGCATTGATGCTGTCTGAAGCGCTTAAGAATATGCAATCGCAGTTGAATGCACAGGGAAGCGGCAAAGGACAACCTAAACCCGGGCAAGGTGTGCCCAAAATGTCTGAGATAAAAAAAATGCAACAAAAGATGCAGCAAGAGCTTGAGGAGATGCAGCAAGGAGAAGGAAAACCTAAACCTGGCGAGGGTGAGTCAAAGATGAATGAAAAGCTGGCCAGAATGGCGGCCAAGCAAGCTGAGATACGCAGGAAGCTGCAAAAGTATCGCCAGGAGCAGATGAAACAGGGACAAGGTGATCAGGGGTTGTCAGAAACCATAAAAAAGATGGAAGAAAACGAAACCGATTTGGTAAATAAACGTATCACACAAGAGATGATAAAAAGACAACAGGAAATTGTAACGCGTTTACTTGAATCGGAAAAGGCCGAAAGACAGCAAGAGAAGGAAAAGCGGCGGGAAGGAACTACTGCCGATGAGTGGGAGCGTACAAATCCGGCGGCTTTAGAATTTGAAAAGATGATGGAAAAGGGGCGCGATATTTTACGCACCGTTCCGCCAGAGCTAAATCCTTTCTATAAGAAGAGGGTGAATGAATATTTTATTGAGGGACAAACGAACTAAGCATGAAAGAAGAAAATCATTTGCGAATTACACTTGAAGAGAATAAATTTCCGAAAGTAGACGATTTGATCGCAACGTTTTGTAAAAAGCATCGCATTTATGATGAATATTTTGGTGTCATAACCAGGTCAATGGATATAGTACTGAATAAAATTATCACACAAAATGTTGAATATAAAGATGATATAGGAATCAGATATAATTATGATGGCAAGTCACTGAGTTTTGAGATTGAAGGAAAACCATCCCTAAATGTTATGTTTGATACCAATGCCCATGAGAAGGACCTGGAGACATTAAAACTGTTGATTTCTGACATTGCATTTCCAGACACCAATATTTTAAAAATGATATTTAGGCTTAATGCAATCCATCAGCAGGAATGGGTAAGACGGAATGATTTAATTAACAATTATTATTATAGAATCAGAAAGAGAGTTTAATTTATAATATGGAGATTCTTTTTTTTACAGAAAAGGTTGATTTTGAAGTAGAAAACCCAGCACTATTGAGAGAATGGATCACAAAAGTGGTTCACGATCACTATTTGGAAGTGGGAGAGGTGAGTTTTGTTTTCACGACAGACGAGTATCTACTCAAGATTAACAGGGAATTTCTTAATCACGATTATCTTACCGATATTATTACCTTTGACAACCGGCAAGGCAAAGAACTAAATAGCGATATTTATATTTCGCTTGAGCGGGTTAAAGAAAACGCAAAAGAGAATAGCAAAAGTTTGTCTGATGAATTGCACAGGGTAATTATCCATGGAATTTTACATCTTTGCGGCCATAAGGATAACACACCGGAGAAAAAGTCAAAGATGAAGAAAGCTGAAGACAAATATCTATCCTTGCTGGCAGATTTATAGAAACACTTTTCAGGAATCTTTGTTTGTTTCACGTGAAACAAAAAGGAAATTATGTTGCAAAATTATGATATAATCGTTGTAGGCGGTGGTCATGCAGGCAGTGAAGCTGCCGCCGCGGCTGCCGGAATGGGCAGTAAGACATTACTGATTACGCTCTCGCGCCACAGCATTGCGCAAATGTCATGTAATCCGGCTATGGGAGGCATAGCAAAAGGACAAATCGTGAGAGAGATTGATGCATTAGGAGGTCTAGCAGGTATTGTAACGGATAAAACCATGATTCAATTCCGCATGCTTAACAAATCCAAAGGTCCGGCTATGTGGTCACCAAGAGCGCAAAGCGACAGAAAACGATTTGCTGAAGAATGGCTGTATCAACTCGAAAATAACCCTAACCTGGACTTTTGGGAAGATATGGTAATGTCGCTTATTACGGAAAACAGAAAGGTTGTTGGGGTAAAAACCCGTATGGGAATCTCCGTGTATGCAAAATCAGTTATCCTAACCAATGGAACTTTCCTGAACGGTATAATTCACATTGGCGAACAAAAATTTGGCGGTGGAAGAATCGGAGAAAAAGCGGCAGTTGGGCTTACTGAAACACTCAATGAACTTGGATTCCAATCCAGCCGGATGAAAACAGGTACACCGGTCAGGGTTGACGGAAGAACTATTGATTACGCCAAACTGGAAGTACAGCATGGAGATGAAAATCCCGGCAAATTCTCTTTTACACAGACTCCATCCTTAAAGAAACAACGGAATTGTTACATTGCACACACAAGTGAAATTGTACACGATGAGCTTAGGCTTGGCTTTGAACGAAGCCCGATGTTTATTGGAAGAATCAAGGGAACAGGCCCCAGATACTGCCCGAGCATAGAGGATAAAGTAGAACGTTTTAGTGATAAAAACAGTCACCAGCTCTTTATTGAGCCTGAAGGCTGGGATACATACGAAGTGTATGTTAATGGATTTTCTTCTTCCTTACCCATGGAAGTCCAGTTAAATGCCTTGCATAAAATTGAAGGTTTTGAGAATGCGAAAATATTCAGGCCCGGATATGCCATAGAGTATGATTATTTTCCACCCGAACAATTACAACATACGCTGGAAACAAAACTCATAGACAACTTGTATTTTGCCGGACAAATTAACGGAACCACGGGTTATGAGGAAGCCGGCGCTCAAGGTATAGTAGCAGGTATAAATGCTCACTTGAAACTGAATGATGAAGAACCGTTTGTTTTACAGCGTTCTGAAGCCTATATTGGTGTTTTAATAGATGACTTAATCACGAAAGGAGTCAATGAACCATACAGGATGTTTACTTCCCGGGCTGAATACCGGATTCTTCTTCGCCAGGATAATGCTGATCTTAGACTTACACCTAAAGGATATGAATTAGGACTTGCCTCGGAAGAGCGAATGCGCAGGGTTGAAGAAAAGGAACATAGAACAAATCAAATTATAAATTATGCAAGTAAAAAGAGCGTTTTACCAAAAGAGATAAACCCGTTGCTTGAAAAAAACCAAACTTCTCCAATACAACAAAAGCAGAAAATACACGGATTAATACTCAGGCCTCAACTTACTATTGAACAGATTGTAAACCACTTGCCAGAATTTGGTTCATTTTTCGAAACGGAAATAAATGGAGATAGCGAGAGTTTGGAGGAAGCCGGAATTTATATAAAATACGAAGGCTATATTAATAAAGAGAAGGAAATGGCTCAGAAAATGGATCGTTTTGAATCTATGAAAATCCAGGAAGATTTTGATTTTAAAAAGATCGAGGCACTGTCTTTTGAATCACGCGAAAAGCTTCAAAAGCAACGGCCAAAGACAATAGGGCAGGCTAGCCGAATCAGTGGCGTTTCTCCGGCAGATATATCGGTCTTGCTGGTTCACCTGGCACGATAGCCTTATCAAAAGTAAAAAAGGCAACCAAAATAATACATCCTGTATAGAGGGGCAATAACGCAAAAACAGCTTAACTATCCCGAAATTTTAGACTATTTTTGGGCAGTTACGTGTAAGTTGTTTCAATTTATATTCATGTTTCACGTGAAAAAAATCGAAAAATGATAACAAATCAGAAAAAGGTTTTATGGAATTTGCTGGCTTTGCTCCTCACCACGGTTGTGTTTTTTGCCTTTTACTTCCACTTAAAAGGGTTTCTGGATGAGGAAAAACTATCTGAATACCTCAGCAATGAAATAAGCGAAGAAATCCTGAGAGCTGACACATTTCTGAAAACGAATCCGGATTTGGACTCGATTACTAAATTTGCCGGTAAAGAAACGCACCGGGATTTCTTCATTCTCGATAATGATTCTATAATATTTTACACTAATAATCAAATCATTTTAAATGATGAATGCATCCAGAAAGTTATAAAGAAAGATGTATCAGTTATAAATACACCTAACCGGGTTATTCTCTCAAAAAAGTATTCTCAAACGCCGGACTCATCTTTGCTCTTCATTATAAGTATCAAACAAATGTATTCGATTTCCAATGCTTTTTTGAATAATATATTTGTTATTGATGAATCGATTCCTAAGCAGCTTACCATAAAAACAAAACCCGGTGATCACCAGGTAAAAGCCGGAGATGAATATCTCTTTAGTATTAATAATGAAAATCAGTTACAGTGGTCTGAAAATAAATCGCAACTGATTTTTGGTTTGTTTTTGATTTTCTATCTTATCGTTTTTGTTTTTTTGTTTGTATTGTATGATAATGTTCGTTACCTAAAAAGCAGACCGGGATTAAGACTTCTTCTGTTTTTTGCCGATACTATTATCGTTCTTTTTTTATTCCGGCATTTTAAATTTCCGGAAAGGATATTTGAGATGTATTTTTTTAATCATGATATGTTTGTTTTCCCACCTATATTTTATGGACTCGGGGATGCCTTGATTTATATGATTCCGGTGCTTATAATTTCTTGGGCTGCTTTTAATTGGGTTTCAGATAACAACGCGCGCTTTAAACAGTCAAATAAATTCATCTCACCAATTCTGTTTGCAGCATCAATATTGCCGCTTTATTATGCTTATTCCATGATAAACAACCTGGTTTTTAACAGCGCCGTAAGCATAGAAATATCAAAACCAGTACAACTTGGATTTGAGAGCATGCTCGGCCTGGTTTTAATGGCAATTACCTTGATAGCTTCTTTACTGATTAGCGCCAGCGCTTTGCTTTACCTGAACCAAATATTCCGGAAGCCCAATACACGGGGTAGGATAGTTTTGATGGGAATTGCTCTCATTGCAGGTACAACTGTTTTGGTAAACTGGCTGTATGCGTTTATTGTCCTTCAGTTTTTAGCGCTGGGTTATTTCATTTTAATGAAAAACGGGAAAACAGGAATTTACTTTGTGCTGTCTCTTCTTTTCATTTCTGCCTTGGGTTATTCTATTATCATTAGCAACAAATACCAGATAAAACAAAATAAGAAAATCGAGCTCAGAGCAATGCGAATTCTTAATAACCGCGACCGAATTTTGGAATCGCGTTTTGAAAGCGTGTTTAACAATATTCAAAACGATACGGTTCTGTCCAAGAAAACAAAAGACGAAGGGTTTTCTGATGATATTGCAGAAGAGATGAAAACGTACCTAAAGAAAAAGTATCTTACCGTTTTTGAAAACAAATATGACTATTCCATTACCATATGCGATTCTCAAACCCAGCTAATGGTTAATTATGATGAAAACCCGGTGGATTGCTATGATTATTTTAGTGATATTATTAAGGATGTTGGGCATAGCTCCCTCTCAGAAGGGCTCTTTTATATCGATGATGATGATAAAATCAGAAAATATTTAGCGCGCATTCCGGTGAATCAAGAGTTGATTGTTTTTGTGGATATCTTCCAGAAAAGCACGCCATTTGCACAGGGCTATCCTGAACTCCTGGTAAATGAAGAAGCCGAAAACCAGTGGCTCACGGAATATGACTATGGCATCTATCGTGATAGTATGCTCATTAGTAGCTATGGTGAGTTTAACTATCCGCTGTATTTCCATAGGGATTTTCTTCAGGATTCTTATGAGTTCAGTCACCATTTGTTTCAGGATGGAAATAAAAGACTGGTGATAACGAAAAGCGAAAGTGTAGTTACGGATGCTTTGGCTGGTATATCCTATTTGTTTATCCTTTTGGGAATTTTGTTTTTAGTTTTATTCCTGCTCATAAATCAGCACATTAACCTAAGCATGTTTACCAAATTTCGAAGTCGTCTTCAGATTTGGATATTTACTATCCTGTTAATGGCGTTTATAATTATTGGATATTTCGTGTTTAACCATATCTCTTATCAAAACACTCAGAAAAACATCTCTAACTTGCGTGAGTTATCTCATTCTATCCTGATTGAGCTTGAACATAAATTTGCGCAATTAGACGCGATTGATGAAATATCCGAAGAATACGCATATAGTCAGCTTATAAAGTTTTCGAATGTGTTTTTTTCAGATATCCACCTCTACGATACTACCGGACGGCTTTATTCTTCATCGCGCCATGAAGTTTTTGATCAGCATATCCTGAGTGAATACATTCATCGCAATGCGTATGCTAAAATGAAGAACCTTGCGCTATCTCAATACATAATTCAGGAAAATATTGGCGACTATGAGTTTTTATCTTCTTATTTCCCGTTAAGGAATTACAACAATAAAATAATTGCCTATGTCAATTTGCCCTATTTTGCCAAGCAACAGAGGCTTACCGAAGAAATTTCGGCATTTTTGACAACCTTTATCAATATTTACGTGATCATAACCGGTATAGCCCTGTTTCTGATATGGATCATATCCAATTATATCACCAAGCCGATGCAGACTATAAAGAAGTCTTTAAGCCAAACAGCTTTATCACAGTCTAATGTAAAGATAAATATTAAACGTAATGATGAAATCGGAGAATTGGTGAAAGAGTATAATAAAATGGTTGATGAATTGGAGAAAAGTGCGCGTAAGCTTATGGAAACGGAACGGGAGTCGGCCTGGAGGGAAATGGCAAAGCAGGTGGCTCACGAGATAAAAAACCCGCTTACGCCTATGAAGCTTAGCGTTCAGCATCTTTCACGTATCGTTAAACCGGAAGATGAGGAGAGCCGGAAAAACCTCAAACGCTTTTCTGAAAACATGATCAACCAGATCGAGTCACTCTCTGAGATTGCTTCTGCCTTTTCAGACTTTGCTAAAATGCCTACCGTAAAATTCAAGAAGATAGATGTAAATAAAGTCATCGAAAATACATTGGAGCTGTTCCGCGGCACCAAAAACATTCAATTTCAGTTTGGCGCCCAACCAGGTTGTTTCATTGAAGGAGATGAAAAACAACTGGAACGTGTACTGATTAACTTGCTGAAAAACTCAGTGCAGGCCCTTTATAGCCAGGAAAAGGGAATGATAAATATCTCAACACAAATCAAAGATCAAAACGTATATATTTATGTTCAAGATAATGGAACTGGGATTAAGAACGAACAAATAAATAAGATATTTTTGCCAAACTTTACCACCAAGTCCGGAGGAACCGGGTTAGGACTGGCAATGGTGAAAAACATTATACATAGTTTTAAAGGAACAATAGAGTTGTTAGAAACCAGCGAAAAGGGCACCTTGTTTTTGATACAGCTTCCGCGTTATGAAGAAACCAATAATGTATGAGTGCAGCATATAATCCGATAAAACGCCTGGCCGGAGAAACAGCCGTTTACGGAATGG
>CAYXJS010000019.1:0-25954 GCA_964465045.1 uncultured Bacteroidales bacterium | reverse complement strand
CCAGCATAACCGGTTCGCCATTGCTGTTGAAATAGGCATCTACGGCAAACTCTTCGCCTTCAATGATTTCTTCGGTAATGAAATGGGACGCATCTACTACTTTATCAGGATAGAGGTTTTTCAGGCTATCCAAATCGCGTTGGAGGTTTTGAAGGGTTTGGTGCCACTGCACTTCATTATCTATGCGATATACCCCCATGCTGAAAAATCCTACAGACGGTTTGAGAATAAGTGGAAAGTGCAACTGATCCGGGTCTGTATCCTGAAGGGATTCATAAGAAAACTCCCTGAACCAGAAATTCGGATTCAAATCGCGGGTGAGCCTGCGAAAGGTGGCTTTGTTCTTGAATTGCTCTATTTTTCCGGGTAAACTTGTAAAGTGCAGGTTATCAGCTATCCACTGAATGGCGTTTTCGCTGGGAGTGTAGATGTGCAGCGGCTCTTGCTGTCCGGCTTTTTGAATGAGCTCTTCAGGTGTAACCAGGTTGTAATGACCTGATCCCAGCATTTCAACAGCTACCGGCGTTTCCAAAACCGGCAGGTTATGTTGCAGTAATGTTTCTTTCAGGAAATCCGAAATATAGGGCTTTTCTATGATGATCATGTGCTGTATTTTGTTTTTGCAAAAGTAGTAAGAAACTTTCTTTTTTACGGATGTAGCTTATCTTTGTATTTCATTTCAAAACATAAAAAGTATGAATCATGCCTTACGACTTTTGATAGCTACCCTCTTAGGCCTTGTTTTTGGGTTTGTTTGTTTTGGGTTTGCTTCCATGTCGCCCGAGCCTTTGCCTACAGCGGTTGCTTTACAGATTATCTTTAGCCGGGTACTTTTAGGTTTTGCTATTGGAATCAGCAAACTTCGCATAGTTTGGTGGCTTCATGGAATCCTGCTGGGCTTGCTTTTCAGCTTGCCGCTTGCTTTCAGCGGCCTGATGGCTCCAGCTTCAGAAGAGTTCACACAGGAGATGATGTTTTTTAGCACATTGATGATGGGAGCCATTTATGGGTTTTTGATTGAGTTGGTGATGACCGTGATTTTGAAGCAGAAAAACAGTTAGCTTAGAATCCACCGGCTTGCAAAAACAGGTTTCTTATGCATATCTGTATGTGTTTGACAAGGTTTCTGTTTTTCATTGAAATGTACAGGGCTACAATACGCTGCAATGAGGTTTAGAGGAAGCTTTTGCGGAAAAAATGACACTTACTCTGTTTTTCTGAACCGCTGCCATTGTGCTGCAATCATTCCAGCCAGCATCAGTGAGGCGCCGATACCTGTCCTGATCGTTACCGTTTCCGATAGCAGGAGCCATCCGCCAAGGACAGCAAAAACAGCTTCAAGGCTCAGCAGAATTGCGGCGTGACCGCTAGGGGCATCTTTCTGAGCTACCACTTGCAATGTATATGCTACTCCGGCTGAAAAAACACCTCCATATATGAGAGGAATTGCCGCTTTGAGAATATCCTGCCAAAGGATTTCTTCTGCAATCATAGCGGCTATAAAGCTAAGTAGAGCAGTTACGAAAAACTGAATGATGGATAACCTGACGGCATTGTGTTTCGGCGAAAGCCAACCTACAATGATCACATGCAGGGCAAAGAAAAAAGCACAGATAAAAACCAGCAAGTCACCAAAATTGATGGTAAACCCTTTCTGGATGCTCAGGAAATACATCCCTGCTGCTGCCAGAATTGCGCCTACCCAAACGCCTTTCCCCGCTTTTTGCTTGCTGAAAAGGCCGATGGCGGGTACAATGATGACATACAGGCCGGTTATGAAACCTGCGTTTCCGGCTGTAGTATACACAAGACCGATTTGCTGAAAGGAAGAACCCAGAAATAACGCCAGACCTGCTATCGAGCCGGCATAGATGATTTGCATTCCCTGCTTCAGCGGATATTTTCTTTTATGCGTTTTCAAAAGCAGAAGCGGCATGAGCGAAAAACCACCTAAAGCGAATCTGACGCCATTAAAGGTGAACGGGCCTACATGCTCCATGCCTGCGCGCTGGGCTACAAAAGCAAATCCCCAAATGGCTGCTGTTAGCAACAGCATTGCATCGGCTTTAAGTGTTCTGACTTTAAGCATGACATTTTCTGTATAAATCAAATAGCAAGCCCCGGCAAGGTAGCCGGGGCTGCTCCCCTCTACTCCTGTTGCCCGGAGGCAACGGAGAGCCTCCCATGGGAGTTGAACCCACGACCTGCTCATTACGAGTGAGCTGCTCTGCCACTGAGCTAAGGAGGCTTGTCATAGCAAAAATAAGAAGAATATCTTTTCCAAAACAATTGCATGGCTTATTTATCAAGCCGGGATTAAGATATATCTTTTCGCAGGCGGCTTTTTATTGTATTTTTGCGGCGTTTAAAAGAACCATCAGAATTACAAAGCAATGGAAAAGCGTTTAGCCGAACTCACATCATCCATAATACAGTTACTTTATAGCCAGGATTTTCCTGCAGATAAAGTCACGATACAAAAAACGCGTCCTGATGTAACGGGCGACTTTACTATCGTTGTATTTCCTTTCTTACGTTTCAGTCGCAAGAGCGCTGAAGAAACAGCCCGTGAGATAGGTTTGAAGCTGCAGGAATTGGAGGATAATATCGCATCATTTGAAGTGATAAAGGGATTTCTCAACATAGAGCTTAAAACCTCTTACTGGCTTGATTTCTTAAAGCAAGAGTCAGAAAATGAATATTTCGGAATAAGCAAGGAGCAACAAAAGCAAGATCCGGTGGTTATCGAATTCAGCTCACCAAATACCAATAAGCCCCTCCATCTTGGGCACATCCGGAATAACCTTTTAGGTGATGCGGTTTCCCGGATATTGAAGGCTAACGGTCAACAGGTTGAAAAAGTGAATCTGGTGAATGATCGTGGGATTCACATCTGTAAATCCATGCTGGCATGGCAAAAATGGGGTAATGGAGAAACACCTGAATCAGCCGTTATGAAAGGCGATCACTTAATTGGCAAATATTATGTGCTTTTTGACCAGGAGCATAAAAAAGAGGTGGAAAGCCTTGTAAGTGAAGGTTATGAGCCCGAAAAAGCCAAAAAGGAAGCGCCATTGCTGAAAGAAGCTCAGCAAATGCTGGCACAATGGGAGCAAGGTGACAAGGAAGTGATGGAGCTTTGGAATAAGCTCAATAGTTGGGCGTACAGCGGCTTTGATGAGACCTATAAGCGCATGGGCATTGCTTTTGATAAAATTTATCATGAATCTGAAACGTATCTGAAAGGAAAAGACATTGTAATTGAAGGATTGCAAAAGGATGTTCTGTTCAAAAAGCCGGACGGATCGGTTTGGGCGGATTTGTCTGATGAAGGGCTTGATGAAAAACTGCTGCTTAGGGCCGACGGCACTTCGGTTTACATGACTCAGGACCTCGGAACAGCACAAATTCGCCATGAAACCTATAATCCGCAGGAAATGATTTATGTGGTAGGCAATGAGCAGATATATCACTTTGATGTGTTGAAACTCATCCTGAAAAAGCTGGGCTACGAGTGGTATGATAAAATAAAGCACCTCTCATATGGCATGGTAGAACTTCCTGAAGGCAAGATGAAATCCCGCGAAGGAAAGGTTGTGGATGCAGACATGCTGATGGATGAGATGTTTGAGGCAGCAAAGGAAACCACAACGGAGCTGGGTAAAATTGAAGGGCTTAGTCAGCAACAAGCTGAGCATTTATTTGAAATGATAGGACAGGGTGCATTGAAATATTTTATTTTGAAAGTAGACCCCAAGAAGACCATGATTTTTAACCCGGCTGAATCCATTGATCTGAATGGAAATACCGGGCCTTTTATTCAATATACACATGCCCGAATCCGTTCTTTAATCCGGAAAGCCTCAGACAGGGAAGTGCCCCGGGAGTTCTCAGACGAGCTTAGCCTGGATGATCGTGAAAAAAAACTCATCAAACGGTTGTATGAGTTCCCGAAAACAATCACAAACGCTGCAGAGAGCTACAGTCCTGCTTTGCTGGCCAACTATATTTATGAACTTGTAAAGCAGTACAATCAGTTTTACCAGGATATCCCGGTACTGCGAGCCGAAAGCCCGGATGCAATGGCTTTCCGGGTCAGGTTATCGGCTTTCACTGCTTATGTAATCAAGCAGGGCATGCAGTTGTTGGGCGTGCAGGTGCCTGACCGGATGTAGCTTCCATTTACATATTTTGCGGCAATCGTTTTATCCTCTGGTAAAAACCGGTTTGCCGGGCGCTGATAATTCGTCGTTGTAGTAATACCCATCTTTATCAAAAAGCTTGATCTGGTCTGGGTCTGTTATTTGATTTTCAGTGATAAACCGGGTCATCAAACCGCGGGCCTTTTTTGCATAAAAGCTTACAATCTTGTATTTGCCGTTTTTGTTGTCTTTAAATTCAGGTGATATAATATCAGCATTGAGCTTATCCGGGTTCACAGCTTTGGAATACTCGTTGGAAGCCAGGTTTAACAAGACATTACTATCGATTTCCTTAAGTTGTTGATTCAGATTGTTGGTTATAATGTTGCTCCAGAACTCATAAAGGTTTTTGGCTCCATTTACACCAAAGCGGGTTCCCATTTCCAGGCGGTAAGGTTTCATTAAGTCGAGCGGGCGCAAAACTCCATAAAGCCCTGAGAGGATTCTAACATGTTCGTGGGCAAATTGCAGTGAAGCTTCTGAACTTTCGGCCGGGTTCCATCCCTGGTAAACATCGCCCTTAAAGGCAAAAACAGCTTGCCGGGTATTGTTATCAGGTTTTTGCGGGATGTCCCACTCCATAAAACGCTCTTTATTGAGGCGCGCCAGCTTGTCGCTCAGGTTCATCAAATCCCCAACTTCTTTTTGCGAAAGATTTTGCAGCGATTCGATAAGCTGTATGCTTTGCTCTGCAAATTGTGGCTTGGTAAAAGCACTTACAGGCACCACACTTTTATAATCCAGCTTTTTAGCGGGTGATAGAATGATTAGCATTTTTTATTTTTTACAACAAGCTATCACCTGAATTGTTGACTCAGAAAGGATCGGGGGCAAATGGAGAAGTCCTGTCAAATGGAGAATAGCTATTGTAATAACTGTTGTTATAGCCGTACCCGAACGGGTCTGCGCCCTTTTGATATCGGAAGGATGCACCAATGCTTGAATTCTCGGAAAGTTTGTACCGGAATTTTACGTTCATGCCATGCGCATCAAAATTGAAGGCTTGCGGATGAACTTCCTGCTGCATCTGGCTGTTCATGTTGAACTTTTTGAATGCGCTTCCGCGGATAACAAGATTGTCGTTAACCTGATAAGTTCCTGAAGCAAAAGCATAGGAATCTGTAAAGTTTGAGTTTATGCTGTTTTGGTTCATTGGCCCAACAGAATTAAAGGGCTGAAAGTTGTTCATAGACGTATTCATCATAAGTACGCCGGTTTCGATTTGCAGGTCTTCATTGGGGCTCATACGCAATTTGGGAAAAGCATAATTCATAAATGCACTGCCATTGCCCGAAGACATGACAGTGGATCCCAATGAAACATCCACATCGGTTTTTAAATTACCGAAAGCCGGCTTGGTGAGGTCATTGTTTAACTGACCCATCAGAAGAACCGGAGCTAAAAGAAGCGCGAAAATTCCAAAATACGTTTTCATAATTCTTTCTTTTAATGCTGTAACAAAAAAGCAAAGTTGTTTGTTCTCAGACCTTACAAAGATAATAAACATTAAGAAATTTTCTGCTTAAAACTTGTTAAAACGATATTATGCTGTTTCTGAACTACAAAACCCGGCATATTGATTTCTTACAATAGCCGGGTTTTGGTTTGCCAGTAATAATATTACGCTCTTACTTCGCGTAGTTCACGGCCCTTGTTTCGCGTATCACCGTGATCTTGATTTGACCCGGATAGGTCATTTCGTCCTGGATTTTTTTGGTTAAATCCATTGACAGTTTGTTGGCTTCAACATCAGAAACTTTATCTGCACCAACAATAACACGTAATTCGCGACCTGCCTGCACCGCATAGGTTTTTACAACGCCGGGGTATTCCAGGGCTAACTCTTCCAACTGATTCAGGCGCTGAATGTAGGCTTCTACTACTTCGCGACGGGCGCCAGGACGAGACCCCGAAATGGCATCGCATATTTGTGTGATGGGTGCAATCAGGGTTTCCATCTCAATCTCATCATGGTGCGCTCCGATGGCGTTGCACACATCCGGTTTTTCTTTGTATTTCTGGGCGATTTTCATACCCAGCAGAGCATGAGGCATTTCCTCTTCGCTTTCAGCAACTTTGCCGATGTCGTGCAACAATCCGGCTCGTTTGGCTTTTTTCTGGTTGAGCCCAAGCTCTGCAGCCATGGTAGCTGAAAGTTTGGCTACCTCTTTAGAGTGTTGCAACAGGTTTTGACCGTATGAAGAGCGGTATTTCATTTTCCCGATTAGCTTTACCAGCTCATGATGTACCCCGTGAACACCCAGGTCTATCAATGTACGTTTTCCCGTATCAACAATTTCCTGTTCTATCTGCGCTGTTGTCTTAGAAACCACTTCCTCAATACGCGCCGGGTGAATGCGGCCATCGGTTACCAGCTTGTGCAGCGATAAGCGGGCAATTTCACGGCGAATGGGGTCAAAGCCTGAAAGAATAATGGCATCCGGCGAATCATCTATAATGATTTCTATACCGGTGAGGGATTCCAGGGCACGAATATTTCGGCCTTCACGGCCAATAATCCGGCCTTTGATTTCATCGTTTTCAATGTTAAACACCGAAACGCTGTTTTCAATAGCATGCTCGGCAGCCGTTCGTTGAATCGTTTCAATTACGATTTTTTTGGCTTCGCGGTTGGCGTTGATTTTGGCTTCTTCGAGGATGTCATTAATCTGCGACGAAGCCTCAGTGCGCGCCTCTTCAGTCAGGTTTTCTGTAAGTTGCTGTTTTGCCTCCTCGGCTGATAAGTTAGCGATGGTTTCCAGTTGTTTGATCTGCTCGCTGCTGGCTTTTTCCAGCTCTTGTTGTTTTTTGTTAACGATATCCAACTGGTTGTTCAGGTTTTGCTTTAACCGTTCAACTTCCTGGTTTTTATTATTTAGTGCTTCATTTTGTTGGTTTACCTGGTTTTCTTTTTGTTTTAAACGGTTTTCAGTTCGCTGTATTTCGCTGTTTTTCTTTTGAATCGTTTTCTCATGATCGGCTTTCAGTTGCAAAAATTTCTCTTTCGCCTGAAGGATTTTATCCTTCTTCAGTACTTCTGCTTTTTCTTCCGCTTCTTTTAGAAGGGTCTGGCTCTTTTTTTCGAGTTTTTTTCTTAAAAAAGAAGCCGAAGCAGCAATACCCAGAGCAAGTCCTGCAACAAGCGCAATTACGATAAATAGTAGTGCTTCATCCATTTTTATGCTTGTTAAGTTCTGGTTCGTATGTAATTATTTGACAAAAAAAACCCGCGCAAATAATTGAGCGTAGAGAAAAACCCCAGAAATGACACGAATAGAGTTGCCGAGATTTTCGGACTTCCAATGTCTCCGCCCTAAAGCGGAAATCCCCCGAAGGGTAAAATAGGCCTGTCCTACAAACTCCTGAGCTTTTTACTCTAATTTGTATAATGTTGAGTTTTCACACGACTTAATTATAATGCGCGGGAATATTATAAATATTTTATTTCAAAGAACGCAAATAAACACTTTAAATGTTCTGCTCCAAAAGTTGATCAATTCCTTCTAACCGGGTGATGAGTTCGTTTTTCACAAAAGTTTGCTCTTCATCAAGCTGGATGTATCGCGCTGCAATATCAAGCGATACCATAGCCAGCATATCGTGCCGGTCTCTTCCTTTAATGTTTTTTATGAACGTCTCGATTTCTTCGTTTATCAGTTTTACAGATTTGTTTAATAAAAGCTCTTCATTTTCATCTGATACCGTAATTTTATACGGCCTTTGATTTACATGTACTGTTCTTATTGTTTGCTTCATCAATAAACCTCCGGTAAAAGAGGAATCACTTATTATTAAAACTATTTAAAATGCTTATACTCTTGTTTATTTCCCGCACTAATTCATCAATACGTTGATGAATGTTTTTATTATCTTTATTAGATAACAACACGCTGCTTACTTTTATTGTTTGTATTTTTTCTTCGAGCGCTTTGTTATCATTTTTTATTTCTTCCAGTTCTTGTTTTAAACTTTCAACCTCACTTTTGAGGTTTTCATTTTTCTGTTGAAGCAGTTTTTTTTGCTCAATAAGTCTTTTTACTTTATACTCAATGCCTGCAACGAGTATTTCTGACTGCTTCATGCGTGTTTTTCTTCACACTGTTCAAAGCAAAATTAACTATATGCTAACTGCTATGCAAATATTTTTTCAGATAGGATAAAAATTCTTAACCAAGAATTATGTTTCATTATTTTTTGTTTGCAGATTACCTTCTTTTAGAACCACTTCTGGAATAGGGAGCGATTTTTTGACTGGCAAACTTTTTTTCAAGAAATTTAAAATGACCTGCCATAGCTATCATGGCGGCATTATCTGTGCTGAATTGCAGCTTTGGGAGGTAAATATTCCATTGTAATTCCCTGCCAGCTTGCTCTACAGCATTGCGCAGTCCTGAGTTGGCTGATACGCCGCCGGCAATAGCAATTTCTTTAATGCCGGTTTGTTTGGTAGCCAGCATTAGCTTCTTCATCAGTATTTTAATGATAATATGTTGTACAGAGGCAGCCAGGTCTGTTTTGTGCTGTTCAATGAAATCAGGTTGTTTTTTAAGCTTATCGCGAAGAAAGTAAAGCACGGAAGTCTTCAGTCCGCTGAAGCTGTAATCTAGACCTGAAATATCCGGCATAGGAAAAGTGAAAACTTCAGGGTTTCCTGCTTTGGCCATTTTGTCGATTACCGGGCCGCCCGGGTAGGGGAGCCCCATAATTTTCGCAATCTTATCAAATGCCTCACCGGCAGCATCGTCAATGGTTTGCCCAATTACCTCCATATTGGATGCGCTTACAACTTTTACAATTTGAGTGTGTCCTCCTGATACGGTGAGGCATAAAAAGGGGAATTCCGGGTGGGACGAGGCTTTTCCCGGTTCTTTGATGAAATGAGCCAGGATGTGTGCTTCCAGATGGTCCACTTCAATCATTGGGATATTCTGCGAGAGCGCGAATGCTTTAGCAAAGGAAGTCCCGACCAGCAAAGATCCCAATAAACCCGGACCACGTGTAAAAGCTATAGCATGAATATCATTTTTACGTATATTTGCTTGATAGATGGCCTGCTCTATCACCGGTATAATGTTTTGCTGGTGAGCGCGTGAGGCTAACTCGGGAACGACACCGCCATAGGCTTCATGTACGCGCTGGTTAGCAATAATATTGGATAACACCACGTTGTCACGGAGTACAGCAGCTGACGTATCATCGCATGAGGACTCGATTCCTAATATGTTTATGTTCATGAGTATCGTTTATTTTGGAGGACAAAATTATTAAAAAAGGCAGAAGAAATATATTGAAGTGGTTTCTGTTGGCAATGATTATTATTGTAAGCGCGATTATTGTGCTGGTTAACAATAATCGCTTTCAGCAATACCTGGGGCATATTGCCAGTGAAGAGGCCACAAAAGCTTTGGGTGTACCTGTTACTGTGGAGCGGGTTAAACTGGGGCATTACCTTCGCATAGAATTGCATAACTTGCTTGCTCTTGACCACAGAAGTGACACGCTAACCAAAGCAGATGTGCTTAAAATCAGGGTTTCGGAAATAAATATGTTCAATAAGCTGATACGTTTCAGCGATGTGCAGGCCCAAAAGCTATATTTTGGCCTTATTACGCATGAATCTGACACGGCTGCATCCATCAGTTATATTGCTGAAAGACTTCAGGATACTAACGCATCCGGTGATCCCTGGCAAATTCAGATAGGAGCGTTTGACTTGCAGGACAGCCGTTTTATTCTGGAAAACAGAAACGAAAGCCGAATTGCTAAAGGGATGGATTTCAATTACCTGGATGTAAATCATATTGATGCCCAAATACAGGAATTTGCTGTTAAAGATGATACGATTAGTGCAAATATTCGTTTTCTGAGGGGCATAGAGTCGTCGGGCTTTAAGCTTAGCCGGCTTGAATCCAATAACATGCAAATCAGTCCTACAGGATGGAAGTCAGAGGTTTCCAGGATTATTACCCCGACCACGGATCTGGCTTTTGATATGGAAATGGAATACTATGATTATGAGGCCTTTAGTGCGTTTTTTGATAGCGTTTCGATGGAGGTGGATATAGGTCAAAGCAAATTATCTTCCAGAGACTTAAATTTTTTCTCTCCTCCAATGCTGCCTGAAGGCAAGCAAATAAAAATAAGGGGGCTTTTGTCAGGTACTTTGGCAGATATGCACGCCAGAAGCTTGGATTTAAGCTTTGGAAGAAATTCCAGATTTGATGGAAATGTTTATGTAAAAGGACTACCCGAAACCGCAGAAATGGAAATTGATGCTAATATCAGGGATTTCTATGTGGATTATGAAGACATCCGTGATATTGAGATGGAAGAAGGCAAGAAATTCAGCTTACCCCAACCTTATGAGGCTTTAGAATACCTTTCTGTAAGAGGAAACTTTAAAGGAAAGCTGGACAATTTCACTTCCAAGGCTGAATTCAAAACCAATATGGGCGATTTGGTGACGGACATCCGGCTAAAAGATACCCTGAACAATGTAAAAATATACAATGGAAAGCTTGAGGCTAAAAGGCTGAATGCCGGAAAATTGCTTGATATGGAAAGGGATTTGGGAACCCTGGATTTAACTATGAACGTGAATGGTCGCGGGCTGGAAAAATCAACACTTGCTGCCGATGTGAATGGCTATATAAATGCAATGCAGTTCAGGCAAAATACCTTCGACAGCATTAATATTCAAGGGAAAATTGCAGGGGATCGTTTTGGCGGAGAGGTTCATATCAATGACGAGTTACTGCAGTTTGACTTTACCGGCATGGCTGATTTCAGCACAAAAAATGCTGATTTTCAGTTCAGGGCTGAACTGCGGGATGCTTATCTTACGCAATTGCGGTTAACTGATCTGGAAGACTCTTTATCGAATATTTCTGCAACGCTTAAAGCAGATTTCCGCGGAAGCGATATTGATTCGATAGCTGGAAATGTCTTACTCTCTGACTTAGTATATCATCAGGATGATTTTACTTACCGTATGGATTCATTACGTGTAGAAACAGATCAGCTATCATCAGAAAAATATGTAGAAATTCGGTCTGATTTTCTTGATGGGGATGTGAATGGTGATTATCTGTTAAGTGAGTTGGGTAAGAGTTTTAATTTGTCTGTTTCTCAATATATGCCTTCCTTATTAAATACAGATTCAATCACCTGCGATTATAAGCAGCGCTTAGACTTTGATTTGAGGCTGAAAGATACAAGAGGACTTAGCCAAATATTTTTTCCCCAATTGAAAATTGCCCCGGGCGCCTCCATCCAGGGAAAATACCGTGGAGAGGAGGCTGATATGATTGTTGATATACACTCAGATTCTGTATTGTTTAATGATATACGCTTTGTTGATTTTCGATTCGCATCCGGGAAACAAGACTCATTGTTTAAAACGAACACAAAAATTAAAAATGTGATTTTAAGTGATAGTGATCAGGAGGAGGAAAGTGAAAAGCTACAGCTTGGTCTTGAAAGAATGAGCCTGGAAAATACCTTTGAGCAAGACAGCATGAGATACACGCTTAAGTGGGACGATTTTGATACAACAGACTACAACAAGGCAAATATTCGTGGGATACTAGATGTGCACCATGCAGGACACTTCGAAAATCGCATAACGCATTCTGAAATCATTATAAACGATAGCTTATGGAGGATTGATCCTGAAAATCGCCTAACCTACAAGGATTCTGCGCTTATTTTCAGAAACATTATTTTTAATCATGACATGCAAAGCGTGGGTATTGACGGCATATTGTCTGATAATCCCGATGATACCTTCAAACTATTCTTTACAGATTTTGATGTGTCTAATTTCGACCTGATGCTTACGCCAAGCGGTGCAGATTTAGATGGCATAGCTAATGGAGACCTGGTGTTTAGCAATCTTAGCGAATCGCCGCGCTTTACGGGCGATTTAAATATCAGTGGGCTCTATTTCAATAAACAAAAAATGGGTGATTTACAGCTCTTCTCAGAATGGGATGAGCTAGAAAATAAACTGGAACTCAATTCTGAGATAGTTTATACGGGTAGTAGTGGTTCAAGAGACTTACTTAAGCTTAATGGTTCTTATTATCCGCAGGCAGAAAACATGGCCGACTCTATCGATTTTGAAGGAGAAATTTCCAACCTGGCCATTGCTACTATGCAGCCCTTTTTTGATGACTTCCTTTCAGAGATGCAAGGCTACGCATCAGGAAAACTGAAAGTTACCGGTACATCCACAGAGCCTGAGCTTACCGGGAATATTGGACTGGTGAGATCGGCTCTCCGGGTTAGTTTTCTCAATACCAAATACTATCTCGCCGATGAGATTAAGCTAAAACCGGATGCAATAGCCTTCGACAGCATTACGCTTTATGATTCGCTGGGGAATACAGCCTTGTTAAACGGAAATATTAAACACCGGTATTTTAAGGATTTTAACCTCGATATCAGCATCACACCACAAAAGTTTGCCGGTTTGAATACAAACCGATCGCATAACGAACTTTTTTACGGTACTGCTTTTGCCTCGGGAGCTGCCAATATAAAAGGACCGGTGAATGATGTTAATTTGAGTGTGAAAGCAAGACCGGAAGAAAATACCAATATCGTCATACCCATAAGCACGGCATCATCGATGGCAGAAAGCGATTTTATCACTTTTATCGATAAATCGGAGGAACAGGAGGAGAAGTTAACATTTAATCAGAGTAGCGATGCCGGATTTAACATGGATTTTCAGCTTGATATCAATCCTAACGCCAGGGCTGAAATCATTCTCCCGTTTCAGATGGGAAATATTGAAGGCCGGGGTTCGGGAAATTTACGCATGGAAATAAACTCTGCCGGTGATTTTAATATGTATGGAGATTATTTTATTGAAGAAGGTGTATTTATTTTTAGGCTGCAAAACATACTCAAAAATACATTTACAATTCGCCGTGGGGCTTCTATATCGTGGAGCGGCGATCCGTATGATGCTGACGTTGATATCACAGCCGTATATAAAGCCCGGCCTTCTTTAAGTGGATTGCCCGCAGCCCAGGGCGTTGACCCGGAAATCGCTAATGAGCGCGTACCGGTAGATTGTATTATTACACTGAAAGACAAACTGTTTAACCCTAAGCTGGATTTCAGCATAGAATTACCCAATGCTGATGCGAATGTAAGGGAACTTGTTTACAGTAGTATTGACACCACCAACAATGCGGAGATGAACAAGCAAATGCTCTATTTGCTGGTGTTGAATTCGTTCAGCGTCTCAGGACTCGATAATAACTTGTCGAGTGGTTTCGGTGCACAATCATTTGAATTGCTGTCTAACCAAATCAGCAATTGGCTTTCGCAGATAAGTAAGGATGTGGATGTAGGTGTTAATTACCGGCCCGGTGATTCGTATACTTCAGAAGAGATCGAAGTGGCGCTGTCGACACAGCTTTTTGATGACAGGGTATCGATAGACGGGAATTTTGGCATGAGTGGCATGGAGGAACAAACTTCAGCTAATACAATTGTGGGTGATGTAAATGTGGAGGTCAAAATAACTAAAGATGGCCGTTTCCGGGTACGCGCTTTCAACCGTACGAACAACACGGACCTGTTGTCTGTTGATGCTCCCTATACGCAAGGGGTAGGTGTATTTTACAGGAAAGAATTTGATACACTCGAAGAGTTGTTCAGAAAAAAGAGAGCACGGGAAGCCGGACAGTAAACTTCTTCCGGTTCAGTTCAGATGGATTGGTTTGCTGCAGTGATCATCAGGGGGCAGATAAACGTTATATATCTTTTATTAATTAACGAACATCAGCGCTATGCAAAGAAACTTACTGGTTTACAAATCTTCGGCCGGTTCAGGCAAAACCACCCAGATTGTAAAGGAATATCTATCAATCGTGATTCCCAAACCGCACAAATACAGGGAAATACTTGCCATTACGTTTACAAATAAAGCCGCGGCGGAAATGAAATCACGTATTGTGGAAGTATTGCAGAAATTGGCAGATTATAAAAACCTTAGCGCGCAAGCACAACAAGAACTGGATCACAAGTTTCTGAAGGATATTTTGGCCGGAAGTAACATAACCATGGCGGAAATCAGCCAGAATGCCTATATCGTCATGAAAAACATCCTGCATGATTATTCCAGTTTTGCGGTATCTACTATAGATAGTTTAATGCATCGCATAATCCGTGCTTTTGCATTTGACTTAAATCTCTCTCAGCGTTTTGAGGTCGTTTTAGATCAGGAAGAGCTTATCCAGAAATCAGTGGATATGCTGCTGGATGAATTGCAACCTCAGCATAGGATGACGGGGTTTTTAACCGATTTTATCAAGGCTCAGACCGATGAAAGCCGTTCATGGCATATTGACCGGGCCCTATACAGCTTTGGGTTTGTCCTTCAGTCTGAAGATGCACTTGATCATATCCCTGAACTTAATAAATTGGAACTCAATGATTTTATAGAAGTGCACCGGGTTGTTTTGGCATTCATTTCCAAATTTGAATCTACCATACGAAATTATGCTGTTCAAGCCATAGAATTAACTGAGCCGATTACTCCGGAGGCTTTTTTCCAGGCCAGGCGAGGGGTTTGGGGGTATTTAAGAAAACTCCTCAATAAAGAAAATTACAAAGGCATTTCTACCTTTAACGGAAGTTCTTATGTAGATAAATTTTTTAATGAGGGCAAGCTCTTTAGTTCTAAAGCAAGTCTCGATGATAAAGCGGCTATTGAAAAGGTGTATCCACAACTTGAAACGATTTATTATAAGGTGAGAGATTATGCCCGACAGTATGCGGGGAAGTATTTTTTTTATAAGATGTTGTTAAGAAATATTCACGGCATGGCTGTATTAAAGGAAATCGAAACACGCCTGGAGCAGCTTAAAACAGAGCAGGATTTAGTGCATATTTCTGAGTTCAACCGTCGAATTTCGCGTGAAATACAGGCTCATGCCCCAATTCCGTTTATATACGAACGCATTGGGGAAAAATATAAGCATGTGTTTGTAGACGAGTTTCAGGATACTTCAGTGTTGCAATGGCACAACCTTTTGCCGCTGATTATGAATGGACTCGCTTATGGAGAGAAAAATATGCTGGTGGGCGACGGAAAGCAAAGCATTTATCGTTGGCGGGCCGGAGAGGTAGAGCAGTTTGCCCGGCTGCCGGAACTGCATGAAAAGCATAAGCTTCCGGATGGCGATATTTTTGAATCGATACTGAAACAACAATACAACGAAAAACCACTTAATGTAAACTATCGCACAGTTACTACAATTGTAAATTTCAATAATGAACTTTTTCAACACATAAAAAACACGACAAATGATCGCGTAAAGAAGATTTATGAAAACCACAAGCAAACAGCTCATAAGAAAACGTCTGGTAAAATTCATTTGCAGTTTGTTGAAGGACAGGGAGATGTATTGGAGGCGGCACACCTAGAAGTGCTGCTCTCTGCTGTCCGTGATTCGTTGAAAGATGGCTATGAATATCATGATATTGCTGTATTATGCCGTACGAACGACCATGGTGTAAAAATAGCCCGTTATCTGACCGAAAACAACTTTCCGGTGGTTTCTTCTGAATCACTTTTACTGTCAGGTTCTCCTAAGCTTCATTTTTTAGTGGCGGTGTTTAAAATCCTGAGCAATCCGCAGGATAATGTGGCCTGGCTTGAGGTAGTACATTTCCTGTATCAAAAATGGCGGCCTGATATCGATTTCCATTCGTTCTTAAGCCTTCCTGAATACAAATGGTTGGATGAAATAAACGAAACGAATAATAATGCGTATCGTAGGTTTTTAGAATTGATGCAGTTGGACAACAGCTACTGGAAAGACTTTTCCTTATATGAATTGACAGAATACCTTATTCGTACCTTTCAGCTTCATGATCCGGCTGATCCGTTTGTTTTGTTCTTCCTGGAAGAGATTCACGTAAAAGTACTGGAAGGAGATACAGACTTGAATGACTTCTTGGATTGGTGGGAGAAAAACAAAAACAAGAAGTCTATTGTAGCTCCTGAAAAGCTGAATGCCATTAAAATATATACGGTACATAAGGCCAAAGGGTTGGAATTTCCTGTGGTAATATCTCCCTTTTTGAGTAAAAATACCATTCAAAGTAAACAAGATAATATGTGGTTTGGTCCTTTAGATGAATTCCCGGAAACGGGTTCAATGTCTGTGGCTTATCTTCCTGCAACAAAACAAATCCTGGAAACACCGTTTTCTGAAGATTTTCAGGAAGAACAGGAAAAATTGCTCCTCGATGAAGTGAATGTGCTTTATGTAGCCTTTACGCGGCCTTCGGAGAGGTTGTATGTGATCTGCGACAAGCCCTCAGAAAATTCTACGGGGGTATCGGTATCATCTTTATTGGGTGGTTTTGTTTCAGAAAAAGGATATGAGATTTCAGCGGATAAACCCTTTCTTTTTGGCGAAGAGCCTGATCCTGAAAGTGAAACGAAAGCAACCCAGGTAAGAACTGCTCATGATTCTGAAACTGGTTTTTTAGCGCCGATGATTTCTTCGAGTTGGCGGAATAAAGTAGTTATAGCACCTTATTCAGGAGAGTTTCCGGCTGTAAATAAAGGTTTTACTGATAAAAACCGGGGTAAGATATTGCATGAGGTATTTGCCCGGGTCATTACTTATGATGATATTCCTAAAGCGCTGCTTTGGCTGAATAACCAGGGAGAAGAAAATGCGGATATTATTTCCGAAACGCAGGAATTGATTCATAAAGTTGTTGGACATCCGGATATTAAATTTTTTTTTGACTCATCATTCAATGTGTATACAGAACATGAGATTTTGGATGAGGATGGCACACTGTTGAGACCCGACAGGATGATGGTGAAGAACGGTGAGGTAAGTATATTAGAGTATAAAACCGGACAGCATGAAACAGCGCATGAAAAACAGGTTAAAACTTATGTAAATGCTCTTCAAAAAACCGGATACCGGGTAAAAGAGGCTTTCCTGGTGTATCTTGCAGAAAATATAGAAGTTAAGCGCGTGTAAATGGTGTTTTAACCATGCCTTAAAAGCTGTGTTTTTTGTGATTGAAATCTGCTGAACATGACATAAGGAAAAGGTGCTCATTATAAAACTGACCAATAACTTGCCGGTACAGGTGATGTTATGGTCTTAAAACATCATATAATCCATCATCTCTGAGCCTGATTAACGTAGAGGGTTTGATGTCTTTCATTGCATATTGTTCCCAGTCAACCACATAATCTACATTTTCTTTGATTTCATCGCTGATTTGTGAAAACAGGGATGGAGGAGCTTCTCCTGAAATGTTTGCTGATGTGGAAACAATTGGGTAATTGAGTTCTTTGATTAAGGCATGACAAAATGTATGGCGCGCCAGTCTTACTGCAACAGTTTTGTCATCGCCAATAACGTTTTTGGCGAGCTTTTTCCCCCCCGGATAGATGATAGTAGTCGGTTTGTCAAATCCTTCAACCATATCGCGAATCAACTCAGAATCCGCGTCAACATATTGCGAAATCCGCTCAACAGACTCAGCCAGAATAATGAGGCTCTTTAAGGTAGTACGTCTTTTGACCAGAAATATTTTTTTTACGGCTTTATTGTTCCTGGCATCACAGCCCAAACCCCAGATGGTATCTGTTGGATAAAGAATTACACCCCCCTTCCGCACAGTTTCTGCGGCTTTTTTTACTTCACGCATTAATTTTTCATCATTCATGATTACCCTCTTGCTGTAATATTGTTAAAAATAGAATTATCCTCAAAACCAGTTTGTAAATTGAATAATAAAGATGTCTCGGTGTGCCGCTTCGTAAAACACGATATTAACCAGAATATTAGTTTCGACGTTCTACAAAACAATACTATGAATATGTTTTTCTACACTTAAGATAGCGATTTCCATTAATAGTACCGTTTTGTGCATTATTATAAACAAAACTAAACTAAATCTGATGGTTCACGAAGTCTGGTTTATTCCTGCCTTATCTCCTTTTTTCATTCAACACGCAGCCGTGCAACATAAAAACAATATACAAATATACGACGTTGTTTTAAATAAAGATATATGATGTTTATTTTTTTGCGGCTTTTTTGTTGGAGTAGGCTATGCTTTATTTTCTGAGACAAATGAATGGATATGTGAAGCTGCTTTTAATCCGTGAGAAACAGAAACCTCATCAAAAAACCGCTTATTCCAGGTTGTGCGTGCTTCTTTTTTCAGATTAGGATTAGTCTTGTATTTCTCTATAGCTGCATCAATCTCTTCCAAACTTGTTATCTGTATGGATATTTCCTGAATCATCTCAGCGATTTCATGTGTTAGTCTTTCCTTCAAATCTACTTTAAATGTAATGATGGGTTTGTTCAGTGCACAGAATTCAGCAATTACAGAGCTGGTGTCGCTAATCAGGAAATCTGCCGCCAACATGCATGCAGGCAACTCAGCCGGGGTTGTGAGCTTTACCTGCCTGAGGTTTGTGATTTGGTCTTTAAATTTTTCAGGCATCATAGGATGCAGGCTTACAATGATGTTATATTTAGAGGTTAGTTTTTCAATATGGTTTAACCAACGGTCAATGGCGCTTAAGCCAGACTGCTTCCATGTGGCGGTAAAGAGAAGCGTGGTATTCTGGCTGTCAAAAAACGGGGTTTCTTTAATTCTTTTGCTTAATGTATGCGTGCTCAGGTTTTTGAAAATGTCCAGCCTGGGATATCCTCCGGGAACACCATTCAAAATACCTTTGTTTTTGGCCTGCCGGACTTCATGCTCAGAAGTAAACAGAAACAAATCAAATGCATTGTATTTAGCGGCATCAATCATTTTCTTAAAGTGATAAGGACCATGCCTCATCCCAATTTTTTTGATAGCTTTAATGGGGAATTTATGAAAGGCATGACGAGGCATGACTACAATTTTTGGAAAGGTGGGCCAGACAATTGTTTTAATGCCTTTATTGTGCAATGTTTTGGCAATTTTTTTATTTTTTGCTACAACCCGGTAAGGATATTTAATATGTGGCAAGATATTCTCTATCAGGTAATAATCATGTACTGAACCCACATAAAAAGTAAGTTCTTTTTCTTTGTGGAAAAACCGGGTAATGTGCCAAGTAATCCAATACGGAAATTTAATAATGTAGCCTGAAAATATCATATCAGTTTTGATACTTTTTTGCGTTAAGTTTCTCTTGCAGGTAGCGTTCCAGCGTATCAATCATGTTATTCATGCTAAATTTTTCACGGACATAGTTTTGAGCCCTTGCTCCTGTTTGCTTATAAGCTTGAAGGTTTTCGATGATTTTTTTGATAGAATCAGCAATAGCGGGGGCATTTTTTGCCGGAATCAGCTCAGCATACTTGCCATTATCGGTTAATTCTTCAGCGCCGTTTACGCGTGTTATTACCAGGGGTTTTCCAAAAGCAAGCGCTTCCATGGCTGCATTGGGCATTCCTTCGCTTAAAGCCACATGTGCAAACATATGTGTCCCTTTAACATAAGGTATCACGTTATGCACATATCCTGCAAAATGAATCATGTTTTCAACACCCTGCTTTCTAGCATACGCTTTTAGCTGCTCTTTTTCCTTACCATCACCCAAAATATATGCCAGCACTTCCTGATGCGTATCTTTAACGTTAGCTAATGCTTCAATCAAATAATAATATCCTTTTCTTTTTTCGAGCCGTCCAGCGCTCAGAATTATGTATCTGCCCGGGTACTTTTGGCTAAAATCAAAGGCTGGTATTGAATCATCCGGTGAAAACCCGTTATAGATGACTTTCGCAAAGTTTTTATCTGTAAAGCCATGCTTAAGGTAGATTTCTTGTATCGTTTTGGTGTTGGTTACCACCCCATCCACAAACTTTTTCGTGCGACGTACAAGCTTGTTGCTTTGTTTTGACGGGGGCAGTCCGGTTCTTCTAATCAGCAGGATATTGCCAGCCCACCTGGTGGCAAGTCCGGAGACAACCAATTCACGTCCTTTACAGATTATGATTTCGATATTATGCTTTTTAATCAATCGCGATAAGCGGTATGCCTGAAACAGGTTTATATCGCTATAGATGTTGATGGGATAGACAGGCAGGTTTCTTTGGCGGGCTTCGTTGAACAGGATACCGTTTTTCCTGGCTGCCATCATCACAAAGTGCCCTTTTTTTTGCAGGCCGCTTGCAGCATTAACAGCCCATCTTTCGCCACCTCCGTATTTTTTCTTCCCGATTGATTGTACAAATAAAATGCGCATCCGGTTTTTTGTTGGTTTTTGCCAGAAAACTGTAAAAATAGGCAATTATTTTATCCTTGTGTTGAGCGGTGATTAAGGTAGGAAACATATGTTGCAGCGAAAATCTTTTCCAGGTCTGGCTTTTCTTCGATGAATTGCCAATTATCAGCCTCAGTTTTGCAGAAATAACCTTTGGATTTGGTAACATGGTTTACACCAAAATGCAAAGCCTGGAACTCTATCATGTAAAATTGCTTACCGTTAAAAGCGATATCTATGGATAAAAATGGCGAATTGAATTTTTCATAAAACATTTTGGCATAGTTAAGTAAATCGCCGTTGACTTCCGTTACTGGATTAAATAGTTTTGTTCCACTGGCTCTGAAATCGCCCGGCTTAGTATCGCGCCGGGTTACATAATAGCGGTCAAAGGCAACAAGCACCCTGTAATCATAGCTTAAATGCGGGATATACTCCTGAAGAATGAAATTGGTTTCCTGAGTGATATGCTCTTTATATTCATAATAATCCTGTCGGTTTGAGTAGTCAGGATATGCTTTGAATTTTTTTCGGCGAAAGTATTTTCTTCTGAATAGATCCAATTTTGTAAGAAGGCTGAATCTTTCCGTTAACTTTTTCCGCATTTTTTCGAGCTGTTTTGCATTGTTGATTAGAAAAACGCCCGTGCTGTTCGATCCTTCGGTAGTTTTGAGGATTACAGGAAAAGATATGTTTGACGTATCAATTTCCCTGACGGAGGTATAGTAAGCTCCTTTTAATTCATTTAACCCCATTTCCTTCTTTAAGATTTCCTGATAGCCTTTGTTTTCATGGCTTAATAATAGCTCATACGAAGGAATTATGGTGTTATATTTTGATAAATGATGCATGATGTCTTTGATGTATTCCCGGTAATGCTTCTTTTGCGAAAACGCATAAATAATCACTTTATCGCGGATAATTTCTTCCTGATTCATGATTTCATGAAAGTCGTATTGCTTCACGAGATAACCTTGCTCTTGAATCAGAGCTATAATCCTGTTCGTTTTAATGCTGGTCCAGGGTTTCCGGGTTTGCCCGAAGAACCGGTTCCGGCTTGTAATAAAGATAGTTTCTTTATTATTCATAGGCAGTTGATAGGTAAACAGTTCTAAACGGCGATGCTATAATCGCGTAGCGCTTCGTTCAGCGATGTTTTCAGGTCTGTAGATTCTTTTCTTTGTCCGATAATTAGCGCACATGGAACCTGATACGCTCCGGCCGGAAATTTTTTGGTATAGCTTCCGGGAATCACAACGGCTCTCTCTGGGATTTCAGCATTGTATTCTTTGGGCTCTTCTTGCGTAACATCTATTATCCGGGTGCTTTTGGTAATTACTACATTGGCGCCTATTACAGCTTCTTTTCCGATGTAAGCTCCTTCAACAATTACGGAGCGTGAACCGATGAAAGCGCCGTCTTCCACAATAACGGGTTTAGCCTGTACTGGCTCCAGAACGCCGCCAATACCAACGCCGCCTGACAGGTGCACGTTTTTCCCTATCTGGGCGCAAGAGCCTACCGTGGCCCATGTATCAACCATAGAGCCGCTGTCAACGTAAGCGCCAATGTTTACATAGCTGGGCATCATCACAACACCGCGATTAACAAAAGCGCCATAGCGGGCAATAGCGTGGGGTACAACGCGTACATCCTTTTCTGCATAACCGCTTTTTAGCGGTATTTTGTCATGGAACTCAAAAGGTTCTGCTTTGATGGTTTGCATTTTACGGGTAGGAAAATATAATATGACGGCTTTTTTTATCCACTCGTTAACAGCCCATTTACCGTTGGTAGGTTGTGCTACTCTTAAAGAACCTTTATCCAGCAGTTCAATAACCTCTTCAATGGCAGCAACTGTTTCTTTATTCTCTAACAGGTCACGGTTTTCCCATGCATGTTCTATAATTTGTTTTAGTTGTTTCATGATTGCCTGGTTTTTTATGAAGCTTTCAAAAGTAGTAAAAATTCATTCTTTACGGGCTTTTTTGTTTAATTTTGCCCGAAAACAGGATATGGCAAGAATACTTGCAATAGATTACGGAAAAAAACGCGTTGGCATAGCGGTAACCGATGAACTACAGATGATTGCTACGGGTTTAACTACGATAGCAGCTAAGGAAGTTCTGACTTTTTTGAAGGATTATCTGAACAAGGAAAACGTAGAGTGTTTTGTTGTGGGAGAGCCCAAGCAAATGGATAATACAGACTCTGAGGCTGCCGTTTATATCAAACCGTTTTTAAAAAAGCTTAAAGCGACTTTTCCGGATATTCCGGTTGAGAGAATGGATGAGCGGTTTACCTCTAAAATGGCAATGCAGGCTATGATAGACGGAGGAATGAAAAAAAAGCAAAGGCAAAACAAAGCGATGGTGGATAAGGTCAGCGCTACGTTGATTTTGCAATCTTATTTGGAAACGATGAAATAGGTTTTATTATGGTACTACCGGTAACAGCATATGGCCACCCGGTTTTAAGGAAAGTGGCCCGGGAAATCGATAAGGATTATCCTGATCTGGAAAAATTTATTGAAGATATGTGGGAAACCATGTATTATTCTGAGGGAGTGGGTTTGGCAGCGCCTCAGGTGAATCGCTCTGTACGGATTTTTATTGTGGATGCAACACCATACGGAGAAGAAGTCCCGGAAGCTAAAGACTTTAAAAAAACGTTTATAAATCCTGAGGTGATCGAAGAGCAAGGCGACGAGGTACTGCAAAGCGAAGGATGTTTGAGCATTCCCGGAATAAGAGAAGAAGTGGCGAGGCCCGGGCAGGTACGTTTACAGTATTATGACCTTGACTGGAACTTTCATGATGAGTGGTATGATGGTATGCTTGGACGCATTATTCAGCATGAATACGACCATCTGGAAGGTATATTGTTTACGGATAAGCTCAGCCCGGTGCGCAAGACTATGCTGCGCAATCGCTTGAGCAATATTTCAAAGGGAAAGGTTGATGCAGGGTATAAAATGATTTTTCCGTTCAGGAAAAAGGCGAAAAGTTCATGATGCATAAAAGTCACATATCGGAAATCTGCCAGTATTAATTTATATCTTGTTTAATTATGTTTTGATTGACAGGGTGTTTTCTGAATCAATAAATAAACAAAATTGATGCAAGATGTTTCAGGTAAATACAGAAATCCATGTTTGTCGTTTTTTGCTCTGCCAATTAGGATATCCTTGTTACTTTTGAAACTCAATAATGAAATATAATCAGATGAAACAAACAACATTTATTCTATTTGTGGTGGTAGCCATTTTAGCTGGCTCATCCTGTGAAAGCCCTTCTCTAAAGGAGCGAATACAGCAGCAGGAAAAGCAATTGCAAAACAGCGAACCGGAGAATATTGATGAAGATTTTTTAGAGGGATTGGTGGACGACTATCTGGCTTATGCTAATAATCATCCTGAAGATTCTTTAACCCCTTATTACCGGTTTCGTTCTGCGGATATTTTAATGAATATCAACCAGCCATCCGGTGCACTGGAGCAACTGAATATTCTGATCGAACAATATTCCGGGTTTGACAAAGCTGATGATGCACTGTTTTTGAAAGGCTACATTTATGAAAACCAGCTTGGAGAACTGGGCCGGGCGAAGGAAGTATATGAGCGTTTCCTGGAAAAGTATCCCGAACATGATTTTGCTGATGACGTAGAGGTTTCAATAGAGCATTTGGGCCGTTCTCCGGAAGAGTTAGTGCGCATGTTTGAGGAAAAGCAAAAAGAAAATCAGGCTGAGAACTCCTCAGATAAGTAATTTTTTAGCTGATTCGGAGTCAGGTGAAGGTGCAGGGAGCCTCCTTTGGCATAGGATATTTTGCCGTTTTCTTCAGAAACTATCAGGGCAATTGCGTCGGTTTGTTCAGAAGCACCTACAGCCGCCCGGTGACGCAATCCATAATTAGCGGGGAATTTGCGGTTGCGGGTTATGGGTAAAACGCAACGTGCGGCTCTGATTTTATTGCGCTCAATGATGACGGCGCCATCATGTAAGGGGGCATTTTTAAAAAAGATGTTTTCAATAAGGGAAGTAGATACAATACCGTCAATTCGCTGACCTGTTTCTATGAATTGTTTTAACTCATTCCTTTTGGCTAAGAGAATCAGCGCTCCGGTTTTATTCGAAGACATGGAGGAGATGGCTTTGATGATGGCATCAATGTTGATTTTTGGCTGCGGGTTGATATTCATGCGCCAGAAAAAAAGCCTCGATTTGATGCTTTCTATGTTATAAGGTGTTCCCAGCAGCAGCAAGAAGCGTCTTATTTCGGGTTGAAAGACCACAATTAAGGCAATAAACCCAACACTTATGAATCCGCCGAAAATCTTGCTCAGCAGTTCCATTTCCAGAGCGTTAACCAATCGCCAAAAAACCAATACCGCGACAATTCCCACAAAAATATTGATTGCAGCAGTACCTCTTAGCAAGTGATATAACTCATAGAGCAAAAATGCCACTAAAACAATATCGAGGATATCCAGGAAACGAACTGAAATAAATGCTAACATACCGCCAATTTTTTCACCTTGCGAAAATATGGAAAAGCCGATGAACTAATGCGCGCTTTTCAATATAATCAGATATGATTATTGTTTTTGTAAAAGCTATGCATTGTAAACCAGATTCACCAGCGCAATGGCTTCCACAGCAGGTTTCACATCATGAACCCGCAATATTTTAGCGCCCTGGGTTAATGCCAGGGTGTTTAGAATGGTGGTGCCGTTTAATGCTTTATCGGGCCCTATATTCAATACATTATTGATCATTGATTTTCTTGAAATACCCACTAACAAAGGATATCCCATTACACTGAAAGCCCGGAGTTTTTTCATAAGGCGGTAATTGTGGCTGATGGTTTTCCCAAAACCAAAACCCGGATCGATAATAATATCATCAAAATGCAGCTTATTGAGCTGGTGTATTTTATCTCTGAAATAATCGATAAGTGTTTCCACAACATCATCATATGCTGGATTATTCTGCATTCTGTCAGGGGTGGCGTTAATATGCATCAACACATAAGGCTTTTTCAGTTGGCTGACGGTTTTAAACATATTCTTATCAAATGTACCACCTGAAATATCGTTAATCATATCTGCTCCCTCCTCAACAGCCAGGCGAGCAGTTTCAGAATTATAGGTATCTACTGAAATAAGCGTTTCCGGAAACGTTTTTCTGATTTTCTTTAAAGCCGGCTCCAGCCTGTCTATTTCATCTTTAGCGGCTATAAGCTTAGAACCGGGTTTGGTAGAAACAGCCCCAATATCAATAATTTGAGCTCCTTCATTTACGATTTCCTCCGCTTTTTGCATCCATTGTTTTTCCGTTGTATATTTGCCTCCGTCGTAGAACGAATCGGGTGATAAATTTAATATACCCATTACAATAGGGTCTGTAAGATTTAATACATCTTGTTTCATAGCGATTCCTCTTTTTTGGTGAAAAAACCTAAATTGATGCTCTAAAGT
>CAYXJS010000018.1:0-27023 GCA_964465045.1 uncultured Bacteroidales bacterium | reverse complement strand
TGGTTTTGAGTAAAAGGAAAGGCTCCATCCTGTTCACCAAAATGTACGGTATGGAACTCTTTTACTTCCTGCTCTCCTTCAGGCCGGTAACCTCCTGGTCCATTTGCACCGTCTTGTATGATTGCATAACTTAGGTATTCTTTCTCTTTTCGCCCAAACTGGTCATAGGTAATAGGTGTTACAATATCAGCGCCGATCGGGCTTTGCTTCACCTGCGTACTCTGAATTTTTCTGCCAAGACCATCGAAATAAGTAATGCTTTCTGCCCATTTTTCATAGTTTAATGATTCATGTGTAGGCACTTCTTGTGTTGCATTATCATTTATCGGAGTATAAATTCTTATCTGATTGAGGGTAAACACTCCATCCTCAACGGGAATTCCTCCGTTGTAAGGCAATTCCGGGTCTATATATGCTCTAAAATTACTTTGCCCTTCCGTAGAGAATCCCGGCAATAACCTTACAGACTCCCTGGCTGCTTCTTCTGTGTTTCGAAATGCGTTTAGTTCAATATTGAAATACCCGTCAGTGTTTTCCTGAGCCTGAACAAAACAAACATGAGTTATAAGTGCTAATATGCTGTAAAATATTTTTTTCATGATAGTAGTATTTCGAGGTTTTATCGTTTATTTGTATTCAATATCAACATGCTTTAGTACATTGTAATCTGAATCGCGGACTGTTTCCAATCTTTGTAACTCATCATATTGATAATATGTTACCTTGTTATTCCAATCAACTTCTGAACTCATCCCCACTAACGGGATGTATGAGTAAGTGCTTAACTCAGAATTTGAAAGTTGATTCCGCAGGTTTTCATTAAAGGCTTTCCACTTGGTTCTCTGTTGTTCTGTAGACAATGTGGTTATTTCTTCAAAGCTGTTAAACCCTGTTGCATTAAGAGCATTGTCGGAGGCTGCTTTCAATTCATCGTAAGTACAATTTTTTGCCACCACTACCGGATATTTATTATCATAAGCATAAATAATGGCGGTATGTATATTATTGATGCTGTGTTGCTCAATATCATTCCCATACTCATCATAATCATCTATGGTATATTGTAGCTTACAATTATTGTCGAAATGAAAACTATTTTCGGTAGCCATGTTGTCAATCCAGGCTGATTCGTATTCGGAATATAAAAGCTTGCTTGTGCCGATTTCTGTTTTATAAACTTCTTTTTTAAACAATTTGTCATCAATAATCTCATATGTATTGATTATCGCTTCAGTTACATATTCCTTTCCATCTTTCTCTAATGTCGTAACTGTTTCAATAGGCTTGTAATTCTTGTTCGAATTCATCCAGATGATTGCATTCACTCTGGAATCAGGATGGTTTGTATTGTTAATGTCAGCAAATTCAAAGGAATAACGGGTATAGGTGTGAACAGTCTGGCCTTTGCTGTTTTCTGATTCTTCATGTCGTATATAGGAAGAGACATCAGCTATCATGTCATCAGAAGCCCAACTGCAGTTGTTGCGCATCCATTCTGAGGCATAGTCATAACGCTTTACTTTGTCTATTTCGTCATCATCATAAAATTGGATTTCAGATGATTCTTTTTTTCTAATGGTGGCACAATCATACCAATATGCTAATGCCCTCATATCGAAAGTTGACAGCTCTACATTTAGTAATGTTTGATCATTGAGCCCCCATTCCGCATTCCATGTCCATGAATACGAATCATATAGCTGCGATTTAAGCCCATATGTTTTATCATCATTAAGATACCTCGTAAACATATCCATTTGTTTTTTCTGGCAATTGTCATTATTATCAAATGTCAGTATACTATCTGTCATACCAATATTATCAAGGAATATTTGCGGCAAAAAGGGGTGTGGACTATAATTAACCATTATAATATCAGCAGGACTAGCATGTTCATATTCTTCGTAAACTTTTATAGGATAAGCAATATTATCATCGTTAAATCCAGCTGTTTCATCATAAAAATAACCCTGAAAGAATACATCAAATATGTCTTCATCTTTTTGCATCAGGTCATTAACAGAACTAAAAAAATAATCTGTATGTCCATTATTTTCAGCGTTTTGAAATGATACATGATCGTAACCGACATACGATCCTCTGTGCGACTGAAGGTTTCGTGCTATATTAAATCGAATCGTTCGTCGTGAAAGAATTTCTTGATCTGTCATATTATCTACGTTGTAGTAGAAGTGCTGGCGTGATTTCCAGTCAGTTTTGGCATAAGCTGGTATTGAATACAGAAAACCGCTGCTCTGAGCAGGTGCATTGTATTTGGAATAGCTGAAATTGTATTCCAAGTCCGGTTGGTTCACATTTTCGTTATACAAACTCACTTTGCTTACTCTTATACCACCACCTGAGTATGTATTACCTTCTAAAGTAAAATCATGCAGTTCATAATCGTATTTAATATGTCCGCCTTCCTGTAGTTTAATTGCTTTTAAAGCATAGGTTTGTGCGTCTTCTAGATTTGAACTCCTATCAAATCCATCAATAGTTTCGAATTCGTTCGAAAATTCCCTGTCAAAAATTGAATACCTGCCATTAAAAGGAATATCACCATTAGAATATGGGTTCCCGCAATCAACTAATTCATTATTATCAGGATAGATGTATAAAAAAGGTTTAGAAGTCGAATTAGCCGGGTCTCCAGAAGATTTATAAAACCCCCAAAAATCCATGTCCGTTGATTGTTTATATGGCAAACAGTTATTGTCATAATAAGAAAATTCATAGCTGGGTACGTTGTTATCAGATATTAACTCCAGGGAATCAAGGCGGAGCCTTTTAAAGCTTGCAGCGAAAAGATCGTTTGTTGCAATTTCATCTAGTAAATTAAAGTAAAATGAATCGTTAGCCTCAGGTTTAAAATATGAGTGGTGTAATTTCCACCTCTTAATCTCATTAATATCTCCACTTTCATTTTTATGGGATAAAACAGCGTATTGAATTGAATAAGTATCTCCGGCGTTAAAATCTTCTCTTTTGTCAGGGGCAGGAATGAAATCAATTATCTCATTTCCCCATTGTATTTTTCTGATTCTTGGTTTTTTATTATATAACATGTAATTGTCGCTCAGCATAGTGTAGTTATCATTTTCATCCTCACCACTATTCAAGAGATTTTCAGGAATCGCAAGATGAGAGTAATAGACAATATTTCTACCAGTAAAGTTGAAAGCATTTGTGTCATGGTCATATTCAAACTTAACAGGAGGTAAACCACTATCGAACTCCACACGGCTTATATACCATATGTTTGCTGTTGCGGGAGGGTAGGAACCCCATTCATATGAGGGCCTGCCATAGTCATTATACGAATCTATAAACTTACTTTCTTCAATATTTATCATCTTAGTTTGCCTCTTAGCCACGCTGTCTGATACGGCGAAAACAAAAGTGTGTCCCCGGTATGTATTTACAACTATTGAGTCGATGGATTTCATTTGTCCCTCTTCTTTATATACCTGCACTTGATATCGCCCGTTATCTATTTTTTTTGCAGTTGGGTTTGAGCTCTCATAGTTCTCCAGAATAAATTTTCCAGAGATGCCAAATGAATTGATTGAAAAGATATCTGCCTCGCCATCTCCAAATCCTGCGGAATTGGAATAATCCAATAGCTTAGTGACTTCCTCAACTCCATATGTCTCTGGCTCCATGCCAAATCCTTCGTCATTTATGTAACCATCAGGAGAAGTATAACCAGCACTGTGATTATCTTCTCTTCCATTTGTTGATTTGGTGATCATCCCACCGAAGTTTAAGTTCCATCCCAGTCCAACGAATGAAGCCTGATCCATTACCCTGATTCCGTTAGTTTTATAGCTGAGGTTTACCGGGATAGAAAACCCTCCTCTTGTGAGTTCGAATAAGCTTATATTATAAGATGCTCCTCCGGTAAACAAATCAACAAAATTACCGCCGGTTGATTTAAACTCTGGCTCCCCTGGTTTATTTATTCTAATATTTTCATCACTTAAGGCCTTTTGCGCATCAATGGTTTGGCTTCTAACCTTAAGATTGATAAGAAGTATGAATAGAATGGCTAAATATGTTGTAAAATGTCTGCTCATTTGTGAAAGGTTTGTTTATTAACAAAATTATTTTTTGACGAATTCTATTATTTCAAATGTGTTTCCAAGTTTCACTTTTGCAAGATAGGTGCCCGGATTTAAATACGTAACATCTAACTTGAATACATTAGCTTTATTAACATTACTATTTGAATAAACTTTATGTCCATTTATAGTAAATATCTCTATTAAGTCAAATTTTAAATTCTTATTGCTTTTGGTATAAATTGTAATATAATCAGAAGCGGGATTTGGGTATAGGGAAATCTCTACCGACGCATTTTTATGCTTAGTCAACATTGTAATTTGTATAGTATCGGATGTTTTACATCCATTATCAGTCAAAGCATATGCAATTAAAGAGGATGTGTTGTTCTTCTCAGGGTTGAATGTATATTTTTGACCTCCTGAACCATCAGGCCAAACGATACTTTTTGCATTTTCAGATTTTGCAACTATCTCTATTTGTTGCTCTCCATCTATTACTATATCTTCTCCTATATCAATTGAGGGTGTTTCAATTGTAACATTTACAGAGTCTTCTGATATACATCCAAAATCATCTATAACCTCAACTGAGTATGTTCCAGTCGAATCAATACTTATCTTAGGAGTGTGTTCGCCATTGCTCCATATATATTTTGCAAAACTAGAGTCAGCAATAAGACTTATTTGTTGCATGCAAGATACTGTATCATCAATTAAACTAATTTTTTTTGCATTACTGCAATCAAATAGCTTTGTGATTGAGGATGACTGAGATTTATCGATTTTTAATGTTTGTTTATTTATCTGATTACCCAGTAAGTATAAATATTCCTCTTCAGTGTGAATTCTTGCAGCGTAGTTAATACTAGTGTCATGTCAAGCATGAATTGACGGATAGAGCCTGTGCAGTTTAATCCTTGCATGGTCAGTGGTGAACTGCCATTTTATTTTTGCTTTTTTGTTGTTCCTGTGATCTTGCCAGGCCCGGACTTCTGCTTTTATGGTATTTATTTTGTCAATTCTTCTGTTTAAACATTGTTTGGTTAATACATTCAATTCTATTTCAGCCATGTTAAGCCAGCTACCATGCTTAGGTGTGAAAACAAACTCCAAGCGATCCCAAAGCCTTTTTGCCTCCGCAGGTGCAAATGTTTCGTATAAGGCTGCTGCACTGTGTGAGGCCAGGTTGTCCATTATCAAAGTTATGGTTTCTACCTTGGGATAAAGCTTATCACAAATATACCGGACCAATAACGCCCAATCTTTCTTTTTCCGGTTCTGAGTGACCTTCATATATCGCTTTCCTGCCAGAGGCTCGCTGATCATAAAAACATTACACACACCACAGCGTGAGTATTCATAGTCAATCCTTTTTTCAAACCCCGGCTTTATTGCTACTGGTTTACGAACCTCTTTTATCAATTGTTTCGGTGTTTCGTCCATGCATACTACTGGGTTTGATTTATTATATGGGCGCTTGTAAACGTCAAGGACTTGCTCCATGGCGGCAACAAAGTGGCTGTTTTGCTGTGGCGGTATCACCCAACCTTTGACCCGCCAAGGCTTAAGTTCGTTTTTTTTAAAACCTGCCTAACGGTTTCATGCGACATTTCATCAATATAATTCAACTCTACCATGCGGTCTGCCAACAATCGTAAAGACCATCTTCCGAATCCTTTCGGAGGTTCACTGCAGGCAATTGAAATGAGCCGGGCTTCGATTTCTCCATCAACCTTTTTCTCGTATACCCTGCTGGTTGGGGCAACGCCAAGTGCGGCGTCCAACCCCTCTAACACAAAACGTTGCTTTACCCGGTCAATAGTCCGCATGCCTGTTCTTAATACGTTGCAGACCTCTTCATTAGTCTGACGATTCTCATTATGAGAGCCTTGATCAACATTAAGTAAAATAAGAGAATGAATGACCTTTTTAGCTGTATGGTTTCCCTTCTTTGTATTAGCCATTAATAATTCTCGTTCTTCTTTGGTTAAGGTTACTTTGTACTTTATCATGACTTTTTTCAGTAAAGATACAAAATATTTATTATGCGTCATACTAAAGTTGACATGACACTAGTATACCCTGAAGGGTCGGTATACCTCATCGGGTTATTAAGTACATATGAGTAGCGGTTGTAGTTCTGCGGGTTGTTAGGTGAAGTTATAAAGGGATCGGGGCTGAGGAAGCGGCCCAACTGCGGGTCGTACACCCTACCGTTCATATTTATCAGTCTAAATTGATCCAGATGTTGGTGGCCGGTAAAACCCCGGTCAAAGATGTGGGAGGTGGGGACATTATTATACGACCCGTTATCAAAGTTCCTGCGGTGATGCCCTGCGGTGTTGCGTTTGATGTGGAGCACCACCGCATAAAACACTACCATCCGCTGTAAATTGGTTGGGTTCCTATGAGCTTGAATAAAATTCACAATTTGAAAGTATGTAATAAAATACATATATAATCCATTTTACCTTTACCCAGTCATTTTTCAGGGGTAATTACATCTATCTCCTTTTTATTAAACCCTATGGAGATTAAAAATTTATATTCTACGGGCCTATCTCTAACTTTAGCGGGCTCGTTAAATTCAAGCTCTTTACTAGCTTTTAAAGCCGCAGAATCCAAATCATTACTTATCCCTTTTAATATTTTATGATTATGTGTTGCGCCAATGGTATCAACCTCAAAGGATATATAAATAGTGTCATTTACTGAATCTAACCGCTTACTATGATAACGAATAAACCTATCTTTTATAAATTCATTTAAATTACCATCAAAAACTGGTAACTTGTCAGGTAAAGGAGAATCAAATCGTTGAACGCTCTTCTTATTACACTTTGAGCCATCTTTTGCTTTTAATAAGTCAAATTTAATCGGAACAACATATTTGACATTTACCGGTTTTCCTCGTTGTATGGCCGGTTTACTGAAAGTAATCATTTTCGCAACTCTTATTGCTTCTTCGTTCATTTTTTTGTTTAGCCCTCTTAAAACTTTATGATCATAAGTTTGACCTGTCGTATCTACCCAAAATTCGACATAAACTCTACCTTCAATAGAGTCACTTTTTAAATCCGCAGGATACTGTAAATGAGATTCTATAAACTTAATTAATCCATTTGAGGAATTAATAAACTCTGGCATTGACTCCAGGTAAAACATAGTACCTGAGGGGTGGGCAGATGTATCTGTCTGCCCAAAAAGGGTTAATGAATTACTAAATATACTTATTGTCATAAAAAATATTAATTTTTTCATTATTCGTTCATTTTTTTAGTCTTAATAACGTCTTGGTATTTCAAATATAAAGTCGTACCATTTCTGATTATATAAATTTTCACCATAGCAACCCTTCCAGTAAGCATTAGCTTGATTTATTAAATTAATGCTTGAATTTGGATATAATCCTTGGTTTTTATACGCATGTAAAAATCCCAGAGCTTCTTCTGGATAATGTCTCATGTGAGACAAATTAGGATCAATATTAGCCAATGCAAAAGTTTCATTAGAACCAGTAAGCACTCTGGTAGAGCTGAATCTTTCTTTTGTATAAGTAGCCATAAAGTTATCATAACTAGGAATTCTTTTATTGTTTACCCATTTATAAAATGCATCATCTCCAAATTCAATATCACCACTACTCGCACCAGTACTACCCAAATATTTACCGCCACCTTTTGGGCTTCCATTTGGATTATAAGTCCCCTCTCCAATAAAATAATCAATTATGTCTTGCTTCGAAGCACCATTTTCTAACATATGATCAAACAAATTAGAATTTGTAAGAAACTCACCTCTTTTCAAAAGATTCGAAAAATTTTCAGATTCTAATGTAGTAAATACTGCTCCTCCAATTGCTCCTCCAAGCATACCTTTACCGATATCGTTGCCCCAAATCCAAGCATCAAACGCCCCGACAGCAGCACCTTCTGTAACACCATACGCTAAATTTTTAGCAAAACTCATTCCCGCACCGCCTATTTGTCCAAGAGCTCCTCCCACCAAACCGGTAGCAGCACCTTTGGCATATCCTTCAAATACATTTCCGCCATTCATATCGGCCCGGGCAGCGCCTGTGAAAGAGGCCATGTCCATAGACATTGCCACAGGAATTAAAGGCTGTAGTCCGGGAATAAAAGTTGCTAATGCAGTAAAGATAACCTCCCCGCTCGGGTCAGTATACTTCAACGGATTATTCAGCGCATAGGCATAGCGGTTGTAGTTCTGCGGGTTGTCGGGGGACTGGATATGGTTGTCCGGGCTGAGGAAGCGGCCGAGGAGGGGATCGTATACTCTACCATTCATGTTGATGAGGCCAAAGTCGTCTAAATGCTTTCCGAAGGGTCGGAACAGGCTATGCATGGTGTAGCCCCTGGCCGTAATGCTGCCTCCGGCCGAAAAGTCGGTGTCCCAGGTTACGGGGTTTTTGCGGACACCCCAGGGGTCGTAGCGTTTATGGCGGACGGCCCCGCTTTCGGCGGTTATGGACATAATTGAGCCTTGATAGTCTTTGTGGAGGTAGTTATCGTCGGGAATTTGCTTTTTATTGGATGAACATACTACACAGACTATAATCGCAGTAATCTGCTTTGAATGTTTTTGATGGCTATGGGCTTCAGTAGTATTCACAGAATAAAAGTATAAATTGTTCAGGATTATTCAAAATTTTTTGAATGCTTTTATTCAGCCATCACAAATCCACATTCACGGTGATTTCAGTAACCTGATCGCGGTAGATGTAATAACTGTTGGGTGGATAGGCATAGTTATCTTCATCATAATACACAAATACGGTATACGAATTGTAATTGATGGTATTGGCCGGAACCTGCTCAAAGGTGACTACGCCGTCGCTGCCCGTTGGAGCCTGGTACCAGGCTTCTTCCTGCATAGCCTCGTAGGTATAGTTGTTGTATTGATAGTGAGGTATCATGGCGACATAGATGTCTTCCACAGGCTCATCTTCCGTGTTCAGGACGTTTACACGCAGGGTTCCGGAATTGGCTATGGGGTTCAGTTCCATGGTTTTGCTCTCGCCGGCCACTACCTGGAAGTAGCGTTGCTCATGATAATATCGCCTTTCCACCTTGTATTTCACGTCACACCGGTACTCATCCTGCAGCAGCTTGCCTACCTCGCACAATCCGGAGGCATTGGTGGAGTCCTCGAAGATGACGCGGTTCTGTTCTTCGAAAGCCGTCGATATGGTGACTTTCGCTCCTTCAATAGCATTTCCGGCGTCCTCACTTTTTACCTGGACGTTCCCGCTTTCATTTACTGTTACGTTTAAATCCTTGTTCTCCTCGCAGGAAAGCAGGGCTACTGCGAGGAAAAGGATAAGTGTTAGTTTTTGCATAGTTGTATTCTATTTTGTGTTGTAATTTTTTGCTTTGATAATATTCTTTTAGTTGCACATGGTTCTGAATTAAAAATGCTTTTATAATTATGAAACCTTTCGTTTTACTTCTTCTTTCTTTTCAAGTACAAAATAATAATTTGTATCTTTTGTTAATAACCTCAGCGTATCACTATTACCACTTTTGTTGATAGTGAATGGCCGATTCAATTGTTGTATTTCCCAGAGTTCAAGATCAGATTCTTCTACATTAGCAGTGAAAATATAATATTCGTGATTAAACGAAAGATAACCATGATAGTATCCAATTTCTTTAACAGTAATGTTTAGGGTATCGGTACAGGTTATTTCCTCTTGATTATTCCAATAATCGTTAACGTTCTTAGTACTTTGCCAAATCGTTATACCAGAAATAATTAAGATAAATACTATGAATAAAAATATAAGTTTTTTCATTTCTATCTTTTCCCAAGTACACGTTTATTAGCTTCACTTGTTTGTTGGGCATTTATACTTAATGCTCACCACTAAATATTACCACTGATAACGCAAACTAATTTACGGATGAATTTCCTTCATAGTAATTCCGTGTACGATAGAGCTGGTTTTCGTTTACCCAAAAGGGATTCCTCAAGATCGGCATAGGCCAATATATTTTATTATATTTGGCAATGGAGCCAGGAAGAAATAATTCTTTCAAAGCATGGTGCTTATTATCAATTCCCATTATCAAGGTATCATTCAAGTATTGATCATTCATCTTAAGAAGGTTTCCGTCTTTTGACCAGTTACCTGCGGAGAATAACAAATCCCTGTACCACAGCTCATATTCGTTGGATGTGGATGTAAACAGGATTAATCTATATCCATACCCACCGTAATACATTCCTGTTAATGAAAAAGGCCTGCATGAATCCTGTTCTTTGAATGGAATAATTTTTTGGTTTAATGTTTTAATGGTAATATCACTACTAACTTTTTTATAGGGTATGTAATCATCGTCTTTCTGAAAAACAGTATTTTTTAACAATAAAAAAGTCTGAACAGGGATTAAGCTATCCCCCTTTTTTCGGAATATCATTTCGAGGTTATTGCTCTTGTCTGATAAATACAGAACCCCCTCATTAAGCTTATAAGCGCCATGCGATAGCAAAGCGGAAAATTCCATGTCTATTGTTAAGTAATCGGTTAATTCCATATCAAAAGTCCCATCTTCGTATAAATCTATACTGCAATACTTTGATTGATCTATTTCAGCTATATAAACTTCTGTTGCTAAGGTATGAGAGACTGAGTATATCAGTATTATTGATAAGGCTAAAGTTCTTTTCATTGCTTATTTCTTTTAGTTTATCGCTCACTGACTAGTTATATATTTAAATAACAGAATATCTAATAAATAAACTATCTTCTTTTCACCTGTTTATGTGAGGTAACATTTTACCAAACGAACAAAGGAAATTCTGTATATATTTGATAATATGTATGTTTTATTGAAATGGCATGAGCTATCATTTTAGAAAGATATTACTACCTTATTTGAATAGAAATCCCCACTATAGAGTTTATATTCTCCAACTAGAAAAGGTAATGTAACTCTTTTTCTGATGAATTTAGACTTTTTATTATCCCAAGTTGGTTCAGTATAAACATATTTTTTGAAGCTTTTTGGAGATATAAAAAAAGTAAAGCATCCTTTAAGGAGCTTGAAACCAATTAGGTTATAAGTATCGGTATAAACTTCTCCCGGTCTTAAAAAAACAAATTTATTTTTAACTCTATTTAGTATTCCACTCGGTGTTATGTCAGATGATGAGTAATTTGTTTTTATTTTCTTTAAAGTGTCTGATGAATCATTAAAATATTTACGATAAATAAATTCTAAGTTATCATTTATTGGATCAGTCGCGTGCTCTACAAAATAATCTACAGAATCTGGCATTACCTCCCAGCTATTAAGATAGTGGGCAGAAGCACCAAGTGTGATATTATATTGCGATGTTGAATATTTTCCGTAGTTAATTGATTTATTAGTGGAGTCAATTATTCCAATTCCTCTACCCACAAATTTCGGGAATCCCTTCAAACTATGTGAAACTTTTAAAAAATATCTCGACATATTAGAATTGTTCCTATAAGTGATATTTAAATATGGTATACATGTGTCATTATCATTATGCATACTAATTATATCTTTTTTACTTTCCCATTGTATTGAAAGTTCAACTGAAATACACTGAGAATGTAGCTCCAAAAAATTGATTACTATTGCTATAAGTAGAAATGTATATTTCATGATTAACAACTAAAATGGATATTTAAACGAAGCACTATGAGTCCAATTAAACATCATGTAATTTAAACTCTTAAAATAATTTGGATATTGTGTTGCTAATCGCATCACGTCATTATTAGAAAAACTGTTATATTTTAACCCTCCTAAAGAATTTTGATAGCTATATGCATGGTAATCTAACAATTCGTCAAAGTATGGCTTATATAATAAGCTCCTGGATTGATTTGCTAGGGCGGCAAATTGAGATACATGAACTAACTCATGACCCATAGTAAAAAACAATGTTTTCGCACTGTTGAAAGCAAGGTTTTCATTAAAATAAACATAGGAGTTTCCAGTCAATATTCCACCCTTAGAAAGCGCTATCGTTGAGGCCCTTGCTCCTTTGGCGACCAAATCGTTTAAATCACTTTTTGGTACATTTTCAACAGTAAATCTTATTGCTTTCTTCATAGGGGCATCCTCATACCATGCTTGTTGAGCATCAGAAAGAAACTCATCTGTTTTAGGTACGGGGTTTTCACCATTAACTCCAAGTTCTTCACATCCTTTTTGATAAATACGAAATTGTCTTTGATATTGAATTCCACCAGAAATAGCACCAGAAACAGTGCCAAACAATGCTCCATGACCACCTCCAATGATTCCTGCTTGCATGCCATCTGATAAGTTAGCTCCTCCTATCCATGCATTGCCTGCACCACTAACAAATCCTCCTGCAAAGCCACTAGAAGCACCAGTAATAGCTCCATTTGCAACAGCACTTCCAAAAGTAGTTGCTGTATTTAAGATTCCAGCAACAGCATGTCCAGCAAAACCACCAGCCGCTCCAGAAGCTGCACCCACTCCTGCTGCAAGAATAAAATCTCCAAAATTATCAATATTCCCTGCCATATCTTGCATCGCAGTATTAATAAAAGCACCAGCAACAATTGCAGATAATAAGAACTCCCCACTCGGATCCGTATACTTCAAAGGATTATTCAGCGCATAGGCATAGCGGTTGTAGTTCTGCGGGTTGTCGGGGGATTGGATGTAATTATCCGGGCTTAGGAAGCGGCTGAGGAGGGGGTCGTATATTCTACCATTCATGTTGATGAGGCCAAAGTCGTCTAAATGCTCATGCATGGTGTAGCCTCTGGCCGTAATGCTGCCTCCGGCCGAAAAGTCGGTGTCCCACGTTTCCGGGTTTTTGCGGACACCCCAGGGGTCGTAGCGTTTGTGGCGGACGGCCCCGCTTTCGGCGGTTATGGCCATAATTGAGCCCTGGTAGTCTTTGTGGAGGTAGTTATCGTCGGGAATTTGCTTTTTATTGGATGAACATACTACACAGACTATAATCGCAGTAATCTGCTTTGAATGTTTTTGATGGCTATGGGCTTCAGTAGTATTCACAGAATAAAAGTATAAATTGTTCAGGATTATTCAAAATTTTTTGAATGCTTTTATTCAGCCATCACAAATCCACATTCACGGTGATTTCAGTAACCTGATCGCGGTAGATGTAATAACTGTTGGGTGGATAGGCATAGTTATCTTCATCATAATACACAAATACGGTATACGAATTGTAATTGATGGTATTGGCCGGAACCTGCTCAAAGGTGACTACGCCGTCGCTGCCCGTTGGAGCCTGGTACCAGGCTTCTTCCTGCATAGCCTCGTAGGTATAGTTGTTGTATTGATAGTGAGGTATCATGGCGACATAGATGTCTTCCACAGGCTCATCTTCCGTGTTCAGGACGTTTACACGCAGGGTTCCGGAATTGGCTATGGGGTTCAGTTCCATGGTTTTGCTCTCGCCGGCCACTACCTGGAAGTAGCGTTGCTCATGATAATATCGCCTTTCCACCTTGTATTTCACGTCACACCGGTACTCATCCTGCAGCAGCTTGCCTACCTCGCACAATCCGGAGGCATTGGTGGAGTCCTCGAAGATGACGCGGTTCTGTTCTTCGAAAGCCGTCGATATGGTGACTTTCGCTCCTTCAATAGCATTTCCGGCGTCCTCACTTTTTACCTGGACGTTCCCGCTTTCATTTACTGTTACGTTTAAATCCTTGTTCTCCTCGCAGGAAAGCAGGGCTACTGCGAGGAAAAGGATAAGTGTTAGTTTTTGCATAGTTGTATTTATTTTATCAATTGAATATTTGAAGTTTCTACATTATTCCAAAGTTTTAAAAAACGTATAGTTTATAGTAATAACAGCCTTACTATTGTCATCTGTTTAAGAAAAAACCCCGATTTTTTCCGGGGGGTCTTTAGTTTACGGATATGTAATCGTCCAATCCATACTTTCAAGTTCTTCTACTGTTAGATCATATCTTTTAGTGATGCGATATTCAGACATGATCTCATCAATATTATAAGAACTTAAAGTGTCTAGGTCAACCAAAAAAATTATGAGTGTTTTATCTTTAATACCATTAATTCTATTTCTCCACCCAATTTTCGATCCTAATGGATTTCTTTGATTTGGTAACACATCATAACTACCACGAAATGTATTGAAAGCAGTGTCTGGTGAATAAAAAGAAGGTACGGCAGTAAAACTATTATTAGAATTATTTACCAACCATATATACTTTTGATAATCATCATCTTTTGTACATGTGGCAGCTAAGAGCATCAGGGTAAAAAAAAGTAGTGTTTTCATAAAATTCAGTTCTTTTCGTTTTACAGATTAATATTATCATGGAATAAGCCTTAAAATGAAGTAATTACTGGTTAAAGCATAAACTCCAGGCCATGAATTTTTATACATGGGTGCTTCTTCCCACGTATAACCATTCATAGAATATCCCTTCTTTGCGAAGTATCGGGTAGCCCTAAAGTCGGCTCCCCGCTCAGCCCATGATCGGGGGTCATTGATTTGGTCATTATGTCTGGCGCTATTCATTCCCATCAGTAAATAGGCAAAAGGGTCATTTAACCAGGCTCTTTGCTGCAGGTAATGTACATATTCATGGATAAGTAGAGAACTTTCTTCAGTTAGGAAAGGATTTCCATTTTCATCAAGAGAAATATTACCATCACTATCTCTTCTATATTCAATAGAAGTACCAACATTTTCTCCCATTATATGCCCTCCAAGTTGGAACGCACAAGAATCAATACTATTGTCTTCTAAATTTATAACAGTTGAACCATAAAACCCGTCCACGCTTTCAACGTTTCCTGATAAGTTATGATAATGGCCAGTAAAGTTTCCAGCCCAATATAACGGTGAAAGTGGCCTTTCGAAAATTTGGATAAACTGACCTGCCCAGGTTTTATCCTTATCAGTACGGAACATTCCTTTATCTATTTGCCACGCTTTATTTGTTGGCGACCATTCAGCCGTTGGGTCAAAGTCCCTCCAAGCATTCCGCCTTGCATTTTTACTTGTTGGGTCTAACCCTCCTTCAAAAAAAGCTGTTACTACAAAATCTACAATTCCGGTAAAGACAGTCCCAAAAAACTCCCCACTAGGGTCAGTATACTTCAACGGATTATTCAGCGCATAGGCATATCGGTTGTAGTTCTGCGGGTTGTCAGGAGACTGGATGTAATTATCCGGGCTGAGGAAGCGGCCGAGGAGGGGGTCGTATACTCTACCATTCATGTTGATGAGGCCAAAGTCGTCTAAATGCTCATGCATGGTGTAGCCGCGGTCGGTGAGCCCGCCTGAGAAGTCGGTGTCCCAGGTTACGGGGTTTTTGCGGTCACCCCAGGGGTCGTAGCGTTTGTGGGTCATGACCACCAACGCGTAAATCACCGCAAGGCGCTGGGTGTGGATTGGGTTGCTAAGGGATTGGGTTATTGGCATTGGGTATAAGATGAATTTTTATTTTACTAAAATGCAAATAAAAATATTGTAACTAATCAGTCTGCAAGTTAGCGATAACTTTCAAGGCTGATAAAACCCCTTGCCCATTTTTAAGACTTGTGTCAGTAATTGACCTCAAAACCGCAAACGCATAGGCTCCATCAGGAGATTTGAACTGCCCTGATACTTTCTGTTTTACTTTTATATTTCGGATAGCCCTTTCAGAGGCATTATTATCGGGTGGGACTTTGGGATGGTACAGAAAGGAGAAAATGTAATTTCGATACTTGACTAATCTGTTTCTGAAAGAAATCAACTCTTTATGTTTACCGGGCAGTCCGGCACTCAGTATTATGTCGAGTCTTTTTTCAATGCTATTTCTTTGCGGATTATGAATATAGTAATCCACAGCGTTCATGTGTTTTTTCAAATTCAAAGCTGACTGGAACAGGGTTTTACAAATCCAGCTCCATTTATGGTTGTACCTTTCTGTCAAATAGTTTAAATCACGTAAAAGGTGCGATATACAAATCTGGTGCGATACGGCACTTGTGTTAAAATGGCTTCTCCAGCAATCATGCACCAACACGGCATTTTCAAAACCATTCCCGAATGTTTGCTCAATGCTCCGTTGGGCCCTGTTGTCAGTAATGGTAATGAATGTAGCTTCTTCATTTTGCCATGTCCAGGCCCAGTGCTTTTGACCACAAACTTTTACACCTGTTTCGTCACTTCCAACAGGTAGTTTATTATTAGACTGCAACTTTTGTTTTATCATATCATAAGCAGGTTGGGCTTTCTTCACAAGTTTGTTAAGCAGATAATGGATGCCGCCTTCACTTATTGGAAGATGAAAAACAACATTAAAGAGCTCTTTCATGCGCATGAAGGGCAGGTATTGCCTGGAATGAAAATAACCAACCAAACTTTCAATGTTATTGCCATAGCTTACCGGTGCATTGGCCTCCGCAGGAAAATCGCATGTGTTTTCATGGCCACAGGTGCAGACCTTCTTAAATACCTGGTGTTCGGTGACCTTGATTTTTATCTCCGGTATGTCGAAAACCTGCCGTTTACCAACGAATTCATATGGGAAAGACGATAAATTATTTCCACAGCAACCGCAATAAGATGGGATATGTTTTTCTGTATGATCAGGTACCTCAACCATTTTTAAGGTATTGCCCTTTCTCCCTTTTTGTGCCCCAGGTTTACGGCCTGTCTTTTCGCGCAGGCTTTTTCGCTTTGGGCGGTTTTCATCCTTCGAAGGGGGGATGGAGCTGTTATTGCTATTCTTTGGGGTTTCGTATTTGGCAAGGCGTTTCTTAAGTTCTTGGTTTTCTGCCTCAACGATGGCCAGTCGCTTTTCCAATAAATCTATTCTTCTGAAAAGTTCTTGTATGAGTATATCTTTATCCAAAGTTATTTTGTTTCTGTCAAAAGTAGTTTGGATTAAGCTATAAATCAAAAATTTAGCCTCTTAGTTATCAAATCCAAATATGGCAAAAAGTTGATAACCCTTCACTTTTGAAATATTGCTTCCGGAGAGTGCAATAATTTTTTTCATGGCAAATTATTTTTCAAATACGGCTCTCTCAGAACTGTAAAAAAGGAAGAAATCAATAAGTTATCAACACTAAAACAGGCGGCTTGTTAATAATAACCGCTTTATCTATTCTTGAGACTGATTAGTTACAAAATATTTAAGATAGTAGTAATGAGTATTGTGGTATATCATATGTTCCTACAAGGTTTGAAAATCAATAATTCAATTTTTTCTGTTCGGCTAAATAACCCAGCGTTTGAGGATTTTGATTTACTTTCGAAAATCATTAACGTCCTTATCAAACAAGAAATTGAAACTGTTAGAATTTATATCTACTTTATTCAATTTTGATTTGATACGTCTGTCAATTTCAATTCTTAGACATTGATGATTAAACTGATTAATTACTACGTTATTTGTTTTCTTAACTAAAGTAAAAGGAAATTTTCCGGGAATTCTAGATTTTATTTCATAATTGTATCCATGCTCTAAAAAAACTTCTTTTTCTGAGAGAAATCCAACTTTTTCTATGTGAATAAGAGCTTTCTCGTTATTCAAAGAATCGATTTGTTCTTCTCTTAAAATCAATTGTCCATTTTTATCACTTACAGATTCGATATGGTAATCTTCACTTTTATTTTTGCTTATTATTATAAAGACAAATGGCATTGGTACATCATTATTTCTTAGAACTGTAATAGCGACTTTGTTATCTTTTCTTGGATATTTCTTTATCATAGAGGTCTGTTCTATGATAGTGTTATTTTGAAGATGCATAACTCCCTTTTTGTCTATTTTATATTTCCCTTTTCCAAGAAAGAATGTAGCCAAAGCATCTTCATTATAAATTCTTAATTGTACAGTATCATTATGAAAATAAATAAATTCATTGCTTTCACTATTTACATACAGACCTCTGTAAACTTCTTGCGATTTAACAAATGGTTGAAACATAAAAAGCAGACAACATATTAATATAACCTTCATCTTATAGTTCATCTTATAGTTCATTTTTTAGTTAGGAAAAAAGTACCAAAATCCCACTCCTCCAAGTTCAAATATGTTTGATGTTGAATATGGAGCAATCCTTTGAGGACTTGTTTCAGAGAAAAATAGTCTATATCGGCCAGATGGCCAAATTTTAACTTGGTTGACCATGACTGCATGTCCTCCACCACTCTTTGTATTAAACCCCATTAACACCCTTTGGTTATTTGAAATAGCATCGGCTATTGAATTAGCATTTGGTTTTATAGGATCTGATGAAAAAACATTGGTTCCATCCACTAGTTTCTCGAGTTCATTGGGTTTTACACCTAATTCATTACCATTTTCATTAAACCAATAATTATAATCATATTGATCCATACCATAAGAATCGCTAAATTCCTCAAAACATCTTAATACACATTCGCCATTCTGGGTTCCAAAATTATTATTAACGGGTGATTTGTATGTATAAGAACCATCCAAGAAATTTCTTCCATCACTAACAGCATGAATACCTCCTGCGATTCCACCCAACAAGGCACCTGAAGCTCCTGCAATCGCACCTGATTCTAAGCCAGTTCCCAATGCATCTCCCAAAGATTGCTCTTGCATCAACCCATTACCAAAGCCAGTTGTAAATCCACTACCAAACCCTGAGGCTCCTCCAATCGCAGCACCTGAAAGAAAGCTACTTGTATAACTTGTAGAAATTGTCGTCATTGCGCTTTGAGTGCCTATAAAACCAGCACTAAATGTTGAACCCGCAGATGCAGCCATCATACCGGTACCAATCCCGGCCCCTAAGGCTCCTGCTGCTGCACCAATTCCAAAATAACCAAGGCCTTCCAAATTGAATTCTGCTCCATTCGCTAACCAATTGATAGTGCCACCGATTGCTGCCCCAATAGCTAAATGAATCCATTCTCCATCCGGATCCGTATACTTCAACGGATTATTCAGCGCATAGGCATATCGGTTGTAGTTCTGCGGGTTGTTAGGTGAAGTTATAAAGGGGTCGGGGCTGAGGAAGCGGCCCAACTGCGGGTCGTACACCCTACCGTTCATATTTATCAGGCCAAACTGGTCGAGGTGTTTTCCGAAGGGTCGGAACAGGCTGTGCATGGTGTAGCCGCGGTCGGTGAGCCCGCCTGAGAAGACGGTGTCCCAGGTTACGGGGTCTTTGCGCACGGCAATCACCACATACATCCGGAAAGAAACAGGAGCTGAAGGTTGTGGCCGGGCTTTTGACATTGCTTGTAGCTTCAGGTTTGGTGGGTTAAAGGTAGGGTAATTCTTTTAAAAGAAATGCTTTTCATTCATCTTTTTCCGCATTCGTCAGCGCCGAACGGGAGCGCTCTACTAATTTTGATTCGTTAAAAAAGATGTTTGGGCTCATAGGTTTTTGGTTTTGTGATTAGTTGGTAAGATTACATTTTTATATCCAGGAATATCTTTAATCTGCAACACCTCATATTCTATTCAATAAAATTATTTGTGCTATCTGGTTTCACCTCAAGTGGTCGAAAATAAAAGGTGCTGTTCGGTTTTTCCTCTTTCTCTATCTTTCCATTATTATAATATTCCCGGGTTCTAACAATAAATGTTGTATCATTTAATATATCAGCTCGTTCATATAATATAGCCTCACAACCATTGATGGTTGAACGCCAACGTTCTATCTCAATAGTATCGCCATTAATTTTAAAAATACCCCAAAGCCCTTTTGATTGTTTTCCAAAAGAATTTTCAACATCAATATCTATCGTTCCTGCTTCTGCGGCATCTAAATCAGCTGCTCCCTGGGAGAAAAAAACCCCATTTTTATACATAAAATAAATGTTTGCAAAGGGCATACTACTATTTCTATTGATGTCTCCAAAATAATATCCATCAATTCTTAATTGATCCCCATTATAATCATTTCTTTGAAGTGATAATTCGTCATCATTACAAAGCTTATCTTTTTCGCAATTTGTCATTATCGAAAAAAGCATCAACAATACTAAAATATTTATCATTCTTATTTTCATTTTAAAATCCTCCAAATTGAAATACAAAACCTGGGTTACGCCTTAAAATGAGAACCCAGGGATATGCACTGCCATTATTGCCTCCGTTCAAATAGTCATGAGCAAAGTCATTTTGTAAACTTTGGCGAATTCCCTCGCTATCCCATCCTATATTCATTCCTGCAAATCCAAAATATAATATACCATTGCTTCGTCTTGCATCATCAATGTTCCCACCAACAATCGCACGAGTATCAAGAACTCCATCCCCATCAGTATCCACCAATCTGGACTGATCACCTTCTCCTGTATGTAGAAAGAATCCAGCTTCAAATAAGCCAAAACGCAATCTTCCTGAAGCAGTTCGATATCTATCACTACCACCTAATCCATATATATTACCATCTCTTAACTTGGGAATAAAAGGCACGTATTCAGCCCATGGAAATGATTCTTTCGTATCATTTGAGTAGGAGGCGTTTATAAAAGGCGTACCAATTTGAGTCGTATGAACTACCTGATCAGCTTGCAAACCATCTTTATTCCAATCCCTAAAACGCATTCCTTCATGTTGAATTTGGAATGGACCAATACCTACGCCCCATTCAGCCCCATTACGGACTTGCCAGCCGGAACCATAGCCTCCAACCCTATTAAAGTAGTACGAAGCTCCAACATCATATCTGTAATTAATTGGCAGAGTCTGTGGAACACCAACTGAAACATCCATTCCAATTCCGTTTCCATGAGTCCCGAAATCTAAGTCAATATGAACGGCAACAGGAGAAATCGCCTTTTGAATATCATAACCTATATCGGTGAATAACAACCCTGCGGCTATAGCTGCCCATAAAAACTCACCATCCGGATCCGTATAAACCAACGGATTATTCAGCGCATAGGCATATCGGTTGTAGTTCTGCGGGTTGTCAGGAGACTGGATGTAATTATCCGGGCTGAGGAAGCGGCCGAGGAGGGGGTCGTATACTCTACCATTCATGTTGATAAGGCCAAAATCATCCAGGTGCTCATGCATGGTGTAGCCGCGGTCGGTGAGCCCGCCTGAGAAATCAGCATCCCAAGTTTCTGGGTCTTTGTGCACGACAATCACTACCAGGACAGACATCCTGAGAGAAATTGTAGCTGAAGGTTGTGGCCGGATATTCACCATTGCTTGTTGCTTCAGGTTTGGTGGGTTAAAGATAGGGAAATTTTCTGTTAGATGATAAGAGTCCATGTCGTTTTATGCTTTCGGACTAAACTAATTGGCTGAGCAACTGTAGCAAATCCAACCTTCGCTCAAAGGACATTTTTAATGCATCACCGGTGTTTCCGGAGGTTCTTTTGTTTATGGATATGCTACCGTCCAGTTTTGTTTTTCCAAATCATCTAAGCTTAAATCATACCGCTTTAGCACATTATAATCGCTCCTGATTTTATCCCAACTATAACTGTCTACCGTATCCTTGCTTAAAATAAATATGCTGATAGTATCGTTTGGCGGTACCAAGACTTCATCCCAGTCTTTTTTACTATCTAAGAAACTATATCTTGATGGATAGACCATTTTTAACCTTGGCTTTGTTACATCTATTGATGTGTCAGGAAAACTATAACTCTCGTAAAACTGTACGGTATCGTTTGAGTTATTTTTAATTTTTATACTGTAGACATGGTCAACCAATTTTTCGCAACTGGCAGCATAAAGAAATATGGATACTAAAACTAAAATATTAATTTTCATAATTTTAATGTTTATTGGTTAGAAATATAGCCACCACATAAATGGTAAGGGTGGATGTGCAAATGCCCAGTACCAATTAGGATTATATTCTCTTGGATACTTGTTTTTGTTCCACTGTAAAGCAGCTAATGCTTCGGGGTTATGGTTGTTGAAATAGCGTTTGGACATCCGGTTCGCCTGCGTTTCGTACCACTCTCTTCTATGGTCACTTAGCCCTAAAACATCTAATCCAGAACCAATAAGGCTTGGCAATCCTACATGAGTTAAGTAAAGTGGTCCAACTAAACGGCTTTGAAGCGTATGGCCGTATTCATGCCTAAACAAATCATCAGTATAAGGATCTGCAACTACATTCTTAGAATTTATATATGAGCCTAATGTTAATCCCCATCTATGTATAATCCCATTATTATCTGCATTTTCATGCTTATTAACTAAAGTTGCTCCACCATAATAACTAATATCATCAACATTCCCTGATATATTACGAAGGTGTGAATATCCATTTCCTAAAACAGTTTGAGGCAGCTCCCATGTGAATCTTGAAAATAATTGAAATATACGGCCTTCAGTATTTCTGTTTTCATCGGTCTTAAACAACCCCATATCTATCTTCCATGCTTTATTGGTTTGAGACCATTCAGCCGTTGGGTCAAAGTCCCTCCAAGCATTCCGCCTTGCATTTTTACTTGTTGGGTCTAACCCTCCTTCAAAAAAAGCTGTTACTACAAAATCTACAATTCCGGTAAAGACAGTCCCAAAAAACTCCCCACTAGGGTCAGTATACTTCAACGGATTATTCAGCGCATAGGCATATCGGTTGTAGTTCTGCGGGTTGTCAGGAGACTGGATGTAATTATCCGGGCTGAGGAAGCGGCCGAGGAGGGGGTCGTATACTCTACCATTCATGTTGATGAGGCCAAAGTCGTCTAAATGCTCATGCATGGTGTAGCCGCGGTCGGTGAGCCCGCCTGAGAAGTCGGTGTCCCAGGTTACGGGGTCTTTGCGCAGCCCCCAGGGGTCGTAGCGCAAGTGTTCTTCCACATCGCCTTGCCTGTTGGTTACCGCTACTACGGTTCCCTGGTAATCCTTATGCAGGTAGTAGTATGTGCCTTTATCGTGGTGCGGAGGAATTTCATAGTATGCAAAGGCACCGCCCGGAGCAGAAAGGTAGATGCGCAGGGTTTCCGTGGGCTCTTCGTTATCTTTGGTGGTGATAATGCGTTCCACGCCATTGCCAAAGTAGTATTTTTCAGTTGTAGTGGCACCTATTACCGTGTTCTGGAAAATACGCTGTTCGTCAATCCCGTAGCTTAAGGTCAGGAAATTACCGTTTGTGCTGTCGATAATGGAAGCGGTTTTATCAAGTTCATTATAATCTATTTGGTGATTATAAAACAATGAAGTATCTAAACTATCCGTGTTGATCTGTTTAAGCTGATAGGGATGATTCTCTAAGCTATAATCAAAATTGCCCACTTCATCTTTTGATTCTATGTTTCCATTATCATGATACTTTGTTAACAGAAATTTTTCCAAGTGACCTCCTTCTTCAATTTCTTGTACATTCAACCTGTTAAGGCGATCATAATGAAATGTTTCTTTCCGGTCATAAATTATATCATGCCGGCTCTCCATATTTTTCTCATCGTCCCAAATATACTCATAATTGATTACTTCTCCAGTATTATCAAAAATATTTTTAGGTAAATGTGTGTTTTCGTAATAGGTTTGGGTTGTGGTTAAGCCGTTGCCGTAAGTAAATTCGGTAATAGCGCCATGTTCATCCCTGTCTTGGGCTTCCCATAATACCACATTCTGGTCAATATCTGTTATACGCTGAAGGTTGCTTAACTCATCATAAGTGTTTTTGATGATAATGTCCCCATAATTCATGGTTTCCTTGCGGCTGATGCCGTCATAGGTATATTGTACCCTGACAGGCTCATTGTCCGTAATAAATTCTACTTGCTCTTCCACCCTTCCCATTTCATCATATTCATATTCCATTTGATGGTTGGCTGAGGAAACACTGGATAGCTGCCCCAAACCATTGGGTTTGGTGTCGTAAACCTTTTTCACAGTATGGTACCCGTTTCGCACTTCTGTATTTCTTCCCAACCGGTCATATTCAAATGTGGTTTCATATCCTTTATTGTCTTTTTGGTAGATCACTTCCCCAAAAGGATTGTATTCAGTTAAAACAGTTCCGGCACTGGGGTCTTTTAACACCGTCCTGTTCGCGGCCAAATCATACTCCATTTCTACTCGGGTGTCCTCCTTTCCATTTACCACAGAGGACTTCAATTTTCCATCGCTGTAATACGAGTGCCTAACTATATTATCTCCTTTATCTTTGACACTTGATGTCCAGCCCATTGCGTTTTTTACGGTAGTTTTCTTTAAATTTAAACCTGGTGCATCAACAGTTGTTTCATGTCCGCTGTAATTGTATTCGGTAAGCGAGCCATCTGGCAATGTCACCTCCATTTTTCGCCCCAGCTCATCATAAATGATATTTGTATAGGATGGCGTTTCGTCAGCGTAATAGGGGTCTGAAATATTTTCAGGTTTTCCTTTGTTGTTGTATTGTTTGTCTTTGTAAATAACTCTCCCGTTATCGGCCTGGGCGGCTGAACGTAATAGCTGTCCTTCATGGTTATAATAGGACTTTGACCAACCGTGACCTGATGACTGCTGCCATTTAAAATAGAGGGCACTCTCCGGAGCGTGCTCATCCTCCGGTGTAACCCACCGTTTGGCAAACTTATCCACAGCATTATCGGGGTAAGAGGTCTTAATTTTCCGGTTAAAATCGTTATATTCATGGGTGGTTTCCAGTCCAAGCGGATCGGTTTCGGTGAGTACATAACCATAGAGTGGATGGCGGGTATAAGTGGTGGTCATATCATAATCACCATTTTCTGTTGTTTCAGAAGTTAAAAACCTGTGGTTGTATTCGGGGCCATATATAGCAGTCGTCTCCCGTGAAGGCAAATCTGTATATGTTGCCGTTATTTTTTCTCCTGTTACGTTACCCCAGTTATCATAAGTGATTTCTTTAACTCTTTCAAGGCTGTCACCGGCATAAGTTTTTATAAATTTATAATTTGGAAAATCATCTGAACCGACAGGATAAGGCTCCATTGAAACTGTTTTTCTTACCGGCTTTTCTCCTTGCTTACGATGAACCTCAGTTTCCTTTAATTTTAAGTTAATTATCCAGTTTTCAATATCAGGATCACTATATTCGAAAGCTTTAACCTTTTCGAATTTGTAAGTGTCATCATCCTGCTGGCTTACCATGGTTTTTACTGAATCTACCCGGCCAAACTTATACCAGTAAGGCGAAGAAATAAACGATTGTTGTTTTTTCTTTGAAAGAAACTTTCCGTTGAGCACATCCCAGTTTTTTGCAATGGTTTCTTTAGGATGAATAAGCAGATGTTTATCCGACAGCTCAGATCTGAGAATATCATAAGTTGTGTATTGCTCGTTTATTTTATCGGATTGACTTTGGCCTAAGTATGATGTATTTGAAGAATCAAGAAGTAATGCATCAGACTCAAATAGTTCTTTCTCTGTAACACTGTAGATATCAGAAAGGTTATTGTAACTACTCGTTTTACCGAACCCCATGAATCCGCGGCCTTTTAAATGAATGATAGCATCATCATAACTATATGTTGTTTTGTTTTCAACCGAATTGTCGTAACTACTTATTTCTGTTGCGACATGCATAGTTGAAACAGCGGTAAAATAGTCAGGTTTATTATTTGACAGAGCATAGTTATAGGAATAATCCGTTTTATTCAGGTTTTCATAAGCTATACAAATAGAATCATTGAAACTATTTGTTACTTTTCTTACTAATTTTGATTTATCCTCCACATTAAACAAATAAGCTCCTCTGTCCCAGTCTGAATGGTGCCTGCCCCCCAAGAGAATATCTCCTTGTCCATCACCATTAATATCCACAAACCTATTGGTGCTGTTTTTAATATAGATCCAGGAAGAATCTGACTCCATGATGGTATCGTGCTTTTTCACAAATGACTGACCTTTACTCAAATACAAATTTAACTTGTAAAATTCTTCAGGATCATTATCGTCTTCTTTATACATTTCAACAATATCACTCTTACCATCCCGATTCAAATCCACTGTATAATAAATATCGTTAAAATTATAGTCATCAGGGTCTTGATTTCGCTGAATAGGACAAATAATTTTATGCCACCACTTGCCATCACCATCAGCCCATGGACCGTAGCCGGTGTTTAATTTTAATTCCCAGCCAGCTTGTTCAACCCAGGTTAATATGTCAGCTCTGCCATCGCCATTAAAATCAGCTATTTCTACGTGGTGATATCTTGTTGGGTAGCCATCAGTATAAATTTGATTGAATAGACTATCACCTTCAGGTTCTATGTTGAATATTTTAACACCATTGTCATCAACTACGAATAAATCTTGCTCACCATCTCCATTAAAATCACCAATATAAAGTTTATTATTTGTATCAGATAAGGTATCTGCTCCTAAGAAATCCAGCTCTGGCGATTTATGTATAAACAACCCCATCCCTCCTGTAATAGAAACTAATTCCTGCATACCATTTCCATCAATATCTGCTAATCTAAATTCAGGTTCATACATATACCAGTAAGAAATAGATGAACCTTCTGTGAAATTGGTATTACCCGATGTGCTTGTATTTAGGAATACTGTGGCTTCAACCATGTTATTTGATTCATTCTTTGCAACTCTGATAAAATCTTTCATGCCATCACCATTTATTTCACCAACTAAGTTATAAAGTATATTACTGTTTTCATTTCCATTTGGTTTGTAATTATCACTCCACACAGGAGTTAGAGATGCCCCATTTCCATTTCCTAAGAAACACATAGTAGTATCATGTTTATAAGGAAAGTTTTGATCTTTAGAGTAGTTAATTAGGTAATCCTCTTTTCCATCACCATTAAAGTCTCCGGTAGAATAATTGCTGTAAGAATAATAGTTTACTCCTTCTTCTGTTCCAAATGATACCGGAATTCTAGCTGTAATATGCTCAAGCATTTTTTCAGGTTTGTTATGCCACCCAAATTCAGTATTATTTAAATGAGTATTGCCAGGATTATTTACTTGATAATCTATGTTTTTTAACCTGAGGATAGTAGAGTCTGTGTCCAGTTCATGAG
>CAYXJS010000017.1:0-27397 GCA_964465045.1 uncultured Bacteroidales bacterium | reverse complement strand
AAGGAGAAAAAGGAGCTGTTTGGGTTGCTCGCATGATCCCAGACGGATATGTATCTGGACATGCCAACCAGGCGCGTATCCAAACTTTCCCTCAGGAAGGCAACAAAAGCAGCATTACCTCTGCAAACCTTGAAGACATTATGAACCCGGGTGTTACAACGGCTTATTCAGAAGATGTTATCTCTTTTGCCCGGAAAAAAGGATACTTTGATGGAAAAGATAAGGATTTCAGCTTCTCAGATGTATATGCGCCAGTTAGTTTTGGCGGCGCACGTTTTTGTGATGCCAGAGTTTGGTCGATGTTTCGCCAGGTAAAAGACGGCATGGATAAATATGAAGACTATGCCAAAGGCCACGACCTCGACAACAGGATGCCTCTGTGGGTAGAACCAAAACGCAAAATTTCAGTACACGATATGTTTGCTTTTATGCGTGACTATTATGAAGGCACACCTCTCGATATGACACAAGATTTTGGCGCTGGTCCATACAAGGTGCCCTATCGCTGGCGTCCCCTTTACTGGGAAGTAGATGGCGAAAAGTATTTTAACGAACGTGCCGTAGCAACCCAGCAAACCGGATTTTCTTTTGTAACCCAGTCGCGCAATTGGCTGCCCGACCCGATTGGAGGAGTGAACTGGTTTAGCGTAGATGATGCAGGCTCTACCGTCTACACTCCGCTTTATTGTGGATTACAGGAAGTACCGGAAGTATTTGCTGTTGGAAACGGCTCTATGAGCGAATGGTCTGATAATTCTGCTTTCTGGGTCTTTAATCAGGTGTCAAATTTTGCTTACACCCGCTATGATTCTATTCAACCCTATATTGAACAAATGCAGTATAAATATGAAAAGAGATATAACGAATATGTCTCTGTAATTGATGAAGCTGCTGCTAATCTTTACAAGGAAGACGAAGCAAAAGCTAAGGATTTTGTTACCGAGTTTTCCGTAAGTACGGCTAATAATCTAGTCAAAGACTGGAAAAAGCTTTACCAGTTTCTTTTTATGAAATTTATGGACGGAAATATAAAGAAAACGGAAGGAAGAGAATTTCTTGATAACGGGTATGGGGTTCTTAAAGTTGAATTTCCCGGCTACAGCGAAGAGTTTTACAGAGAGCTCATTGAACAAACCGGAGATAAGTTTAAAGTTCCGGAAAAAGAAGAGTAAATAAATAGCTTTTTTTATTTATCAAAGCCATCTTGTTAATTCAGGATGGCTTTTTTATTGGTTTTTTGTATTTTTAAAACATGAAACTGTTAGCAGAAAGCATACTGAACCTGTTATATCCTGAATTGTGTCTTGTTTGCGGAAACAGCCTGGTAAGCGGAGAAAAAGCTATTTGCTTGCATTGTGAGAATACATTGCCCCGCACCCGCTTTCATAAAGATAAAAATAATATCGTCAGTCAACTTTTTTGGGGAAGAGTTGAAATACAGGCCGCTACATCATTTTTGTTTTTTCGGCGCAAAGGCATTGTTCAGCAGCTTATGCACCAGTTTAAATACAAGGGAGAAAAAGAAGTTGGTTCATATCTTGCCAAGCTATTCGGACAAGAGCTTAGTCAGGTTAGTCATTATGCTGGTATTGATTGTATTCTTCCAATCCCATTACATCCCAATAAAGAAAAGAAGCGGGGGTATAATCAAGCTGCGATAATAGCCCGCGGACTGGCTGAGGAGATGGGAGTGCCCGCCAGAACCGACTTGCTTTTGAGAGCCGACGAGACTTCTACCCAAACCAAAAAGTCAAGGTATGACCGCTGGGAGAATGTTTCCTCAGCATTTAAAATCAACCCGGAAAAAACTTTTCCTTTTCAGCATGTGTTGCTGGTAGATGATGTAATCACTACCGGGGCCACTATTGAAGCATGCGCTCAGAGAATCATTAAAGATACTGATGCTAAAGTAAGTGTAGCCACACTCGCTTTAGCTTACACTTGATTAAAATCCTTCTTTAAAATTTGTTGTATCCTGAATTTGAGATGGGTGTGTAGGAAAACCCTCAAAAGCCTCCGGAGGAAATTCCGTCTTTTGACGGTTCTTTTGTAATGTTCTTCTTATTGACTCAGTTTTGTTAAACCTGTCATAAAGAAACTGAATAGGCCCTCCTATTCCGGTTGCAGAAGAAGGCCCTAATACATCCAACTCATCATCAATCCTTTTAATTGTCATTTCATTGATTTCTTTAGGATTGATCTGAAGTGCTTTAAAATCTTGACGGAATTGTTCAAATGTTTTACCGTAAATGGTTACCGCTTCCATATCCTGAATTTCAAAGCGCATAGGAATCATAACAAACCTTTCTGCATTCTTGTGAGATTTTGTTACTTCCAGGGTTGTGTTTTTGTATCCTACAAGAGTGAATTCAAGCGTATCGCCAACTCGTGAAGGAACCCTGAAAGAGCCGTCCAGTGCACTCACTGTGCCTGTTTTCAGGGTTTTATTTATGATGTGCACATTGCTCAAACCTTTCATCTCTTTAGCATCTACCACTTTGCCTTGAAAATAAAACAAAGAGTCTTCTGTTATGGCCTCTGCTGAAGAGCTCATAAATAGCAATATTGTTAACCCGGTTGCGATATTTTTTAAATGCTTTATCAAAATTACTTACAAGTTTAATTTTTTTGTCTGAAATAATGGCTGTTAATCTTTGTTAATGCCAAATTACCTGTTATCATAAGATACAACTACTGTTTTTTTAAATTGTTGATGATACCCCTCCATGTCAAAAACTTCAATCAAAAACACATAATATCCTGATGTAACCGGTTGGCTATCATCCGCTGTTCCGTCCCAGAATATTCTACCTTGCTTACCTGCCATATAGTTGTTTGCCAAATCTGATACTTTGCGGCCTTTGGCATCAAAAACACTTATATTTAAGCTATATCCGGGACGGTCAAAATTATATTCCAGCGCTGCCACATCAGCTTTTCCATCATTATTTGGAGTGATAATCTCAGGTGTAATCTGAATGTCCTTTTCTGTTACTTTTTCAGGATAACGCTGTGAATTGATTTGACCGGGAGTAGCAAACCCTGCTGATTCTGCTGCGCTGTGCCAGTTGTCTGTATTCCCGGATGGCATATAGGGATCAACACGCTCCAGGGATACATCTTTTGGATTATCGATAAGCTCATAATGCATCTCTTCGTCATATCTTAAAGAATCAATTTGTTGATTTTGGGTGTTTTCTAAAGCTACAATTCCAGTTGTAGAATGGAAATTCGTGAGATCATCAGCCTGAATTATGTTTCTTGCCAGCGCATCCGGATAAAACGATTTGAGCGTAGTAGATTCCTGTGTTAATGCCAGGTGCTCATTTTTCACCAATATTACCTTCTCTTGGGTAATTGGAATCTTTTTGTCAATTGCTTCAGTTTGCGGATCAATTTGCAGCACAAAAAGTGAGGATAAATCCACAGCATGCTCTGCTTTGTTATAAATTTCCAAAAAATCAACATTTTGGTCGCTGCTGTTAAACAGAATTTCATTGATAACCACATCTGCGGTATCTGCGGCAAGCGGATAGGAGAACAATACGGAATCGCTCAGCATTAACTGATTCCCGGCGCAATCTGAAATACCCCGATCCACAGTAAGTGAATATGTTATTTCAGGATTCAACGGCTCTTCAAACACAATTTCTGCTGCGTTGTATGCCGGACTGATCGCTGTCATTTCCTCTACCGGATTTCCTGAAGGGGTTATATTCAATAAATCGGTATCGGTCAGCGTTTGCCGGTTCATAATTTCATCAAACGTAATTTTGATTCGGTTTTCGTCAATCGCCGTAACACGCAAAATATCCGGAGGAAAGTTGTCAGGGTTAGCTTCAGCAATGCTGTTCCCCTCGCCGGGAGTGCCTCCTGCGGAGGCCGCTGATGCAGACCAGTTTTCTGCCCCGCCACAATAATTGTTCTTATCTATCATTTCGAGAGCCCAGCCACCCTCCTCTTTAGCAGGATCATCATACCAGTACGTTGTAAAATCAACAAAATGTATCACCTCATCCTCATCCGAAAGAAGATAAACTTCTTCTCCCCCATTGCTGATTCGCAGTGAAGATGCAATCATCTCCTCATACTCATTATCTAATAATAACGGTTGATCAGCAACAACTAAATAATCGTTTGCCTGAATAGCTATACCTTGTGGCATGATAATCTCAGAACTTCCGGAAAAGAGTCTGAAATCGGAAAGCTCTATCGGATAGTTGGTACGATTATAAAGTTCTACATATTCTGCCGGAGGCAAACCAAGCGGTTCGGGATTTACATCGGCCATGATTTCAGTAATAATGATATCGCCATATTCCGGGCGGTAATTGGAGAAGGAATAATTGTTCTCTAACAGCGGATTTCCTGCACAGTCTGTAAGGTTTTCAGATACCCATAACCTGAAAGTGGTTACGGTTTCATTCAGGTTTTCATCAAAAACCAATTGAACCTGTTGATAGCCCGGAGCAGAAACTTCAACGGAAACAGGAGATAAATCTAAATTCTCCAAAAGATAATGATCTGTATTTTGAAGCCACACACTATCCATCCGCTCTGTAAACTCAAGCATTATTATTGAGTCTGACTGAATTCCTGCATATTGAATACCGGGGTTTGTTGTATCAGGATTAGCAGTGTATACGCTGTTGACAAATCCCGGGGTGCCTCCGTCAGGGTTTTCAGAAGCGGTATAGTTTTGAATTCCGCCGCATGGGTTTTCCGGGTCTATCATCTCCAGCGACCATCCGCCATCATCTTTCTCATCATCATGATACCATTCCTTTTGGTATTCTATAGCATGAATAATTTTGTGGTCTGCAGTTTTCAATATCATCTGCGCTTCGATATTTACAGGAAAAGAAGAAAAGAAAACTAAAGGCAGGCTTTCCTCATAACCGGCATCCTCATCGGTAAGCAATAGATAATCATGGGGCGCTATTCTTGTATCTTCCGGTATTTCTATTGTTTGGGCTCCCCATGAAAGGGTACAGTAGCTGAGGTCTATCAGCTTGTTGGTGGTATTGAATAGCTCTACGTAATCATAATCCGGAAGTCCGTTGGGTTCCGGATTAACATCAGCCATCAGTTCATTGATTACCACTTCATGCGTTTCGGGTTCAAATGGTTTTAAATAAGTAAACGAAAGCTGTTCGGTATCCATAACATTTCCTGCCAGGTCTTCAATCCCGGAGACTTCCATTTGATATTCAGTTTGATTTTCAAAAGGTTGAGTAAATTGCAACATCACATTATCCATCAACACATCATCAAAATCCACATTTTCAGGTTGAATATTTCCGTTAAGCAGATAGTTAGATGGGTCTTCAGCAGAGACTGTGGTAACGCTTTCTGAAAACCTGATTTGCAAAGTGCGATTATCGCTTATTTCAATACCTTCAATTCCCGGTGGGTCAGTATCTACTTGTAAAGGCCTGACTAAAAAATTGTCAAATGTAAAATTGTCGCTGTTGCTGATGGTGTAATTACAGGCAATGGTAAAATGCGAAGCGGCAAACTGAACGGGATGATTTCCCTCTGCTTCAGGAACATAAGAGCCATTTCCCAATGGATCGATAAAAATATTCCATTTCCCGCTTTCTCGATAAGTAACTTTAATGCTTAATGAAAAGGCAGAGCTAATCAGACCGTCACTACCACGGCAAATCACTTGTTCCTCACCATTATCATGATGGATAAGCTCCAGGGCATCATCACTGCCGCTTTCTCCCATTTTTAAGTAAACCGACTCATCAGCTAAAGCTGGATTTACTGAGTTGGAAGCCAAATAAACGAAAGCGTTGTTGTTAGCCGAGGGAGCAAAACCCAGTTCTGCGTCAAAAAGCCATTCGGTGCTGTCAATACGCTGACTTATCGTTGAAAGGAAAGCTTCCCCGGCTTCCGTATCGTTTAGCTGAAGCTGATAATCATCATTCACAATGAATTTATTAGTGTCTCCCTGCCAAACAGGATTTTCAGAAAAATTTCCATCAGAAAAATCATCTGCAAACTGACCATTAACAATTAGCGGAAAAAAAACAGCAAGCCAAAATATTTTACGTTCCATAATTATTCAGGTAATGAGTTCATATTTCTGATTAAGAGAACTCGTTAAAATTACTATATTTGATCATCATTTTCAAATGATTAATACGATAAAATTAAAATCAGATGAGTTATAAGATTGCAGTTGCAGGCGCTACCGGACTTGTAGGGCAAACCATCATCAAAGCATTGGAGGAGTTTAACATTCCCGTAGCCAAGCTGATTCCTGTAGCTTCATCCCGTTCAGCAGGAAAAACAATTTGGTTCCGGGATAAAGAAATTACCGTGGTCAGGGTTGAAGAGGCTCTTCGGGCTAAACCTGATATGGCCATTTTCTCTGCCGGTTCGGGGTTTTCATCAGAATATGCTGCTGCTTTTAACCATGAGGGCACAACTGTTATAGATAATTCATCTGCATGGAGAAATGATCCTGACATACCATTGATAGTGCCAGAAGTCAATGCTCATGTTTTAAAAACAGACCATAAAATCATAGCCAATCCAAACTGCAGTACAATTCAAATGGTGGTTGCCTTGTATCCCCTTCACCGTGCTTTTTACCTGAAAAGTATACATGTTACAACCTACCAGTCTGTATCAGGTTCCGGTATGAAGGGCATCCGGCAACTGGAGGATGAGCGCAGAGGAAACAAAACCAATCACCATGCTTATCCCTACCCTATAGATTTGAATGTGATTCCTATGGGCGGTTCTTTTGATGAGAACGGTTATTCTGAAGAAGAAATGAAGTTGGTGAACGAATCCAGAAAAATATTAGGGCTGAAAAACTTGCAGGTAACTCCCACCGTTGCAAGGGTTCCGGTAAAAGGAGGCCACAGCGAGGCGATAACAGCAAGTTTTAAAAAGGATTTTGATATCAGGAATGTCAGGGATATCCTTTCTTTGCATAACGGGATTCATTTGCAGGATAATCCGCGAAACAATGTTTTTCCTATGCCATTGTTTGCAGAAGGACGGGACGAGGTGCTAATAGGCCGGCTCAGAAAAGACTTGTTCCAGAAAAACACGCTGAACATGTGGGTTGTGGCTGATAACCTAAGAAAAGGCGCTGCAACTAATGCCGTTCAGATTGCACAATACTTAATGGCTAATAAACTGGTTTAAGCTTGAGGATACACACTTCTACAGAAAATTTAGACTTAAAAAATCCGGTAGTAACCGTTGGCGCATTTGACGGGGTTCACCGCGGGCATCAATATGTTTTGGAAAAAGTAAAAGAAAAAGCCCTTGAACTTCGCGGAGAAAGCGTAGTAGTCACCTTTCAGCCACACCCCCGTATTTTTCTGAATTCCGGGAATTATTCTTACCGCCTGCTGAATACGCATCTCGATAAAGTGCATCTTTTTTACCAAACAGAAATAGACCACCTCGTAGTGCTCAGTTTTGATCGTGAGCTTTCGCAAATGACAGGTGAAATGTTTATTAATGATGTTTTGGTGAACAGAATCCACATGAAACATTTTATTTTAGGTTTTGATAATCGGTTGGGCAGCGATCAGCTCCGCAGCGATGAAAGCATACACAAAATAGCCATGAAACATGGCTTTACTTTTGAAAGATTAATAGATGTGTTTCATAAAAGCAAAAAAGTATCTTCTTCAATTATTCGCGACCGGCTAATCACCGGAAACATAGCCGAAGCCAACGAATTACTGGGATATGAATACTTTGTGTTTGGGAGGGTGACGTATGGCAACCAAATCGGGAAAAAAATCGGTTTTCCCACCGCTAACATCGAAATAAAAGACCGCCACAAAATGCTGCCTTGCAACGGAGTTTACATTGTGAAGGTGAATTGGAACGGAAATCTATATTTTGGGATGTGTAACATCGGCATCCGCCCTACCATCAATAAAAGCAGCTTCAGTATCGAGGTTCACCTGTTTGACTTTAAACATGAGATTTATAACGATTATCTGACACTCTATTTTCTTGAGCGTATAAGAGATGAAAAGCGCTTCCAAAGCCTGGAAGAACTCACCAGTCAGCTAGAACAAGACAAAAAAGAATCCATAAAGTATATAACACAATACCGGGCACTTATTAAGTAAAATAATTAGTCTGCATAATTTACCTTGATACCCGCTTGCTTTATACCAGGGGTCTTGTATTTCGGGATAATTTGTTCCAATGAGAGAAATGCTTCTCCAGGCTCACTGATCGTTAACCCTTGCCACAATGGAGCCTTTAAGACATAGTACTGAGAATCTTCCGCTTTTTTACCAATATTTTCACCCTTCGCATCCCGCACTTTTATGGTAAACTCATGAACCCGCTTGCTCCCGGTTGATGTTTTTAATATGACATGCAATGGTATGTTATCATGCTGAAATTCATCCGAATAAGTTACTGTAAAATAGAAGTTGTATGCTTTCTTTTCTTCTTCAAAAGGAATATCAAACTCCAAAATCTGAAACCGCTGCCATGTATCGTTTTCAAAAGTCTGTTCTGCTGAGAATATTTCTTTATCACTTACAGCACATCGTGTTAATGAGAGCAGAAATAAAGCTGCCGCAATCCAAATCCATGTTCTCATACTTGAATTATATTTAGTAAAATAACTAAGTGAAGGAAATGCCGTTAGCAAATCTTATCCCGGATTGGGATAAGATTTATGCCAAAGGCTTTCCCCTCTAATTTCACATTCAAAACGAAATTACGGGTTGAATATTTCATCGAGTTTTTGGTGAAGCTCTTCCCCGCGCAGGTTTTTAGCAACTATCACACCTTCTTCATCAAGCAAATAGCTTTGTGGGATAGACATTACGCCATACTGGTTGCTTACTTCATTATCCCATCCCTGCAGGTCAGAAACCTGGGGCCAGGTTAAATTATCTTTTTCAATAGCTTTTAACCAGTCTTCCCGGTTATTATCAAGCGAAACGCCAAAAACCGTAAATCCTTCATCTTTATATTCCTGAAAGGCTTCTACAATGTTGGGGTTTTCAGCACGACACGGGCCACACCAGGCTGCCCAGAAGTCAAGCAAAACATACTGCCCCCTGAAATCGGATAAAGAAACTGGTTCCCCTTCGGGATTTTCCATCGTGAAATCCGGAGCCACCTGGCCAACAGAGGTTTTTTCCAGTTTTTCAATACGTCCTTTAAGCTGCTTTACATAATAAGACTTATCAATAGCGGGGTCAAAGCCTTGCACCATTTCTTTGAGCCTGGGTAAATCATAAGTATATGCTGACCGTAATGCGATATAGGCGGAAACTGCACTTCCGGAATTATCTTTTATGAATTCTTCGGTGTAATCATTCTTGATGCTATCCAGTGATAAATACTGGTTTTCATGCATTTTCATCTTTTCCCCGTCATTTACAGACTTGGCTTCCTGATATTGAGAATAAATATCCCGCTGCTGTTGCTGAAGTTGATTGATCCGGGTCTGATATTTCTCATATAGTTTTTGACTCTCTGAACCTTCTACTTCAAGCTTTTGAAGTGAGTCTGATTCGCCTGATACAGAAATCTCTGCGGGTTCATTAAAAAGTGCGATTTCAGCATCAAGATTATCAAACGTAATATAATGCTGTTCCGGCAAATTGATTTCTCCTTCAAATAAAAAGGTTCCATCTTCTGATTTGGTTGAGTCAACAGTTATTACATCCTCATCTCCCATTTTTTGATGGAAAACCATTTGGTCTTCCATTCCTTCAATAGTTCCTTTTATCTGATAGGTTTTTTCTTCCTGCTGTCCGCACGCAACAGCTATCCCAATCAGGATACTTACATAAATCAGTTTTTTCATACTTTTAATTTTATTTAGTTCGTTTTATTAACCAAGCCTGCCACCAGGCTATTGTATTTCGGATGATTTTAATGGTGAAAATAACAAATTATTATTCTTCATTATGTTAATACAGCGTTAATAGCGACTTATTTTTGTTTTTACTATTACTTGCCTTTTCCTTTAAAGACATATTGCACAATAAGCGCTAAAACCAAAGTAACCAGAGAACTGAACAAAATGCGGTATGCCAGGGACAGGATGTCATTAAACCGAAAAGCTTCGAGGGCAAATAGCGCACTGTTGTGAGCCACGATTAAAATAGCGGCATAGGTGTAAGACCATTTCAATCCCATTTCAGAAACCTTCGGTTCAGTTGCGTTTTCATATTCCTGGCGGGGCGACACCATCCGGATTACGCCGGGCCGCAAAAAGGTCATAAACACCGTTGCTGCCGTGTGAACACCATACGTGTGCGAAAACATATCGATTACAGCGCCCGTTGCAAAAGCTATAATCAATAAAACTCCACGCGGCGTTGAAAATGGCAGCAACAGGATAAACAGTACGTAAAGATAAGGATCGATATAACCGGAAAAGTTTATCCTGTTAAGCAGAAGTACCTGAACTCCTGCAAGCAAAATGAACCTTATAATGTTTTTTAATATCACTGTATTACCGGTTTTTCAATGTCACTAATACTGTCAATCTCATCTATAGAAAGATTTTTTATTACATATCCGTAATCCAGGCTGTTAAAATCTGCCGCAAACCTAAAGCGGATCGAATACATGTTAATTCCCTCATTTAGCGTCACATCCTCCACAGTACCTATTAAAATGCCCTCAGGAAAGACCTGCGAATAACCGCTGGTAACGATTGTATCTCCTTTATTAACCTCTGAATGCGCTGGTATGTCTGATAAAATCCCAAATCGGTAATCCTGGCCATCCCATTCAGCCGTTCCCATTTGTTGTGAATGCTTAAGCATGGCGCTGATTTTGATATTGCTGTTGAGCAAAGACATAGCCCAACCATAGTTTTTGGAGGTATTTATTACAATACCGACAATCCCCTGACTATTTATCAGACCCATATCCTGAAAAATGCTGTCATTGCTTCCCTTATCAATCATCAGATAATTATTGAGTTTATGAACCGAGTTGTGAATAAAATTCACGGGTTCGTAAACAAACTTCCTTACCTGGAGTGAATCAGGCGTAACATAAGTCAGCGTATCACGATTTACAGTATCTGAGGCATGAGGGATTTTATAGGCTTGCAGTGTATTTCTCAATTTTTTGTTTTCTTCCAGCAGCTTTTTGTTTTCTCTTCCCAGATTAGCATAATCGGCTATGTTATTTACAACTTCAAACATAGACCCGGCTACATTTGAGGAAGCATTAGAAAAAACACTTCGCTGGTAATCAAAGCTGTTCAGCGTCCAAAACAAAGCCGCAACTTCCAGAACAAGAAAAAGAAAAAAGAAGGCATACTTCTTTAAAAATGCCAGTAAAAACCGCATATACTATTCTATTTTATCAGGAAGGTGAACTTATCAAAGTTCTTTAGCGCCACGCCTGTTCCTCTGGCTACGGAGCGCAGCGGGTCTTCCGCCATGTGTATCGGCAACTTGGTTTTCATGTGCAAACGCTTATCCAGGCCTCTCAACAGCGATCCGCCACCGGCCAGGTAAATTCCGGTTCTGAATATATCAGCAGAAAGCTCCGGCGGTGTCATTTCTAACGCATTCAGCACGGCTGTTTCGATTTTGGAAATGGATTTATCCAGCGCATGAGCTATTTCAGCATAGTTTACCTTTATCTCTTTCGGAATTCCGGTTAACATATCTCTGCCATGTACTGCTAAATCATCCGGGGGATTCTCCAGCTCAGTGACGGCGGCACCCACTTCCACCTTGATTCGTTCTGCTGTTCGCTCACCAATGTTGATATTGTGCTGCTTGCGCATGTAATCCATGATGTCAGTTGTAAAATCATCGCCTGCAACTCTGATGGATTTGTTATTCACAATACCTCCAAGTGCGATAACGGCGATTTCGCTGGTTCCACCGCCAATATCAATAATCATATTTCCGGTCGGTTCCAGCACATCTATACCAATTCCGATTGCTGCTGCCATAGGTTCATGGATTAAACGTACCTCTTTGGCGCCGGCCTGCTCTGCAGAATCTTTTACAGCGCGTTCTTCCACCTCTGTAATTCCCGACGGAATACAGATTACCATTTTCAGAGCGGGAGGAAAAAGTGAATTTCCTTTACCCACTAACTTTATCATTTCGCGAAGCATATATTCTGCCGACTGAAAGTCAGCAATAACGCCATCGCGCAGTGGCCTGATGGTTTTGATGTTTTCATGCGTTTTACCATGCATCATCAGGGCTTTTTTTCCAAAAGCAATAATTTTTCCTGTGCTTCTTTCAATAGCTACAATGGAGGGTTCATCTACCACAACTTTGTCGTTATGAATAATAAGGGTGTTGGCGGTGCCAAGGTCTATTGCTATTTCTTTGGTTAAAAATGAAAATAATCCCATCGTAGTATATTAATTATATTAATGTTTAAAATGCCTGCTCCCTGTAAATACCATTGCCATGCCGGCTTTATCACAATAAGCAATGGAATCTTTATCTCTTATTGAACCTCCGGGTTGAATTACTGCTTTAACTCCCTCTCTGTGTGCAATTTCAACTGAATCAGCAAACGGAAAAAAAGCATCTGAAGCCATAACCGCTTCCGAAAGATCATGCTGAAAGTGCTTTGCTTTCTCAACAGCCTGTTTTAAAGCGTCTACGCGCGATGTTTGCCCTGTCCCGGAGGCAAGCAACTGCTTTTTTTTGGCCAGCACTATGGCATTTGATTTTGTATGTTTAACTAAAATATTGGCAAAAATAAGATCTTCCTTTTGATTCTCTGTGGGATGCTGCTCAGTAACTAAAGAAAAATCATCCTGTGTTTCGGTCTTACTGTCACGCTCTTGCTTCAAAAAGCCATTCAGCGCAGTCCGGTAAATTTCAGGACTTGTTTTCAGGTTTTTTGATTCCAGGATAATACGGTTCTTTTTTGATTTTAGCAACGTTAATACTTCATCTTCATATCCAGGTGCCAGGATAATTTCAAAAAACAACTTATTAATTTCTTTGGCAGTAACCGTATCTACTTTTCTGTTTGTAATCAATACTCCTCCAAAGGCAGAAACCGGATCTCCCGCCAATGCATCTTTCCAGGCATCTGCTAAAGTATCGCGCGAAGCAATACCACAAACATTGTTATGTTTTAGAATGGCAAAAGTAGTATCGGTAAATTCATTGATAAGGTTAATTCCGGCATCCAGGTCTAACAGGTTATTGTATGATATGGCCTTGCCATGAAGTTGTGTGAACATGTCCTGAAGTTTACCATAAAACGTACCTGACTGATGCGGATTTTCACCATAACGCAGTTCGTTCGCCTCATCCTGAGCTATTCTGAGATAGTTTTCTGAGTTATCCTGACCAAAATAATTACAGATAGCAACGTCATATCCGGAACTAACAGCAAAAGCTTCGGCGGCATACTTCTTTCGGTTTTCTATTGTAGAATAACCGTTTTGCTCTTTTAACAGGAATTCAACTTCTTCATATTGTTGCCGCGAAGAAACTATCAAAACATCGTTAAAATTTTTAGCTGCCGCCCTGATAAGAGAAATTCCCCCGATATCAATTTTTTCGATGATTTCATCCTGAGAGGCTCCTGCAGCAACGGTCTCTTCAAAGGGATACAAATCAACCAAAACCATATCAAATTCAGGAATATTGTATTCTTTTATTGTTTTCTGATCACCTTCATGCTCACTCCTCGCCAAAACACCCCCAAAAACCGCAGGATGAAGTGTTTTAACTCTGCCTCCCAATATGGAAGGATATCCGGTAAGGTCTTCAACCTTAATGGCTGAAATACCTTGATTAGTAATAAACTCCCAGGTGCCGCCGGTTGAGTAAATTTGTGCGTCCAGGTTTTGTAGTAAGGTCAAAAGATTTTCGAGACCCTGCTTATGGTAAGCGGAAAGCAATACGTTTTTAATCTTTTTCATTCCTGCCATGGATGTCTATTCTCAGAAGTTCGTAATCAATAGTTTATACTGTTTCTAAAATCCAATTTTCGTTGCACAATATTACAAAAAATAATCCTGTAAACTATACGGAAAGCATTACAATAAAAGTGAATTAACTATAATTATTTTTCCGGTTGCATAGGAACTGTTTTCTTATTACATCAGAAGGTTTCTCGCCCTAAATTGTATTCTTGTGCCGGATTTTGCGGAGTTGTTTTAAGGATACAGCCGCTAATGCTGCTCCTCCAATAATCATAACCACAACGGTTCCAACAGAACCTGTGCCCAGCGAGAAAGCGCCTGCAAAAAAGAGGGTTACACCGATTAGCAACAACAGGATATAAAAGAATTTTTTCATCTTGCGGATTTAAAAGGTTAAAACCCAAAGATATTAAAATTCTTTTGTAGCGTTAAAGTATCAAAGGTTGAATTTAAGGGGAAGCCTCAGCTACGATTTCACAAAAAAAATATCGAGGCTTATTTGCTATGATTTTTAAAACAAACATTACATTTCCCGGAAATATCATAACTTTGAAAGCATAATTAAACGCCGGACTTTTACAGGATGATATACCTGAAACTATTTAGAGAGAGTTATATTTTTGCGCTGCAGTCTATCATTACCAACAAAGTGAGAACGTTTCTCACCCTGCTGGGTATTACGATAGGCATATTTGCGGTGATATCTGTATTTACGGTTTTCGACTCACTGGAACGCCAAATCCGCTCTTCCATTGAGCAGTTGGGGCAAAAAGTCTTATTCATCCAAAAATGGCCCTGGGCAATGGGGCAATCTGACTATCCGTGGTGGAAATATATGAACCGGCCACAGCCGGATGTGGACGAGCTGGAAACCATTCTTGCGCAAAGCCAGACAGTAGCTAATGCTTCTTATATGACCGGAATAAGCCGCACTGTAGAAAAAGGTTCTGTTGCGCTGAATAACTCCGTCATCGTAGGTGTATCTTATCAGTATGACCGTGTGATGGCTTTTGACATTGTTCGCGGACGATATTTTACGCAAAATGAAATGCAAGGTGGTGCCTCGGTAGGATTGATAGGTAGTAAGGTAAAAGAAACACTTTTTAGTGATTTGGAAGCTACAGGAAAAACCCTAAAAGTAGGTGGGCGCAAAGTCAGGGTGATTGGCACACTCAAGGAGGAAGGCGATGATTCTTTTGGCGACTCGCATGATTGGCGCGTGATTGTGCCTGTATACTTCCTAAGGCAAATTGCTGATCTTGATGATGTCAATGCAAGCATAATGGTAAAGGCCAAAGAAAATGTTTCAATTGATCAGATGAGGGATGAAATAAAGGGCATTATGAGGTCGGCAAGAAGTTTACGGCCCGGCGCTGAGGATAATTTTGCGATCAATGAGACGAGTTTGCTCACCCAGGGCTTTGATGCCTTTTTTGGTATTGTTTCGATGATAGGATGGATTATTGGTGGATTTAGCCTGCTTGTGGGCGGTTTTGGAATAGCCAACATTATGTTTGTTTCCGTTAAAGAACGAACCAATCAAATTGGCATTCAAAAATCATTGGGAGCAAAGAACTATTTTATTCTCTTACAGTTTCTTTTTGAAGCCATATTTTTATCATTAATCGGAGGATTACTCGGACTTTTGATTGTGCTGGCGGGGGTATTAATTGCCAACAGTCTTGACATTGGCCTAACCCTGCAACTTACAACAGGAAATATACTGCTGGCCATTGGCGTTTCAGGCATTATAGGTCTGGTAGCCGGATTGGTGCCTTCATGGCAGGCATCCAGGCTCGATCCCGTAGAAGCAATTCGCTCTGCCTAATCGTAGCCTCAATCCTTTTGTGTTTCTATTTCTTTTCTACTTTTGTGCTCAAACGTCAATAAACCTTATATGCAGCGATTTTTAATTTTGTTTGGGTTAGTTTTTATGATAACTTTGATATCAGCCAAAGCTCAGGTTTATCAACCTGAAGAAAATACCGCTTTTGCTGAAGGAGAATCATTAAAATACAGAGTTTATTACCATTCAAAAGTAACCGGAAAACTTACAGCAGGTATTGGTCATTTGGAAGTTCACCCCACCGATACACTTTTTGATAAACGTCCGGTATATCATATTAAAGGATACGGCCGCACAAAAGGTGTTATTAACTGGTTCATAAAAGTACGCGAGCATTTTGAGTCATATATCGATAAACAAGCGCTTGTTCCGCACTTTTTTTATCGTGACACGCGCGAAGGAAACTATTATAAAGAAGACAAAGTCCGTTTTGATTTTGAAGACCTGAAAGCCCGGAGCTGGTACGATACAACATCGATTACAGAGCAAACCCAGGATATTCTTTCAGCATTTTACTTTGCCCGTAATTTTGACTATGATAATGTCAAAAAGGGCGACCGCTTCTACGTGGATTACTTTCTGGATGACTCACTGTACATCTCAGCTATCGAGTTTATTGGCTATGACACCATTGAAACAGATTACGGCACGTTCCGGTGTTTAGGCTTTAGGCCAAAAGTCTCGGTAGGCCAGGTTTTTAAAGAGCCTTATCCGGGCGTTTTGTGGGTAACCGATGACAAAAACCGCTTGCCGGTGCTGGCTGAAAGTGAGGTTTTTGTAGGTTCGGTGAAGCTTGAGCTTATAGATGCAAAAGGAATTCGAAATCCTGAAAAAGCACGGTTTTTTGATGAAAAAAGAACCTACGACAAAGAGAGAAAACGCTAAACAAAACACATCAGACAATATTAATTCAAAAACCATGAAATTCATCTGCCCGCTTATCGTTGTATCTGATATGGAAAGGTCCAGGAAATTCTACCGGGAACTTTTAGATCAGAAAATAAAGTATGACTTTGGTGAGAATGTGACCTTCGAAGGCGATTTCGCTATCCACCTCGACACGCATTTCCAAAGCCTGATCAACCAAAAACCCATCCTGCAGGAAGGCCATAATTTTGAGCTCTATTTTGAGTATGATGATATGGAAAGCGCCGTTAAAAAACTACAGGACGCCGGTGTGGAGTTTGTCCATGAAATGCGCGAGCAGCCATGGCGCCAGCGTGTGGTAAGACTCTACGACCCCGACCGTCACATCATCGAAATCGGCGAATCAATGGAACATCTTTCCTACCGCCTCCACAAGGAAGGGCTTTCGCCCGATAACATCTCCACAATCACCATGCTGCCGCTTGAGTTTGTAACGGACTCTATCCAGAAGTTCAGGAAGGAATAAAAACAGCAGTAAAAAGCCCCGGCAGGAGTGCAAGCATGGTAGAAAATACTATTGTATTCCGGGAACGTCCCAGCTATATGCGCCTGGGCATGGCTTTCAAACCAGCTGTGGATTTATCAGCTCGAACGCATGGGAGAGGGTAAAACAAAACCCTCAATATGCTGTGGATACCACGGATGGCGTATAATAGCTTTGTTGCCGGCTGGGCTTATTTATCATCATTTTTGTTTTCTAATCGGTTTCTTTCAACATTAATCAATCTATGCAATTTTTTCTGTAGGACTTCTTTTGGTGGTAATTCTGTGATGTATTCTGCAATGCGTATTCCCGAATTTTCTATTTGTAATAATTCAATTTGTTCATTATTTCCTTCGGCGCAAAGAAGTAAACCAACAGGGGAATCTTCACCGGGTTCTAATTCATGTTTTTGGATGTAGCGGAGGTACAATTCCATTTGACCTTTATATGCAGCTTTAAATCTTCCTAGTTTTAAGTCAATCGCAACCAGACGTTTTAGTTTTCGGTGATAAAATAGCAAATCCAGTTTGTAACTTTCACCATCAATTAGCATTCTTTTTTGGCGCTCTACAAATGTAAATCCTTGCCCCAATTCCATTAGGAATTTTTCCAGTTCTCGCAAGATGGCTTCTTCAAGATTTTTTTCACTAAATTCGTCCTCTAAGCCTAAGAAATCCAGGATATATGGGTCTCTGAACACGATATCCGGGGTTACTTTTTTGTTTTCTCTTAGTTCTTTTAATTCTTTCTTGATTTGCTGTTCAGGCTTTCTGGATATGGCTGTTCTTTCAAACAGCATTGAATCAATTTTTTCGTTAAGCACTCTTGTTGTCCAACCTTCTAATCTGCACATTTCGGCATAGAATTCTCTACTTAATTCGTTTTCAATGTATATGAGTGTTCTGAAATGTGTCCAGGTCAATTGTCTACTCAGTGCGTAGACAATTTCTTTTTGCTGAAAAGTCTCCGCAAAGCGTAGACAATGTCTCAATTGTTTTTCGCTCCAACCCTTGCCGAATTCTTCTGTTAATTTTTTAGAAAGGGCCCGTATAATTTGTTGTCCGTAATCTGCGCGTTTATTTTGAAGAATTTCATTATTTATTCGATGACCGATATTCCAATACAAGATTGTTAATGCGGAATTGGCTGTTATTGCAACAGTTTCTTTGGCTTCATTTATGAAACCTTTTATTTCCTCAATCAAGTTGTTATTTTTCTGAATTTCTTTTTCCATAAAAACAAATATATCACAAATGTGATAATTTCTGTGTGTGCTGATAATTTTAGAGCGTCCCATTGCCTTGCCGGGAACGTTCAAGTATAAGCGTAGTGCGGGATTTCGGAGCTATTCACTGTCCGCCCACCGCAAAGTTTCTTAGGAGCAAAAATGCTCATATTTAGTAGTTCAGCCCGCATTACGCTTATACAATGTTGTGCGGTCGTACTTTTTTTTCGGTCGTCTGTCAGCGTTGGCAAAGACATACTCTTTTGCAATTTTTGGTCTGTGTGGCAGCTTGTGCGAATTGCAAATGTGTATGGCTTTCGGGCTGGCTATATTATTTTTAACCAAATCAATAATCCACTTATTCCGCCAATGCTTACTATTCCCAAAATCACAAACAGTAATATTTTAATCAATTTATTTTGCTTGTCTTGAAGATTAAATCTATTCTCGATTTCTTCAAGGTTTTTGCTTACTTGTTGCTCAATATTATCTAATCTTGTTGGAAAATCAACTGCTTCAAGTGTTTTTACTAAATTATCAGTTGCTTCTACTGTTTTTCTATAGTTTTCCAGAAGTCTTTTTGTTTCAACGAGTTTTTCACGATTTGTCTGGTCAATCTGAGAACCTGTTGTTTCGAAGTGAATTACACCTTCTTTGATTTGTAATTCAGTTTCCTTTTTTATTTGCTCAACTGATGATTTATACAAATCAAAAATCTTGCTTGTATATGTTGAGTAATTGTCCTGAACTGTTTTTAGTTCAGTTATTACAGATTGAGCCGTCTTTTTCGTGTCATCAATGTAATCTGTGACTTTTTTTAGTCTCGACAATTCTTTTTCAAGCAAAGCCAATTGCTCATTAATTTGCTCTTTCATACTCACCAATAAATTTAGAGTTAAAAGCTTCTATCCAATCCGTGTGTATTTTGTGGTACAACACATCTTCAATTTCTGCTATATTCAAGTTTAATTCTGTATCAAAATCTGATAATTTGTTTTTGAAATATTCTACTTTGTCCTTTACAGAAAGAATATCTTCTGCTCCAGTTTTACTTAGTTTTAAAAAGCCATTATAGAAATCCTGTTGTGCTTCTTTTATAAATTCATCGTTTTCCTTTTCAATTATGAAAATTGTAAATGCCTTTAAAAGAATGAATACATAATTATCTGGTCTTTGTACTAATAGAACTGTTGCAGCACCACGTAAATGCTTTAAATTATTTATCTCACCACCACGGTCAGTTCTAACCAAGTCCATATATTTTTTAACAATCTCAAAATCTTCTTTCAAGCCTTTTTCTGTATCAGAAGGTAAGTATTCAGGACGTGCATACTTTGAATTCATATATAAATCAATGAACTCTTTAAATCTACGACTACCATCTTCTTGTAATCCAATTTTACAAGCTTCTTCCATCGCTTTAATTGCTTCCTTTCGTTGTTCTGCAATTTCTTCGTAGATGAATTTTATCAAAAATCCAAGACATTTTTGTATCTCAGAATTTCCTTTGTAGTATTCTAATCGTTTCAGCCTTTCTTCAACCTTTTCAATGCTATTGTATTGTAAAAGATAGTTTTTAAGTTGTCTGGTATAATGTCCTTTCTTTTTACGACTAATGTGTGCTGAAATAGTGTCTGATTTGTAATCGATTGTATAATCGTCAATTACACCAATTATGGATAATCTGTAAATCGCTTTGAAGGTGTCTTGTTCTTCTCTAATTTGCAAGAACAGGCTTTTTAGTTTTGGCTTCAGTTCTGATGGTATGTGTAGATTTTCCCAGTTGTTAAATTTGGAATATTGTTTTTCAAGATTAGTAATGAAAGTATCTATATCCTGACAAAACTTCTGTGCTTCATCAACCATTCGCTCACTAATCTCAATCCCTTTGCTTTGTAAAAACATAGCAATCCTTTCTTTGGTATTATTAGCAAAAGGAATTACTACAATGAATTCGTCTGGTTTTTCAGGATTTTCAAGTAATTTTTCTATACCGTCTTGTTTTGAAGATTGGGTGAATTGATTTAGCCAGTCAAAGGCAATTTGATTTTCGGGTTTATTTGTTTGAATATAATCTCTGATAAAATTTGCTATGTCAGATGTTTGAGTGTTTGCATCATTTCCTGCATAAAATGGAAAGTGTTCACGGTCTAAATAAATGCTCCCGTAATTTGGATTTAAATAAAGGACTTGTCTACCGTTTTTATTTGTGAATGTTCTTAATTGCAGTATTACTCCAAATTCTTCAATAATTCCATCTTCAAGGTGATTGATTATTCGTTTTGTAGGAAACTTGATTTCCGTTAAAAGTTCTGCAAGTAATATTTTTTCTTTTGCAATTCCTTTGAAATTGTTACGGTGAAAACTCTGTAATAAATCTCTATCAATGGAAGTTCTATAACTTTCTAATTCTTCCGTTATTTCACCGTTTTCGGTAACTTTTTGGATAATGTCTTCTGCAACAACTTCCTGTTGATTAAATAAAATTACACCAACTGCAATTTTTCTATCCCTGCCTGCTCTTCCTGCTTCCTGATAATAACTTTCTATTGAACTTGGATAATTGAAATGAACCACATATCTGATATTGGGTTTATCAATACCCATTCCAAACGCTTTGGTCGCAACTAAAAGGTCTATTTTATTTTGAATAAATTCGGATTGACTAATTTCGTTTGTTTCATCCCTTCTTTCTTCTCCATTGCTACCCATAAATGTACCCACTACAACTCCACCAATATTTTGCGAAATATTAGAAGCATTATCAGTAACACCAAAATACCAATTCCTATGCGGACAAAAAACCAATCCAGCATTTGTGTTTTCTCCATTGCTGTTGAAAGAAGTTTGAGTAGAGAAGTTATCAGGAACAATGTTTAAACCATGTAGAGAAGCATCTTTTATAATTTGCTCGTTTGAAATGAAGTTTTTATGTGCTTTAGGAATATTCGATATTTCAGAAATTAATTTTGCTTGTTTTGCTTCTCCAATTGCTTGTTTGTTCGAAAATTCTAAACCTTGTTCTGGTTTTATATCTGCAATCACTTCTTTTATTTCAAATTGCAGTTCGGGTCTGTCGAGTTTTTCTAATCTTACAATTGCATTGTCATCTAATATTTTCAACTCTCTTTGAATGTCAGCTAAAACATCGTATGAGGCAGTTGCAGTTAAAGCGAAAAATGGAATATCTTTTCCTGATTTGGTTTTACAATAATTTCTTGCATTGTCGCCTAATCGCAAATATGAAGTTCTAAAATCGTGCCCCCATTCTGAAACGCAATGTGCTTCGTCTATCACACAATAACTAAAGTAGTTATTATTAAAGTCGCTTGTTTCGATTAATTGTTTTCTGAAAGTATCATCTTGAAGCCGTTCAGGCGAAATAAATGCAAACAATGTCGTTGCATCGTTAATTTTTTGAATGGCAATTTGTCTTCCTTTTTGAGTTAGGGATGAATTAATATAAACAGAACAATCAATCCAATTCCTTAACAGACCTTCATATTGGTCTTTCATTAATGATTTAATTGGGTCAACAACAATTGAAAGACCTGGTTGCAGCAAGGCGGTTAACTGATAAGTTAACGATTTACCTGAACCTGTAGGAAGTAAGCCAATAACACTTTTAGTTTGAATTGCGCGGTTTATTATTTCAATTTGACCAGGTCTGAATGATTGTTTACGAAAAACATCTTGTATAAACTTTTCTAATGTTTTGACTTGGTTTTCATCTTCAACAAACTCGTTGTTACGTCTGTTCTTTTTCCCTAACGACTTATATTTAATTAGGTTTGAAGTTAAAAACTTACGATTTGTTTTTGGAGAATGGGAAGAACGGATGTTTACTTTTATATTAGCATTTACAGTTTTGTCCATTAAAGTCAAAAAGTTTCTTTGCAAAACTGCCAAATCAATAAATAAATCAAATTGTTTGTTTCTGTCAATTGGATTAATCCATTTTAACTCTGCATTTTCAAATTCTGGAGTGTTTTCAACAAATAAATTGATTTTTGGTAATATTTGATTTTCTCCGGCTAATTTTATAATGCTTTTTAGTGTATTGAGAAAGTCATCAATTGCGAGTTTAGCTCCCGGAACATCTCTTTCAATCACAGCTATATTCCATTCTTCTTTGGATAAATCTAATTTGTCATTCGCTAGTAAATCAATCAATACTTTTTGAACCCTTGCAATGGCAAAAGGAGTTAATAATAATTGTAGTGCTTTTAATCCTTCTTTGTCTTGACTTAATGGTTCTGTAAAATTTGTTTTGAGCAATTTGAAATATTCTTCACTTTCCAAGTCCATGAAGAATTTTAGTTTTTCAGATATTTTATGCCACTCTCGTGTTTTTATTCGTATAGCTCTTTTCCATTTTGCTTTCTCTGTTGCATTATCCCTGTTTTCATCAACTGTTTTTTGAATATTTTCTTCGTGTTGGCTCCCATCAACTTCGACAACTATTCCACGCTGATTAAATATCTGGTATGGAAATTCTAACGAAAAATCAATCATTTGCTGATTAAAGATATTTACCGAGCCATTAAGGAATTTGTCAATTTCATCATCAGCAGAAGTTGAAAAACGTAAAATGTTTTCTAATTCTCTTTGGCTTTCAAAAAGCTGTATCCAAAAAGGATTAACTAATCTTGGTAATTTGTCATAAAGGAAATCTTCTTCAAATTTGCTACCCAAATGATTTTCCCATGTGTCAATTCTTAGCTTATTGATTTCAGACAATGTAATTCTTGGGTCAACAATATGTAAGGCTCTATAAAGTTTATTTGCAAAATTTTCTGAAAAGTTAAAATCAAATTTGATAGAACCAATCTCAGCCTGTTTTTTGTTTAATGAACCAATTTTAAACTTTTCAAGAATTGTTTTTTCGAGGTCTAAACTTATTCTTGTTGGTAATCCCCTTGAAATAATGTTGTTTGCAACAAAAAGGATTTGTTCAGGGTTTTGTACTTCTTGTCCTGTTGTTGAAACAATTTCAGTATCAAAAAATGAAAGCTGTTTTAAAAGCCCATCAACTTTATCTTTGCTGAATGTTTTACTTAAATATTCAGCAATCCCATCAATAATATATCCTGCTTGTAATTGTTTCATTTTCTGAATAAAACAGTGATTCCTATTCCCACTTGTATATCATACCTAATTTACCCTCCTTATTCGCCTGTGGTAAAAGCTCCTTATAACCATTTTTAAGTAAAACGGAAATTGTTGATTTGTTTTCTAAACTATTAACCTTAGCATAAATTGGTGAAATATTATTTTCTCTACAGAAATCATGAATAGCGAATATTGTCTCAGTCATAATTCCTTTATTACGATATTCTTTTAAGAGAGCATAATCAATTTCCCAACCATTCTTTCTATCAATGTATTTTAATAAGTCTGAACTATTTTTCATTTCACCCATTGATTCAAAACTCAAATCAAAATAGATGCTATTATAACTCATGAGTCTTATAAACCCAATGAATTCTTTTTCATCAGAAAGTGTGATAGTCCAAAAAAGTGAGATTCCTTCATTTTCTTCTCGTCTTTTTTGTTCTATTACATTTTTTATTTCAAGGTCATTTGTAACAGGAGGTCCTCCAAATAATTTCATTGTCTCTTGGTCTGAAAATAGTTCAGAGTAACCAAAAATATCTTTTGATTTAATTTCTCTTAAAGTCAATCTGTCTGTAATAATTTTTTGCATGTTTAAATGTTTGATGACCTAAACAAATGTGGGTTTTGTAGATTTTTATTTATTGTTTCAGTTACAGGGGTTAACACTCTGAGTTTACCATTATTTATAAAATCATTATAATAAACTAATGAATTGTTTTCTTTACAAAAAGAAACTGCACTTTCGTTACAACATAAATCTATGGACTTAAAGCTACCATCAGTTTTATACATATAACCAGTCCCATTTGGATTCTTTTCTGAACAATCGCTTACAGCAACATCAAATCCTGGCATTAATATTCCTGGATAACCAAAAGTTTGTCTTTCTTTCCTTTCATTGAGGATTTCCTTGTATCTGTATTTCTTTCCTATGGCTTTGTAATTGATTGACCAATTCTCACATATTTTTGTTTTAGGTTTAGTGCTTGTATCAATGATTGCAAGAAACATTGTTGGGGGAATTTGAAGTAATTCAACTCCATTTGTTATATGTTCCATAAAAGGAAATAGCTTTTGTCCTGAGAATAATTTTTGTCCTTCCATTGACATTACTGTCGTGGATTGTTCGATTTCGTCTTCATCATTTATTATTGAAAATACTCTTCCAAATATTTGTTTTAAATCATCTGGAACAATAATTTCTGAATAAAAATTAAGAGGGGGCTTGCCACTGGATTGGATTATTTTGTTTTCAAAATCAACCATTGGATTATTGAAGTTTTTTAAGGCAATAACTCCATCTATTTTTACCAAAACTATTGTATTGTCAATCGATGTTTCAGCACCTGTAATTTCACAGTAGACTTTTTTCGAATTATTCATATCTTCTAATTTTTTTATTTTATTTCAAATTCTTTGTCAATTAGCGTTGGCAAGAAAACAGCTCTTTTGCAAACTTTGATTGAGTGTCGGCTCGTGCGGTTTGCAAATGTGCTGTTTTGTGCGTTGGCTTCTCATTTTGTCTTTCTTTATTTTGTAGCAAATTATTCATTTCTCTGTCTTTTTACACTTGGCGGTAACGTTTTGCGGCTATGGTGCGTGCCGCATTTCACAACTAATTTTTCTGTTTTGCACCATTTTCAAATTTACTTTAATCTTTCTTGAAAAAGTGCTACCTGCGGCATGCACTATGAGCCGCTGTTATGGGCTTTTTATTTTTATTCCAACTCCAACATTCATAAATGGAAAAAATTCCCATTCAGGATTTTGTTTTAGCAATCGAGAATCCTCACCAAATAATATTTGAATCCCTAAGCCAACTTTCTGTTTCAAATATACTTTTTCTGTAATATCAACTTTGAACCCGACCCCTAAAGAATTTTCTACCCATAAAAATGGTCCAAAATATTCAATGTAATTCCTATATAAAATATTTTCTTCAGGTTTATCTCCATTAAGAGTTGAATCATAATCATGAACAATATACATACTACTTCTTGTGGTTGAATATTTAGTTTGTAAATCATAAAATAACAATGGTTTTATACAATTCCATTTCTTATAAAAATAATAGTTATAAAACGCATTTATATTTAAGTAATGGATTAGTTTTGTTGGAAACAGCCTCTTATAATAGATATTATTTTGGTCATCTGGTTGTTTTATACTCCCAATATTATAACCTAAACCAAAGCCTATTTCACTTTTTCCTATAATTTTTGAATATGAAGCTGTTATATTTTTTCCCGCACCTGTCGAGTAGTAACTTAAGTCAATATTCTGCGCAAAACTGTTTATCGAAAACAATAGAAAAGCGATTATTAATAATAATTTCATCCTGATTTGTTTAAATTATAGGGAGGGTACAAAGAACCCTCCCTTCTTTTTTATAATTTTAAATATACACTTTCCAGAGTCTAAATTTTGCTTTCCATGAATTATTCCAGTGAGCCCAATTAGCATCAATCCACTGAAATCTTGTATAGTGGATTTGTGCTGTAGATGGTATCCATGTATACCAATTATCACTATACTTCATATTTCCTTTCAAATAAATTGTTGAATTATTAGCTTCACATGTTCCTAAAGCTTTTGCTGATCTATTCCAGTCACGTTCAAAAGTATTCCAAAATACCATATTAACTCCCGTTTGTATTTCATTTGGAGTCCATGGATTTGACCATGGTTGCCAATCAGATGCATGATGTCTCCAATTATACCTAACTGTTCCTATCTGATTTTTCTTGATTTTACTTATTAATTGCCAATCTTTATAGGTTCCGTTATTTTTTTGATAAATTAAATGGTTGGTCCCATTAGGATCAATTCTTATTGCAGTTACAGCAAATTCTGACTTGCCACTATACCAAGATTCATATCTATAAGAAGACGATTCGATACTGTGCTCATAAGATGAAAATGAACGAGTACCAGAAGTTGAACGCGCGTCTGCATCTTCTCTTTCGTCATTATAAGGAGTAAAATCAAAATCCCTATCTGTAGCTAATGTTGTTACAGCATTATCAAGCAGAAATATTGGATTTGTTGTTTGTTCAACTGTTTCCTCACTTAACATAATCTCAGTAACAGAAGTCTCACTAGGAGAACTATAAAACCATGCAATGATATTATCTTCAATGCTTTCATCTTCTCTACTATCCACTTCAATATTGGGTGAAATTATTGGTTGTAAAGATGAGTTAACAATATCAATGTTAGGAACAAAAATGGCTGGCACATAGTTTTCTGTAACTGCAGTAATAGGATACTTTTCATTAGGAGCATTTGGTTCATGTGTTAAATCATTTGCTATAGTCTGAAGTGAAATATTTTCACCAAGCTTTCTATTAATTTCGTTGAAATAATTTGGTGCAATTGTTTCCAAATCCAATAGATTGGCTGTGTTTGTTTCAGAGTTTTCAGCCATTTCAATAATAACCTCATTAAAATTCCGATCCTTAACCAACTCTCTGGTCGCTAAACTTAATTGATGAAGGTAGTTGTTAATCTTTTCATCGTCCAAATCATCTGGATTTTTCATTAGAGCATGTATATCAGTTTCAGCACTCTTGTTATTACTTTTGACACTTTCTATTGGAATTTTGTCAAGTGTGTATGTAATTGATTTGTTTTTAAGCTTAAAGCTTTCATTCATTTCATTTTTATTGCAACTTCCAAGTCCTAATACGGATATGGCTAAAATCGCAATAACAAACATTTTTTCTTTTTTTACTTTCAAAAGTTTCATGGTAATTAATTTTCTATTATGCCTACTTCTAATTTAAGGTCTCTTCGGCTTAATTTCGACCCTTATAGAGCTATTATCCATTGAAACTTTCTGACCGTGTGTATTAACCCTAAAAAACCAAGCACTTTTTTTACAATTTTAAAACATATATT
>CAYXJS010000016.1:0-27420 GCA_964465045.1 uncultured Bacteroidales bacterium | reverse complement strand
AACCTAAAAACTTATGAACTTATTAAACCGGACTCTTTCATTGTAAACTGAAAATCTATACTTTTGCTTATGCATAAATAATACCGAACAATATGGTCATAGACAAAGCAGCACTGAAGGAAAGTTTTGAGGTATACGATAAGGAAACCATCCTTGAAATCATTGAGATATTTTTTGATGAGTATCCCGGAAGAGTAAAACAGCTCAATACTGCTATAGAGGATCAGGATTCGGAGTTGCTGCGTACATCGGCGCACAGTTTAAAAGGAGTAATCTCTCATTTTTACGCCGAAGAACCACGAAATCTGGCTAAAGAACTTGAAAAAAAAGGTGCAGCAAAAGATTTTGAAGGGACAGAGCAGATCAAGGATAAGCTTTTAAATCAAATTGAACAGATGCTGGAAGAACTCGGACAAATTAAAAAGAATTATGAGTAAAAATCGGGTAATCAACAGGGAAGAGTTCAAAGAGAGAGTAGAAATGCTCTCCCCGGAAGTTATGACAGAAGTTATTGATATTTTTAAAGACGGATATCCCGAAAGAAAAGAAAATATTAAAAATGCCGTGGAAGCGAACTCAGCCAAAAAGCTTGAGTTTGAAATTCATGCTTTGAAAAACGATCTTTCGCAATTTGCTGCCAATGCCCTTTTTGAGGCTACTGAAGCCCTGCTGACAAAAATACGCCGGCAAAAAACCACAGACGTTACCCCGGAAATCGACGCTATAGAAAAAACCATAGAACAACAGCTAATCCAGGAACTGGATAACTGGACCAATGAAAACATCTAACGAATAAGTTGATCGAGACGATTCATGCCCTCAACGGCTTTTTCAAAATTGGGCATAATTTGCAGTGATTTCTTATAAGCTTCACGGGCTTTTTGGTAATTACCTTTCAATTCATAAGCATATCCTAAATTATAATACGCCCTGTAAAACGCAGGCTGCACTTCAATAGCCTTGTTCATGAATTCGATGGCTTTATCATAATCTTCCTGATGCACCAAAGCAATATAACCGATATTGTAATAAGAATGCGGATAATCAGGGTTTGCAGCTATAATATTCTGATAAGACGAAACCGCTTTATCGTATTTCTCTTGCTCCTGATAATGCAACCCAAGTAAATACATGGCATTTACGTTGTTAGGATCAATATTCAAAGCTCCGCTAAAATAATCGGCCGCCATTGCACTGCCTCGGTCAGAATACAAAATACCCAGATTAATATACGGCTCCACAAAATCTGCGTCTTTTTCAATAGAAATAGTATAATGCTTTATTGCATCTTCCATTTTGCCTTGTTCTTCGTAAATATATCCTTTAATAAACCAGGCATAAGCATTATCCGGATCAGCCTTTATAGCTCTGTTTATCTGACGTGTGGCTTTATTATCATTTTCAAAGGCCATTTCAAGTTTGGCCAGCTTAACCAGTGATTCTGAATTCACATTGTTTCGTTCGGCAACCCTTCTTAGCACATCCCGCGCATCTTCAAATTTTTCCTGCTCCTGGTAGATGTCAGATAATAAGACAAAATGCTCCTCCTCATCTCCATCCAATTGCATAGCTTTGCTTATATCCCGCAATGCCTTGTTGGATTCTTTCCGCTCAAAATATACTTTGGCACGCAGATAAAATAAATTGGCATTCGTCGAGTCAGACTGAATCTGAGATGTTAAAACCGCAAGCGTATCTTTCTCTTTTGTTTTATCATCCTGTTTATCTTTGTTCTTCCCAGTTCCTGTATCACATCCGGAAAGGATGAGAAAAAAAAGCGCTGCTGTGAAAACAATCCAGCTTCTACTAAATATTTGATGCATATACCTTTATCTGAATAAAGGAATGCAGAAACGTGTTCCGCATTCCTTAAAATTAGTTTTTGTGTAATTATTCTTTTTTATTGAGATTGAAAAGATGTTCCTTGACCTTGGTCTCCAGTTCTTCGGCAAGCTCAGGATTATCAAGCAGCAACTTTTTAACCGCATCGCGGCCCTGCCCTAATTTGGTATCGCCATAACTATACCATGAACCGCTTTTGGTAATGATATTGTATTCCACACCCATATCAATGATTTCTCCCATTTTTGAGATACCTTCGCCATAGACAATATCAAACTCAGCCTGGCGGAAGGGAGGCGCCATTTTGTTTTTAACTACTTTTGTGCGAGCGCGATTGCCTACTACGTCATTGCCTTCTTTGAGCTGTCCGATACGACGGATATCAATTCTGACGGAGCAGTAAAACTTCAGGGCATTACCGCCGGTAGTGGTTTCCGGATTGCCAAACATCACCCCGATTTTTTCGCGTAACTGATTGATAAAAATACATGTAGAACCAGTTTTGCTGATGGTAGCGGTTAACTTTCTTAAAGCCTGCGACATCAATCGCGCCTGCAATCCCATTTTAGAATCGCCCATATCACCCTCAATTTCACTTTTTGGTGTAAGAGCAGCTACAGAGTCGATAACAATAATGTCCAGGGCTCCAGAGCGGATGAGGTTATCTGTAATCTCAAGAGCTTGCTCTCCATGATCAGGCTGCGATATCAACAGGTTATCGATATCCACACCCAGTTTTTTGGCATAAAAACGGTCAAAAGCGTGCTCAGCATCGATAAAAGCCGCAAGGCCTCCCGCCTTCTGAGCTTGAGCTATAGCGTGAATTGCTAACGTGGTTTTCCCTGAAGATTCAGGCCCAAAAATTTCTACAACTCTTCCACGGGGTAAGCCCCCTATTCCCAGGGCATGATCAAGCCCGATTGAACCGGTGGATATGGAGGGGAAATCCTCTACCTTCCGATCTCCCATCCGCATAACTGCGCCCTTGCCATACTCTTTGTTTAATTTATCTACTACCAGATCAAGCGCTTTGTTTTTCTCACTGCCCCTATCCTGGCCTGCATTTGTAATTGTATCTGTTTTTGTCTTAGCCATATTTTTTCTTGTTTTATTGATTTAATACTTCTAAAATTTGCGATGTATGGTCATTGGTTTTTACCTTATCGAATACGTGCATAATTTTGCCTTCTTCATCAATCAAAAACGTCATGCGGTGGATTCCTTCATACGTTTTGCCATACATTTTTTTAGGACTCCACACTCCGTAAGCGTTTATAATCTCTCTGTCCGTGTCTGGTATGAGCGGGAAGGGAAGATTATTTTTTGCTCTAAAATTTTGTTGCCGTTTAGGCGAGTCAGCGCTAACACCAATAATTTTCACACCTTTCCCAAGCAAAGCTTCGTAATTATCCCGCAAATTGCATGATTCTGCCGTGCAACCCGGTGTGCTGGCTTTCGGATAAAAATACAAAGCCACTTTGTTCCCCTTGTAGTCATGTAATGAAACTACGTTGCCATCCTGGTCCTGCACAGTGAATTCAGGTGCTTTTTGGCCTTTATCAGGAAATGTCATTATATGTTATTTTTAGTTTGGTTTACAAAGATAAGATTTGCCTGAAAAAAACGCATCTTATGAATTTAAAATTCCACACCTCTGTGCAATAAAATGTCCTGCAAATTATAAACAATCACCCTGTTTTAAGTATCGCCATCATTATGGCTTCCTTTTCGGGATTTTTCCTTTCGTTTCTCAGCAGCATAATACTTGCAAAAATCTGTAAGGGGACAAGAATCGCACTTTGGATTTCGTGCCGTACAAATATAGCGTCCGTGTAAAATAAGCCAATGATGAGCGATGGCAAGCTTATCTTCCGGGATATACTTTACCAGTTGCTTTTCAGCTTCTGCCGGATTTTTCGCATTTGTTATTAAACCCAGCCTTGCCGAAACCCGGAACACATGCGTATCTACAGCCAAGGCAGGTTTATTGTAAACCACACTGGCAATAACGTTTGCTGTTTTCCTTCCTACACCAGGTAATTTCTGCAATGTATCTACATCCTGGGGTACGATGCCGTTAAACTCATTGCGAAGCATTTTAGCCATACCCAGCAAATGCTTAGCTTTGTTATTCGGAAAAGAGCATGATTTGATATAAGAAAAAATCTCTTTTGTGTCAGTGTCGGCCAGTTCGTTTTCTGTAGGAAAACGCTGAAAAAAGTCCGGTGTGATCAGGTTCACCCTTTTATCTGTGCATTGGGCTGAAAGAATCACGGCAACAAGCAACTCGTAAGGCGTTGTGTAAAGCAACTCTGTTTCAGCTACTGGCTGATGCCTGGAAAAATATGCTAAAAAAGCCTCAAATCGTTCTGCTTTGCGCATTGGCATACAATAAAATATTAAAGACCGCAAAAAAAGTTTCTACGGTCTTTAAATAAAAATTAAGCACATAACCTTATCAACTAATTCATATTAAATTTCACGTTCCCATAGTGGGTTGGGTAGACCCGTAGCGCCCTGGAATAATTCAGAATATTTCTGACTGCGTTTTTACCGGGTTTCATACTATTTACTCTTTCTTCCTGATTATCAGGCTCTTTTTGCTGTAATAATAAAGATTTTAGCGTAAAGTATTTATTCATAAAAGATGCGTTAGTTTAACAATCATTTTCAGTTATCTAACGCATCTCCTACCCGTTTTATTACATAAACAGTAGATTATTTTGACAAAACCATATTATTATCTTCAACAAGTTTTCGCAGATTAATCAATGCATAGCGCATGCGCCCCAATGCAGTGTTAATGCTTACATTGGTCTGTTCTGCTATTTCTTTAAAACTCATATTAGCATAATGCCGCATTTTGAGCACTTCTTTTTGCTCCGCTGGCAAATACTCAATCAAGCGCCTTACATCTTTATGAATTTGGTTGATTACCATCGTATCTTCAATAGAAGGAGATTCCATCCGCAGTGTATCAAAAATATCATATTCATCTGAATTGTTGTTTACTACGGGCATTCGTTTTTCCTTCCTGAAATGATCGATTATCAGGTTATGTGAGATGCGCATTACCCATTGCAGAAATTTTCCCTCCTCCTTGTAATTTCCAGACCGGAGTGTATTTACTACCTTGATAAAAGCATCTTGAAAAACATCGTCTGCCAAATCTTTGTCTTTGACCACCGTAAAGATGTATGCATAGACTCTGCTTTCGTGTTTGTTGATTAGTCGTTCGAGGGCTGTTTCATCACCATCGAGATACTTACGAATCAGTTCTTTGTCACTAATACCGGGACGAACTTCCATAAATGTTCCTGTTTAATGTTAAATCGTAAATATGCGCTCGATAGTCCTCCTTTTTTTAAAAATTATACTTTTGTGATGTTTTTACGAAAGCAAATATAGAATAGTTTCGTATAGCAAGCAAATTTTTATTAAAAATTTTTAAAATCAATTCATTTGACACAATACATTGATCAATTCGATGCTCGAAAATATATTGTAATCAAGGGAGCTCACATTCATAATCTGAAACATCTGAATGTCGCTATTCCCCGCAATAAACTTGTTGTTATCACCGGCGTGTCGGGTTCAGGCAAATCTTCGCTGGCTTTTGACACGCTATACGCTGAAGGACAGCGGCGCTATGTAGAAAGTCTGAGCGCTTATGCACGGCAGTTTTTGGGAAGGATGTCCAAGCCTTTGGTGGAATATATCCGGGGAATAGCGCCCGCCATTGCTATAGAACAGAAGGTCAACACCCGCAACCCCCGCTCTACAGTGGGCACCAACACGGAAATTTACGAATACCTAAAATTATTATATGCCCGTATTGGAAAAACCTACTCCCCGGTATCGGGAGAAATGGTAAAACGCGATAATCCTGAGAATGTAGTGAATTATCTTTTGAGCAAACCCAAAGGTACAAAAGCCATGATTCTGGCGCCCATACGCCTTCCTGCAGGCCGCACTTCACAAGAACACCTGAACATCCTTCAGCAGCAAGGGTTTGGCCGGGTAAGAATGGATGGAAAAGTATTGCGAATCAGCGAAGCGGTGAAACAAGAGACAGACTTAAACAAAAGCCTTGTTCAAATTGTGGTTGACCGTATTGTAACCAAGAATGATAAAGATACGGTTTCCCGTATGGGTGATTCTATACAAACCGCATTTTTCGAGGGAGAAAATCAGTGTGATATTTTAACATTGGAAAATCAGGAGGAAGTAATAAAACGGTTTTCTACTGCTTTTGAGAAGGATGGTATTCGGTTTGAAGAACCTTCGGTTAATTTCTTCAGTTTTAACAATCCGTATGGAGCCTGTAAAACCTGCGAGGGATTCGGAAGCATTATCGGCATTGACCCTGACCTGGTAATCCCGGATAAAAGCTTGTCTGTTTATGAGGAAGCCATAGCGCCCTGGCGGGGAGAAAAAATGAGTGAATGGAAAAATACCCTCATCCGTAACGCTGATAAGTTTGATTTTCCGATCCACCGGCCCTATTACGATTTAACTGAGCAGCAGAAAGAATTGCTGTGGACCGGAAACAAGTATTTCAAAAGCCTGGATGTTTTTTTTAAATATCTGGAAAAGAAAGCCTATAAAATTCAATACCGTGTCATGCTTTCGCGCTACAGAGGAAAGACTACCTGCCCATCCTGCAAAGGCAGCCGCTTAAGAAAAGATGCCGCTTATGTAAAAATCAACGGAAACCCAATTCATGATCTGTTAATCATGCCTGTAGATGAGCTCTATACGTTTTTCAAAACCCTGCAACTTGCCGGTCACGACTATAAAATCGCCTCCCGTCTGATTACAGAAATCACCAACCGTCTGCAGTACCTGAATGATGTGGGCCTCGGCTACCTGACACTGAACAGGCTCTCCAATACGCTTTCCGGCGGCGAATCACAGCGTATTAACCTTGCTACTTCGCTGGGCAGCAATTTAGTAGGCTCGATGTATATCCTTGATGAGCCGAGCATTGGACTGCACCCAAGAGATACGCACCGGCTGTTGAATGTGCTGAAAAAACTACGCGATATGGGAAACACCGTATTGATTGTGGAACATGAAGAGCAAATCATCAATGAAGCCGATGAAATTATAGACATCGGCCCTGAAGCCGGAACAAATGGTGGTGAATTGGTTTTCCAGGGAACCAAGGACCAATTAATTAAAGAGAACGGCAACCTAACCGGCGATTACTTAAGCGGTAAAAGAACCATTCCTGTTCCTGTCCATCGCAGAAAATGGCGCGATGCCATTGAAATACGCGGAGCACGCTATAACAACCTTCAAAACATTGATGTGAAATTTCCATTGAACACCATTACGGCTGTAACCGGAGTCAGCGGTTCAGGAAAGACCTCACTGGTAAAAGGCATTTTATATCCGGCTATTAAAAAAATGTATGGGGGATATGGCGAAAAAACAGGAGAGTTTGACCAATTGCAGGGCGACTATGACCGCATCTGTAATGTTGAGATGGTTAATCAGAACCCCATCGGGAAATCATCACGCAGCAATCCGGCTACTTATGTGAAAGCCTTTGATGACATCCGCACCCTTTTTTCCAGCCAGCCGCTGGCTAAAATGCGCGGCTACAAACCAGGTTTCTTCTCTTTTAACATAGCCGGCGGACGCTGCGAAGAGTGCGAAGGCGAAGGTGTGGTTAAAATTGAAATGCAGTTTATGGCGGATATATTTCTCACTTGCGAGAATTGCGGTGGTACAAGATTTAAAAGCGAGGTATTGGAAGTAAAATACCGGGAAAAGTCAATCAGCGATATGCTTAATATGACTATTGACGATGCCATTGCATTTATAAATGATTCTTCACAAACCGCCAATGCAGAAAAAAAAGTATTGCAAAAACTGCAGCCGTTATCTGATGTGGGAATGGGTTATGTGAAACTCGGACAGTCGGCCAGCACTCTGTCAGGAGGTGAGGCTCAACGCATTAAACTGGCTTCGTTTCTGTCTAAAGGAGAAAATGATAAGCCGGTACTGTTTATTTTTGACGAACCCACAACCGGTTTGCACTTTCATGATATCAATAAGCTCATTAATTCTTTTAATGCCCTGGTAGAAAAAGGGCACAGCGTTATTGTCATAGAACATAATCCTGAAATCATAAAAAGCGCTGACTGGGTAATCGATTTAGGACCGGAAGGAGGTAAACACGGAGGAAAAGTAGTTTTTGAGGGGACACCCGAAGCGCTTGCCCGTACTAACACTCATACAGGTCGTTTTCTGAAGGAAAAACTTGATTGAATTACACGATATATATTGAAGTTTAAAGTGAACTTGCTATCTTTGACAAATAATAAACAGAAATGAGCGAGATCAAAGAACGGGAAGAACAACTGCAGGAAAGAATAAGTCAGCTCGAGAATGAGCTATCTAAGCTCAAAAAAAAACAAGAAAACATCATGGGAGAAAACATCTCTTTCCATGATTTTATGGCGGTGCTGACTCACAAAATTCTTACCCCTATGAACAGTATCATAGGCCTGACTAATTTCCTTAAAGAAACAAAACTGGATTTGGAGCAAAGCCGTTTAACAGAGCGCATCCAGGACAGCGGCATTTCGCTTGTAAATATCTATAATGAAATTCTTGACTTTGCTCAGCTTGACTTCGATGAAAAAGCAACCCACTTACAAGATATTAATATTGAAAAAAGCATTTACGATGTAATTCATCAGTTTTATACACATGCTTTCAACAAAAAAAATGTGGAAGTGGTACCGCTTATACCAGATGACATTCAAGTGATGTTAAAAGGGGATAAAAACCGCTTCGAACAAATCCTTTTTCTTGCGTTAGGTGAACCATCGCAAGACACTACCGGAAAAAAGATCACCCTTGAAGTTACGGATTACGACAGCATTTTTTCTCAGCTTAATATAAAGATCACACATAATCCCACTGTTTTGAATAATCAACATATTCAACACCTTACGGGAAACAATACCAAAACCTGGCTTGAATCCGTAAACAACGGCAATAGTTTCTTCAAGTTTATGTTTGCAAAACGCCTTACGGAAATTGCCGGGGGAACTTTCACTGTTCAGAAAGGAGAAGACGTTACGCAGATACATTTGGCGCTCCCCATGCAAAAGCTCAATGATAAAACCCTGGCTACAAGAAAGACCAATATCCCGGAGTTCAATGGGTTGAGTGCGCTTCTGGTTTCAAGTAACATTGCGCATCAACAGCAGTTGAGGAAAATATTCTCATTTTGGGGAATTAAAACATACATAGCCCAATCAGAAAAAGATGCTATAATTAAAACGATTCGTGAAACCACTCTCAATTTCATTATCATATCAGAAGAATTGCCGGATACAACAGCAAAAAGCCTTGCCAGGAAAATCAAAACGCTTCCCGGCAAAGGAGAAATCCCGATATTAGAACTTAAATCAAAACCCTCATTACTGCCAAGTCATGATGTGTTTATAGATGAAATTTATTCTTCAGAAAACCGTACCAGTATTTTTGAAAAGCTCCTAAAGAATATCAGCCAGGGAAAGATCACACGTGAACCTCATAAGTTAGACAACAAACTTGCTCATAAATTGCCACTATCGATTATGGTGATCGAAGACGATAAGACAAACCTTGAGCTAATGATTATGCTTTTGAAAAAACTAGGTTACAACGCTACGGCAGTAATGAGCGGGAAAGAAGGAATTGATATCCTCAGAGAAACTTTTCATGACCTCGTTTTCCTTGATATTCAAATGCCGGTTATGGATGGATTTAAAGTAGCAAAATATATCCGTGATAACGTCCTGTATGGTGAAAAGATCAAAACCATTGCCATCTCGGCCAACACTTTGCAAAAAACCAGGAGTAAAGCTTACACCGCCGGCATGGTTGATTTTGTAGCCAAGCCCATTTCCTTTAAAAAAATAGAGGAAACCATTATAAGATGGGGGTATGCAGAGAAAATACTAAAGCAAAATGATAATGGTTAAGATATGATTTCATATATATACTAACTCATGCCAATAATTTTTGTATATTTCGGCTCCAAAAACATGATAAAAACTGAACAGATATGAAAAATGTAATTCTTGTTCCCACAGACTTTTCTGAAGTATGCGACAACGCAATTCACCATGCTGGACAAACAGCCGAATTTCTGAATTATAAGATCGTATTGCTTCATGTCATTGATAAAAATTCAAAAGAATTCCTTCGGAAAGAAGCTAAAGACGAAAACTATGTGACCGAATTGCTGAAAAGCAAAGCTGAGGAGGTTAAAAATGAATTTAACATCAACGTTGATGTGCTAAGCAAGCCCGGTGACATTTTCAGCACGATTGGTGAAGAAACCAAAAGATTAGAAGCCAAGCTGGTATTTCTTGGCACGCACGGAAAGGCAGGAATGCAAAAGCTTACCGGAAGCTATGCCAGAAAAGTAATTACAAGCTCACCCAGCCCGGTGATTGTAGTACAAAAACGTGCCTTTGAAAAAGGGTTTAAACAAATTGTACTTCCCATTACCAATGAGGCCGGGCCATGGGAAAAAACAAAATGGGCTGTATTTATGGCCAAAGAGTTTGATGCCACCATACATATATTTGAGATGGGCTCTGCTACCAAAGGAGTAAAAGAAGCTACACACCGGATTGCAGCATATCTTGAAAAAAACAAGGTGAAATATACGCACGAAGTAGCTGAAAAAGGCGGCAATTATACTGACCAGGTGATTAAATATGCTACAGCCAAAAATGCAGATATGATTATGATCATGACAAATCCTGATAGCAGTTTTAAAACATTCCTGCTGGGAAGTTATGATGAGGAAATTATATTTAACGCTTCTCAAATTCCGGTTATGTGCATAAACCCACGAAAGTTCAACTATGAAATTTTAGGAATGTCGTGATGATAAAACCATCTCTTTAACTTCATTTTTGTATGATAAGTTAAAAAACACCTATTTAGAATGCCTTAAAACAATTCTGTTTTAAGGCATTTCATTTCGTTCAAAACCATGATAAAACAACCGCTGCTTACCCTGACAGCTATTTTGCTCTTTTTGCAAATACAAGCCGGCGACTCTACCACAGTTTTCAGGCAGCGCAAAACCATAGTAGCGGCAAGCGCCGCAACGCTATACTCGGGGAGTATGCTGTATCTTTACCATGCCTGGTATAAAAACTATGAGCAGTCCGCATTTCATTTTTATAATGACAACAACAACTGGATGCTGGCTGATAAAGCCGGGCATACTCTTACTTCGTATCAGCTAAGCAGGTTAGGCTATGCTGCTGCAGATTGGGCCGGGTATTCAGAAAACCAAGCGATATGGATTGGAGGAGCTACGGGATTTGCTTATCAAACCGTAATTGAAATTCTGGATGGTTTCTCTGAAGAATGGGGGGCTTCTCCAGGCGACCTGGCAGCAAATACACTCGGTTCAGCCATTTTTATTGGGCAACAAAAAACATGGGGAGAGCAAAAATTTCTTCTAAAATTCTCATACCATAGTACCCGGTATCCGCAATACCGGCCGAATTTGCTGGGAAACACCAAAACAGAGACGGTTTTAAAAGATTATAATGGGCATACGTTTTGGTTATCAGGCAATATTAAAAAAATATTTCAATCAGAAACTTTCCCGCCATGGCTCAATATGGCTATAGGCTATAATGCCCACGGCATGACCGGGGCGTCTGAAAATCCCACTACGGTGAACGGAAAGCCCATTCCTCCGTTTGACAGGAGCTTTCGGTTTTTACTGTCACCCGACATTTCTTGGGAAGACATTCCAACTTCTTCATCCATATTAAAAACTCTGTATAAGGCCATGAGTTTTTTAAAAGCTCCGGCGCCCGCATTGGAATATGACCATAAAAACGGATGGCACATCAAATTGCTGTTTTTCTGATCAAAACGGTACATCTTCCTCATAATCTCCTTCTTCCCCGCTTTTATCGGTTCCATCAGGCTCATCTTCCTGTACGGTGTTTACACTTTCTTCCGTGCCATTATCCGGTTGATCATCCGCTCCGTCTGTTCCTGAAATGGGCTCGTCATTTTGCGGAGTACTATCTTCACTCACTTCCTTTTCCTGTATCGATTCCAAAACAGTATGCACTTCGTCTTCGGTTTGTGTGAGTTTAGCCTTGCAAAAAGTGATGAGAGCAGAAGCCCGCTGTACTTTTTCCAGCAGCTTATCTACAGGTACATCATCCTGTTCAATTTCAGAAACAATGGTTTGCAGTTCAGCAATCGCTTCAGAATATGTCATTTCATTATTCATTGGTCTTGGATTTTATTTCACTTTCAAATGTTCCATTCATTAATTTTGTTGTAACGGTTTCTCCTTCCTTTATTTCGTTTATATTTTTTAACAACTTACCGTTTTTATAGGTTAGACTGTATCCTCTTCTAAAAATATTTTGAGGATCAAGCAGTTTTATCTTCGTTTCGGCTGTTGCCAGTCTCTGATGATTCTGAGAAACCTGTTGCCGGGCTGCTTTGCGTATATCTGCGCTGTGTTGCGATACGGTTTTAGTACGGATAGAAATGTTGATTTCTACACCTCTTCTTATGGATGTTGAATAAGTCCTTAACTGTTTTTCAGCATCATGGAGCTGCCTTGATATATCTTTGCTGATGGTTTTGCCATAAGCATCAAGCAAACTTTTATTTTTTCGTGTAAAATAAAAGACTTTCATACTGAACATCGCCTGAAGGTTTTCCAGGGTCTGGCGCTGAGAATCCACCTGCTTTTGGGCTTGTGAAATAAGTTGCTCTTTCTGATTAATCAAATCAAAATACAAATCCTGGAATTTTCCTAAAATGAAATATGCTACATCAGTCGGCGTAATTTTATTCATGTGTGCTACCATTTCTACTACCGTTTCGTTGGTAGAATGCCCGATACCGGATATAACAGGTATTGGAAAGCGCGCCACGCGCCTCGACAGCTCCAAATCATCATAGGCGTTCAAGCCTACATCTCCCCCGCCCCCCCTGATAATAGCAACCGCATCATATTCCGATTTTTGAGATTCGATAGCATCAAGTTGCTGACCTATAGAAAGGGCACATCGGTCGCCCTGGAGCAGGGCGGAAAATAAATCATGCGAAATTTTGAAGCCATAGCGGTTTTTCTCCAGGATATTGATAAAATCATGATAACCTTTACTAGTGCTTACAGAAATCACAGCCAGTTTTTTAGGTAAAAGCGGAAACGACAACTGCTTATTCAGCATAAAAATGCCCTCTTTCTTCAGCCTGCTGATCGTTTCCGCCTTTTCGCGGGCCATTTCTCCAAGCGTAAATGCCGGTTCAATATCTAAAATGTTCAACGACAAGCTGTATTTGGGATGAAAACTCACCTGGGCCCGGAAAAGAATCTGCATTCCGTCTTTCAGCTCTTCTTTAGCCACTTCGCGGAAAGCCCGGTTTAATCTGCGGAAATCAGTGCGCCAGATAATCGAACGCATTTCTGCTTTCACCTTTCCATCAACCTTATAAACAAGGTCAGGATAGCAGTGGCCACTTTTGGGATAGAAGTTTAATTTTGCAATCTCAGCTTTAATCCAGTATGTGCTTGTATAGGTCTTTCGAATAACCGATTGAAGGCTTTTCGTAACCTCAAGTAAAGTATAGACCTTTCTGTTATCAGCATCTTTTTCAGGCATAATTCTAGAATCTGATTTTCAATCCAATCCTTGAATCCCAGGTGGTATTGTTTCTTGAATCGTTTTGCAGCACTTCTTTGAAAAAGAGCCGCATTGCAGGGCAAAGATAATAACTGAATCCGGCCGAGAGAAAATAGCCTCCTGTAAAATAGTCAAAAACCTGTTTATTTCCGGCTCGAATTAAGGTCTCATCAAAAGTGTAAGAGCCACCCGGATTAGTTGCAATACCCCAGTGAAAGTATCGCAAAGTGCCGCCAGCACCAAGTTCAAATGAAAGCGGCTGCGTAGGCATAAGATGCAGGAAGCCCCCTGCGTCGAGCATTTCTGCCTGTGCTGTTCGTAAAACATCATCTTCATTATCACGAAAATGCATGACAGCCAACCCGGAACCAAGGCTAAAGTTTTCTGTCAAATAATAGTGATAAGAAGCATGCATTGAATAACCCCAGGCTGCATCTGTACCGGTAAAAGCCACTCCCACCCCGGTTTGAATATCCTGTCGGGAGTTTATATCTTCATTATAAGGAGTTTGGGCTACTATAAAAGCCGGCCAAAACACAACTATCATCAAAACCCATTTTTTCATCTTTCTTATATTTCTATTAAAACCCGGGAATTATGGATTTATTTTAAAGATTGTATAAATTTACAAAATGAGATATGTTTTTCAAAGGTTTTCTTTAAATTTCGCTAACTTTTAGCAAAAAAAAAATCATTTAAAAACATAAGGCAGTATGTACTAAAGCAAAAATCATGGAAGGAAAAAAAATTCTGGTAACAGGAGCAAGCGGGTTTTTAGGCTATACACTTCTAAAAGAATTGAAAAACCGCAATGTGGTTTTCGGATGCTATCATAAATACATTCTGGGGTTGCCTGGTATTCATAAGGTTCGGGCTGATTTAACCGATTACCAGCAAGTAAGCAGACTGATTGACAAAACCCAACCGGATATTATTTTTCATTTAGCGGCATTCTCTAACCCCAATCAATGTGAAAAAAACCCTGAATTAAGCTATGCCATTAATGTAAGCGCTACACGGTATTTAACTGAATGCGCCAAAACGCATCAGGCAAAGCTTATATTTACCTCTTCGGATTTGGTATTTGACGGGAATCATGCTCCCTACGGGGAAGAAGACAAGCCAGAACCCATAAACCGCTACGGACGTCAAAAGCTCGAAGCCGAACAAAAAGTGCTGGATTACAAACATGCCACTGTCTGCCGCATGCCTTTAATGTTTGGTCAAAAATCGCCCAATTCAGGCAGTTTTCTGCAACCTATGATACAATTTCTAAAAGCCGGTCAGCCTTTGAATCTGTTTATTGATGAAGTCAGGACACCTTTATCATCTTCCAGAGCGGCTGAAGGATTAATGCTTCTGGCAAGCAAAAGCGAACAGCTAATTCACCTTTCCGGTGATACGGCTATCAACAGATACGATTTTGGGCTTTTGCTTTCGGAAGTATTGGGCACATCAAAAAAACTCATAATAAAGCGGCAGCTTTATGAGATAGATTTTGAAGCGCCTCGTCCTGCTGATACTTCTATGAAAAATGACAAAGCCAAGAGACTGGGATTTAACCCCGGCAACCTTGAAGATGAGCTGCAAAAGGTTATTTCAGAAATTCAGCAATAAGAAAGCTGTTTTTCTTTGCAAATCAAAGCATCAGAAGCCGGCAATTCGCTTTGCCATACCCTTGAAAATAAACATATGAAAAGGCAATACCAAGTACCAGTAAATCCTTCCGCCTAATCCTTTAGGTCTGAAAGTAGCCGTTTGTATCAGTCGGTTATCATCTATTTTGAATTCCAGCCATGCCTCACCCGGCAATTTCATCTCCGCAAACAGCAATAACCTTTTATGGTCTCTGTCAGCAACTATCACCCGCCAGAAATCGAGAGCATCTCCCGGATTAATATCATCAGCGTTGGTGCGGCCCCGCCTCAGGCCAACCCCTCCTGCCATTTTATCTAAAACCCCACGCAATGCCCACAACTTATCAGCATAAAACCATCCGTTTCTACCTCCCATTGACCAGATATTATCCAGAACCTTATCCTCAGACATTTTTATGTCAACCTCTCTGCGGTCTGTTAAAACTCCATTTTGATGTACCTGAATGAAATCGTTAATAGCATTGGAATAAGAGCTGGATATGAATGCGTCTTTCCAACTGGATATTACAGCATTTTGCTCTATTCTCTCAAAAGCCCTGCGAATTGCTTCTTTGTATGGCGTAGGCTCAATTTCTAATTTCTCTTTTAAGGATTCTTCGCGGCAAACTGCATCTACTTTCATCGAGTCCACCAGATTCACAGCCAGTTTATAGGATGTTGAAGTTACAAAATAAAGCCAGTACGAAGATAGCCGTGGGGTCATAACCGGAACAACCCATATTACTCTTTTTAAGTCGCGTACTTCGGCATACTGCAAAAGCATTTCCTTGTAAGTCATCACATCAGGGCCGCCTATATCAAAAACCTGGTTGTATGTATCTTTTCTGCCGGCAACTCCACGCAAGTATTGCAAAATATCCCGGATGGCTATGGGTTGTGTTCTGGTTTTCAGCCAGCGAGGCGTAATCATGGCAGGCAACTTCTCTACCAGGTCGCGTATGATTTCAAAGGAGGCGCTTCCGGAACCCACTATAATTCCGGCACGTAATACCGTTGCAGGTACTGATGAAGAAATAAGAATCTTTTCTACATTCAGGCGCGATTGCAAATGGGGTGATAGTTTTACACTTTCATTTACAAGTCCGGTGAGATAAATGGTTTGCTTAGCCGAAGTTTTTTCTATGTAACTTACAAAATTAGTAGCGCTGTCTTCCTCCATCTTCATAAAATCATGGATAGATGAAGTCATAGAATGAATCAGGTAATACGCCACATCAATATCTTCAGGCAGATTGGACAATGAATCCACATTAAGGAAGTCAGCTTCTGCAACCGTAACTTGTTTTTGAACTGAAGGCTCTAAATTAATCCGGTTTTTATCGCGGACGCAACAAACGATCTCATGTCCGTCTTTGAGCAAGGATGGAATAATCCTTTTTCCAATGTACCCGTTTGCACCGGTAATCAATATTTTCATAACAAAACAACAGCATTAACCTTTGAAAGTTTTGATTCTGATGATAATCCGAATAAACAAAAGTCGGTCATAATGCGTTTGAGGTTCATGAATCAAAAATTCTATTGGATAACAGGTGCTTTTTTCGCACTTGGCGCCGTTATAGCTGAAGCGCTTGGAGCGCACGCGCTCGCTTCAGTAAGTGAATCAGGTCAGGAAAACTACCGCACTGCAACCCTTTTCCTGTTATTTCACAGTGTGGTGATGCTTGTAGTGCCTTTTTATCTTGAAAATAATGCTTCAAATCTTTTACGTATCTCATCAGTTATGATTGCAGGCGGCTCCTTCGTGTTTTCATCAACCGTTATCATGAAGGTGTTTATCCGGGACCCGTGGTGGGGATTTATCACACCGGTTGGTGGTGGTATCCTCATTTTTGGTTGGCTGTTGTTTCTTATTGCGGCAGTGTTATCACGTAACTAATCAATAATGCGCACCCATCAGTTATGCTTGGCAAATATTGATTAGGGCAAATAAAAAAATTCTGTTTTGCTATGAGTTTGGTTTAAAAACAGTTCACTATTCTAATAAATTATATATTGCATTGTTTATATGAATGTTATAAAAAATCACGATTTTTATCTATGTGATTGAATTTCAAACTATTAACAACCTACAAACCTAAATACTTACTAAACTGAACTCAAATATACTGATCAAGGGTGCTTTCGCTCAGATATTCCCGGAATTTTGCGGTCATATCAGAAACAACATTGCTTAGAATACACTTTTCAAACGGACAAATAGGATTTTCCATCGGGCATTCCGATACGTTAAGATGGCCTTCTATGGTCTCATATATCTCAAGCAATGTAATATCCTCGGGTGCTTTAAGCAGTTTAAACCCGCCATGCGGACCTCTAACGGAGCTCAGGTAGTCTTCTTTAACAAGTCGCTGAAGTACTTTTGCAACGTGATGCTTCGAAGAACCGGTCCGCTCTGCAATCTTCACCACATTCATCATTTTCCCAGAACGGGCAATCAACACCATACTGTGGATTGCTATTGAAGCAGCTTCAGAAAGGCTGAATATTTTGGCCATTTTTGTATTTTTCGTATTAAAAACCCAAATATCGTAATTAATCTTTTAATTTTGAAGTGAAATTACGAATTTTACATCATGCTAAATTATTTAGATTCATTATACATTAAATAAAGCATTATAGATATGAGCGAAAAAGTAGCAAATAGAGGTTGGATGTGGAGTGCAAGAATCCTGGCTGTAATTCTGATTGCCCTATTTCTGTATCATTTTTTTACCACGGAAATCACGCGCCTTGAAGATACCTTATCCATCGAAACCGGGCCGGTCTATTTTATGGTCTTTTCTGTTATGATGGGATTTATCATCAGCTGGTTCATCGAAGTTTTAGGAGGTTTGATACTTACTGTAGGCGGTTTATCCTTAGGTGTTTATGCCTATATGGCAACAGGAGCCAATTCTCATCTCACTGCTCTCATCTATACCGTGCCTTTTGCTGTTCCGGGATTTCTTTTCCTTGTTTCGTGGTATAAGCGTAGTTGATGTTATATTATATTTACATTTCTCACCAGGGACTAAACCTGGTTTTCCAACAAAAGAAATATGAAAAGAATTTTTATCCTTTTTTCTGTGGCGCTTCTGCTAAGCAGTTGCACCATACTTGACCAAGCCTCTCAAATGGAAAGATTATCGAAATGCCATTTTGACCTGATAAACACAAGCAATCTGACTATTGCCGGAGTAAGTATGGAAGGCAAAAACAGATGGGAAGATTTCTCTTTCCAGGATGCATTAAACCTGACCATGGCGTTAAATCGCGATGAGATCCCGGCCAGCATTCGCGTTCATCTGGAAGCCCGAAACCCCAATTCTACTATTGCAGGTATGAACCGGCTCAACTGGAAGCTTTTTATTGACAGCGAATTAATGACCAGCGGAGTTTTTGAGGAGTCCGTGCGTATTCCACCAAATGGGGGAACGGCTGAAATCCCAATGGACCTGAACTTCGACCTGCGTCAGCTTTTCAGCGGAGAAAGCAAAAATACTCTAATGAATCTGATATCTAATCTGACGGGCGGCCGCGGAGAAAGCTCTGAAATTGCCATGAAATTATCTCCCTCAATCAAGGTTGGGGAGCGGATGATACAGTATCCCGGTGATATTACAGTCAGGCATACCGTTGGAAAGTAATCGACCTACTAACATAACTTGTTAATCGATTCAGCTTTTGGCACTCTCGTAAAATCAAAAATCTCAATAGACAAATAACAATATGAGCTGGTCTGAAAAAAACGCTATCGAAATGTTCACATAGTGACTTATCTATAAATACAGAATATTAGACTTTTATGACTTTAATACAGATTTTTTACGTAGTCAATGAAGTTTTGATATTTACCAAATTCCGAATTATAGATTCCCAATATTTATCATCAAATGGAATACCCAACGCTGTGAACGTCGGATCTCTACATTCAATAAGTCATCAGGTTTATACCTCAAAAACACTATTTACTAAACCTCATAACAGTGCCGTTAAAGCCAACAGCATAGCCCTTGTTTTCAGAGCTAAAATGAAGTGCATTTAAATTACTATTGTTTGATGTGGTTTCCATTTCCCAATCGCTTCCTTTGGTAGTATAATAGATGTTATTCTGTGCAGTAAACCATCCATGCTCCTCATCTGTAAAAAACAAATCTGAAATATAATCTTCCGGCACGTTAATTTGAGATTCCCAATTATTGCCAGAATCAGAGGTTTTAAAAACAGTTGCATCACCATACGCTGTTGCAGTAAATCCAGTACTATTATCCAGGAAATAAACAGCGCTAAGCCATGAGTCTGTTGCAGGTGAGCTATCAATCCAATTTACACCACCGTCTGAAGAGTATTGTAAATTTCCGTTCTTTCCGCATACCCATAAATCGTTGTTCAAAACGGCAAAATCTTCCATTCGCGAATTGAACTCGTAAATTTCCGTCCAATTCATTCCTCCATCGGTTGATTTTAGTATAATTTGGTATTGTGCAAGGGCATAAACTGTATTTTCATCCGCGAAAGCGATTTTATTAACCTGTTGATAATCTGATGATAACTCAACGCTATTCCAGCTATCTCCACCATTCCGGGTTCTGAATATCACTCCTTTGTTATTTGTAATATCCTCTCCGGTGGCCAGTCCTGCATCCATTCCTGAAAAATCAATACTCAAAAAATTATAGGTATTTCCATCACTGATATTGCGCTTCTCCCAGCTCTCACCATCTTCAGTATACAACAGCGTATTTCCGTTACCGGCAATCCAGCCCTGATTTTCAGAAATAAAAACAACATCGTTAAGCTTTTCAGCTACAGGCGTTGTTTGTGCTGACCAGGTGCCTCTGTTCGCAACTTCATCGTCTTCCTGGCATCCGGAAAGAAAAAAGAAAAGCGGCAGTAAAAGGATGATTAAGTACTCTTTCATGATTATTTTCTTGATTAACGCCAATTGAACATTTTTATTGAATTATTTTTTAAAAGAAATCTCAGTGATTACAGGAAAATGGTCTGAAGGATAACGTCCCGCTTTTTCATCATTGATAATATGATGCTGATATACATTAAGCGCCTCGTTTACAAAAATGTAATCAATTATCATTCCTTCTCTTCTCTCATGGTCAAACCCGTTAAAAGTGTAGGCAGGTCCAAGACTTAGCACACCTTCAGAAAACTGCGTATCCGTAAGTTTCACAGGATTATCCCAATGCGTAAGGTGCTGGTATGGGCCTGACTTCTTAAGGCTGTTGAAATCTCCTGTTACGATAACAGGAATCCATGATTTGTTTTCTGTAAGCTCAGATATTTTTTTAATTAGGAGTTTAGCAGATTTGAGCCGTGCTATGGTACCCTGGTGATCAAAATGGGTATTGAACAGATAAAATGACTTTTGACTGATGCGATCATAAAAGTAACCCCAGGTTACAATCCGTGGGAAGGCGGCATCCCAGCCTTTAGAGCCCGCCTTTTGCGGGGTTTCCGACAACCAGAATGTGTTTTCCTTGATCAATTCAAAACGTGACGTATCATAAAAAACCGGCGAAAACTCACCTTTGAGTTTCCCGTCGCTGCGCCCTGCACCAAACCATTTATGATCAGACAATACGCTGTCGGTATATTCAATCTGATGATGCAACGCTTCTTGCATTCCAATAATGCCCGGCTTATGATAGTGGATAACATCCCTTACAATTGCTTTTCGGTTATCCCAGCTGTTTTCACCATCACCGGCATCTCCATACCGGATATTAAAAGTCATAACACGAAACGCATTCTCCTGTGCCACAATAGAAACTGAATATCCCATTCCTAACATGCACAAAATCAAAACCAGTTTTACTTTATCCATATTCAAGATTTCAGAATAATAAACACAAAATTCGCTTTAAATTTCTTTCTAAACTACACTTTTGCTACGCAAATGATTTCAAGAGGCTAAAATACGGAATTCTACCGGAATGAGTAAAATTAAGCATGCATTGCTATGCGCCGTTTCTGTTTTCGCTTAAGCATCGAAAGTAAATTCATGTTCGACTGCACTAAATAATACACAGGCAGCAACACGCTAAGAAAAGCTGAAGGCAAAACTACCTGGGGGTTTTCAAATAAACTCAGTGCCAGCACAGAGGCAAATCCTGCATTTTTCATCACCATAATAAGCTTGTTGCTGATAATTAATGGCGGAGCAATTCGAAAAGCGTTTAAAATGACTTGTATTAAATAACCTAATCCAAACATCATAAACAACATGATGCCTAAGGGGATAAGCGCATTTATCGTATTATGCAACAATAAATCACGGCTAACACCTATTACGGTCATTGATACAAACAAAAATCCATAATCAATGAGGACGCCGCGCTGTTTATCAACAAACCTGAAAACGGGTTTGAGGTAACGAATTATCCTGGATAAAATTACCGGCAATACAAGTATCTTCAATATCAAATCCAGCATCGCCATTGTACTTATTCCCGCCTGGCTGGCAAAAAGCATTATAACAAGGGGCGAAATCACTATGCCGGCTACATTGGCGCCTACAATTCCTTTAATACTGAAAGCCGCATCGCCCTTCAGGTTTATAGAAAACGGAATGACCGCAATAGCAGGAGGTGTAGCAGCAATTACAATGAAACCCATCCAGTAAGCTTCATTAGTGATAAACAACGAAGCCAGACCCAAGAGCACAGCTCCGTAAATCAGGTAGTTGACCAATATGGTAATGCCAATGGGACGTAAACTTTGTTTTAAAGGTAAAAACTCCCGAAAGCGAAATCCCGAAATCGAAATTGCCAGGATTAATCCAATGATGTAAGGCGTGAATGGTTTAAGTAAAGATACACCACTACCCAATATCATTCCAAAGGCCAATCCTAATATGAGTATGAAATTCCTGTTGATAAACAGGTCTTTGATGTTTTGCATGCTGTTTTATTGTTTTTTTTTGCAAAAGTACTTAAATGCTTAAGTCTTTTTGAGCCACGAAAACGAATAGCAACAGCAATTTGTTCATGTGTATGCAGCCATGAGGACGGCAAAGGCTTCTGTTACCCTGCCGCTGTCAAGAAGCTCGACAGCATATTGATGAATTTCTAATTCGGTTTCTTCAGATTTTTGATTTGCTGAAAGAATTTCAATAAACCTTCTGTCTTCCCTGACCTTTTCTATGTTTTCCTTGCCGGGAAATTCGGACAGGTTCCCAAGTTTTCCCAGATGGTTACCCGTAAGGATGCGGCTGTTGCGGATAGGCTCAGGCAATCCGTCGATTCCCGATCCCGGATTTCCGGAAGGTTTCTCTACTTTAAAAAGCGCATCGCCATGAGCTCTCACATAATAATCTCCGCCCATTCTCCCAACTAAATCAATTTTAGTTTGATCTATTATGTTATTCTCATCCAGCAAATCCTCCTGTATGTGCACCATTAATACTTCACAAACAACTAAATTGCCGGCCCCGCCACCTGATCCTGTTTCTATTACCTCTCTTACGCGGCATTCGAATTGTACCGGTGACTCTCCCACCCTGGCGGGCTTTATGGTTTCAGATGAAACAGCCGTAAATCCGGCTTTGGTAAACTCATTGATGCCTTTTGCGTATTCTGTGCTGGCCAGGCTGGTTTGTTCCACCATGCTGTATGTCACCACATTTATAACTACTTCAGGCACTTCTTTCACATTCTCAAAGGTGTTTTTTACCGTATTGTCCCGTCCCCGCCGTGAGGGAGAAAAAATCAGCGTAGTAGGGTTCACACCAAAAGCATTAAAAAAACTGAAGGGCGCCAGGTTCGGCTTTCCCTCGCTGTCTACCGTGCTTGCAAAAGCTATGGGTCGCGGCCCAACCGCTCCCAGGAAGGTTTTAAACATCCAGGGATTAGATACAACTTTCGGATCAAATGTTTTCATCTGCATACTTTTATCGTGAATTGTTGATTCGTTGATTCATAAATAAATTCCAAATTACAATTCCCAAATTCCAAAGACACGAATTAAAGCGAATTATTTGCGAATTACGCAAAATCCGTAACCCGAAATCCGAAACTCCAATTTCCAAATCTTTCACCTAAACACCTACACACTTAAGCACCTGTTTATCATCCTATTGCCAACTTCTTATTGCCAACTGCCAACTTTCACCTAAACACATACGCACCTAAACACATTTCAACCCACCAACCTAAAAACCTACAAACTTAGTAACTTAATAACTTACACTCCTCACTCTTTCGCAGGCAAAATGGGCGTTCTGACTTCACCAAAACCGATGCGCAATTTACCGACTGAGGCATAACCCTGCATAATGATGGTATCATGATCGTGAATAAACTTTCGTTCAGAGCCATCCGGCATTTTTAAGGGATTTTGGCCACGCCATGTGATTTCCAGCATCGATCCGAACGACCTGGAATCAGGTCCGCTAATCGTTCCGCTCGCATACATATCTCCCACATTGATATTGCAGCCGTTAACGGTTTGATGCGTCAATTGCTGGCACATATTCCAATACATATATTTGAAATTGGATTGGCATACCGAAACCGGCTTACTTTTTTTAGGCTCTATCAGTACTTCAAGATTGATATCATAGTTCTTTTTCCCCTCATACTGCAGGTAAGGCAACACTTCAGGCTCCTGCTCCGGTCCATTTACCCGGAATGGCTCAAACGCTTCCAAAGTTACTATCCATGGAGATACAGAAGAACCAAAGCTTTTAGATAAAAACGGACCTAAAGGCACATATTCCCACTTTTGGATATCGCGCGCTGAGAGATCGTTAAATAAAACCAATCCAAATATATATTTCTCAGCCTCTTGGGTAGAAACAGTGTCGCCAAGACTTGTTGACTTTCCTGTAACAAACGCCATTTCCAGCTCAAAATCCAACAGCTTAGATGGACCAAACACCGGTTCCTCAGCGCCCGGCGGCAGCGTTTGTCCCTTGGGGCGATGTATAGATGTACCGCTGACAACAATGGAAGAACTTCTGCCATGATAGCCCACCGGAATGTGTTTCCAGTTGGGCAGCAGGGCATTTTCCGGATCACGAAACATTTTTCCTACATTGGTGGCATGTTCTTTACTCGAATAGAAGTCGGTATAATCACCCACTTTTACCGGCATCAACATTTCTACATCTTCCACAGAAAACAAGGCCTTCGCCCGAAGTTGATCATCTGCCGCAGCACGCGCATTCTCCAGATCAAAAATTTCGGTAATCTTATCCCTGACAGCTAAAGTGGTAGCTTTTCCCAGAGCAATGAAGTCATTGAGTACCTCATTTTCAAAAACTCTACTATCTGTCTTCAGTAAAGGTTCAAAATAGCCCATATGGCTCAAGGTATTTAAATTAATTACCGTATCTCCAATCCGGGTTGCCACAAAAGGATTTTGATTATTAATTCTGCCTATGCCAAAAGGGATGTTTTGAATCGGAAAATCCGAGTTTTCAGGAATATCTATCCAGCTTTTACGCTGTGGATCATTCGCTTTAATCATTTTTTTAAGATGTTTTTGATGATGATTTTATTTTCACTTCTGAGATAACCGGCTCCCTATCACATGAATTCATGTCAAAGGATACATCGTTGAATTACCGGGACAAGAGTTCTTACAAGGTTCCCCTGCTTTCCTGCTCTAATTCAATAGCTTCAAATAAGGCTTTGAAGTTTCCCTTTCCGAAAGAGCGGGCTCCTTTTCGCTGTATGATTTCATAAAACAGCGTAGGCCTGTCTTCAACCGGTTTTGAAAAGATTTGCAATAAATAACCTTCATCATCCCGGTCAACTAAAATGCCCAGGTCTTCAAGCGCCGTCAATTCTTCATCAATACTTCCAACTCTGTCGAGCAAGGTACGGTAATAGGCTGAGGGAACACGTAAGAATTCAATACCCCGCTTTCGGAGTTCATTTACAGTTTCAATTATATTATCAGTAGCCATTGCAATGTGCTGCACTCCGGAATCTCTGTAAAAGTCAATAAACTCTTCAATTTGTGATTTTTTCTTACCCCTGGCCGGTTCATTTATCGGGAATTTGATGCGCTCATTCCCGTTCGCCATCACTTTGCTCATCAGTGCTGTATATTCGGTAGAAATGTCTTTATCATCAAACGAAACGAGTTGAGAAAATCCCATGACTTCGGCATAAAATTTCACCCACTTGTTCATTTCTCCCCAGTTAACATTGCCTACCATATGATCCACATAATTCAGTCCTACCGGCTCGGTAAGGTAATCTGACTCCCACTTTCTAAAGCCGGGCAGAAAGGGACCATTATAGTTTTTGCGTTCTACAAAAATGTGAACCGTTTCGCCATAAGTATAGATGCCTGATCGAATCACCTTCCCATAATCATCAGTCTCTTCTGTGGGTTCCATGTAAGGTTTTGCTCCACGCTTTACAGTTTCCTCATAAGATTTACGCGCATCTTCTACACCCAAAGCAATAACTTTTACACCATCGCCATGTTTGTTAACATGCTGACTAATATCAGTATCCGGTTCAAGCGATGTAGTAAAAACAAACCGGATTTTATTTTGCTGTAAAACATAAGATGCCCGATCTTTATATCCGGTTTCAAGGCCTGAGTAGGCCAAAGGCTGGAATCCAAAGGCCGTTTGATAATAATAGGCAGCTTGCTTGGCGTTTCCTACATAGAATTCAACATAATCTGTTCCGTTAATCGGAAGAAAATCTTTATCACTCATAGTATAGTTGTTTTTATTCGTATTATTTTTCTGACCAGGATTTGTAATAATCCGGGTTTTCCATTTCCATGGCTTGTTTCGTTAATTTCAAGGATCTGAATGTATCTATCATTACAGCCAGCTCATCGGTTCCTTCCTTGCCGATGCTTTTTTCTACAGTTCCGGGATGAGGCCCGTGTGGTATGCCTATCGGATGCAAGGTAAACATTCCTTTTTCCACGCTTTTCCGGCTCATGAAATCTCCATCCACATAGTAAAGCACTTCATCTGAATCCACATTACTGTGATTGTAGGGCGCCGGAATTGATTGCGGATGATAGTCATATTTTCTGGGAACAAAAGCACACATAACAAAGTTATGAGCCTCAAAGGTTTGATGCACCGGTGGTGGCTGATGAATCCTGCCAGTGATAGGTTCAAAATCATGAATGGAAAAAGCATACGGATAAAGATAACCGTCCCATCCAACAACATCAAACGGATGGTTGCCATAATGGTATGGGAAGATTATGTCCTTTTTCTTAATGTAAACCATGAAATCACCTTCTTCGTCGTGTGTATCAAGTTCTTGAGGCTCCCGGATATCACGCTCGCAAAACGGGGAATGCTCCTGAAGCTGCCCTGCACGGTTGATATATTTTCCGGGAAAATCAATGGCGCTGAACGATTCAACAATCAAAAGCCTGTTGCTGGATGTATTAAAATGCAGTTGGTAAATTACGCCACGCGGAATGGACAAATGATCGCCATAACCGAAAGGGATATTTCCATACATGGTTTTAAGCACACCAGTGCCTTCATGCACAAAAATCATTTCATGTGCTGAGGAGTTTTTAAAAAAGTAATTTGTCATGGATTTTTGAGGCGCAGCCACATGAATGTAGAGATCGTCATTCACCATAACAGGGATTCGGCTCTCCAGGTAATCATCTGCCGGTTTAGCCTTAAAACCGCTGATGCTGCGATGTTGCATGTTGTTTTGTACGGCAATCTCAGGAGCAACCGACCAGGGTTCATCGATTTCAATCACTTTAGTTGGCGGATAATGATGATAGGTAATCGAATAGGTATCAGAAAAGCCCTCCGTAGAGATTAATTGCTCAGAATATAAGCTCCCATCAGGCTTGCGAAATTGTGTATGCCGCTTGTGCGGTATTTTACCAAGTTTATAATAATGAGACATAAAAAGTTGATTTTTTTGATTAGATAATTTGTCATAACAAACTATTTACATAACAATATTGTTCGGGTTTGGTTGAAAATTAGTTCCGGTATTCGCTAATTTAGATATATCAGCATAAACTAACACCTGAAACATTGTTTTAAAACCTCAAATTACTTACTTTTACAGAATTGAAAGACAAAGGGATGATGAATACACCGTACAAACGCAACCATATCTAAGTATTATCATGCGGCCAGATAAAAAAGCACTACATATCGCACTTAAAATAGCTTTGATATATATAACAATCAGCATTGTTTGGATACTTTTCTCCGACCATTTAAGCGCATTGATCAGCACCGAACAGGATACATTGCTGCG
>CAYXJS010000015.1:0-27669 GCA_964465045.1 uncultured Bacteroidales bacterium | reverse complement strand
CTTTATAATCATGCGCGTGTGTGTCTATAATATCGTCATGGATGTTTCATTTTAAATCACAAATATAACATCCTATGAAATATAGCTGCGAAAAAAATCCGGCTCATTTGCATTTCAATATCTGTTTTTAAAAGATTGTTATAATTTTGGGGGTTCATTTATCACAACAACACATATGGCATTCATAAATTCTTTCATATCATGGTTTATAAAAAAGCGCATTCATCAGATCGATCTATTCAGAAAATTCCCTCACGAGGTTCAGAATGAATGGTTAAAAAAACTTATCAGCAGTGCGGAAAACACAGAGTGGGGCCGTAAATACAATTTCGCCGGCATGAAGGATGCCGATGATTTCAGAAAACAAGTCCCGCTGATTAACTATGAAGATGTAAAAGATGATATAGAGCGGACACGTAATGGCGAGCAGAACATTTTTTGGAGTTCAGAAATCCGGTTTTTCGCTAAGTCATCGGGCACTACGAGCGATAAAAGCAAGTTCATTCCCATTAGTGATGAAGCGCTTGAAAATTGCCACTACAAAGCCGGAAAAGACCTGCTCTCGATATACTACCACAACCACCCCGACGCAGCCATCTTTGATGGTAAAGGCCTTGTGATGGGGGGGAGCCAAAATATTACAGAAGTGAACAACTCTTCTTATTACGACGGGGATTTATCTGCGATTTTGATTCAGAATATGCCTTTCTGGGTTCAGTTGAAGAAAACACCAAACCGCAGCATTGCCCTGATGGATGAGTGGGAAAGCAAAATAGAAAAAATGGCACACGAAACCATGGAACATAATGTTACCAGCATTTCCGGCGTGCCATCCTGGACTTTAGTGCTCATCAAAAGAATATTGGAATTAAAAGGAACTACCAACTTAAAAGAGGTATGGCCTAACCTGGAAGTTTTTTTCCATGGAGGAGTGAGCTTTGACCCTTACACTACCCAATACAAAAAATTTATCCCTGAAGGAAGTATGAATTACATGGAAACCTATAACGCCTCCGAAGGTTTTTTTGCCATACAAGACCAGCCCGATTCCAACGAAATGTTACTGATGCTTGATTATGGTATCTATTATGAGTTTTTACCTATGGAAGAGCTTCATAAAGAAAACCCCAAAACCCATAAACTGGAGGAAGTAAAGAAAGGCAAGAACTATGCAATGATTATTACTACTAATGGAGGTTTATGGCGCTACATGATAGGTGACACGGTTACATTCACATCTTTAAATCCATATCGCATAAAAATCACCGGACGAACAAAAAGCTTTATCAATGCGGTTGGCGAAGAGCTTATTGTAGATAATGCAGAAAAAGCGCTGGCCAGGGCCTGCCAAAAAACAGGAGCGAGCATTAACGATTATACGGCGGCGCCCATCTATTTTGGAGAAAACCAAAAAGCAGGTCATGAATGGCTAATTGAATTTGAAACACCGCCTCAAAACCTTGACTTTTTCACAGAAACATTCGATAATGCATTAAAAAATGCTAATTCCGACTACGAGGCCAAACGGTATAACAACATGGTACTTAAAAAACCATTGGTGAGAAGCATGCCTAAAAATACATTCTACAATTGGCTACGCCAAAAAGGAAAACTTGGGGGACAAAACAAAGTGCCCAGGCTTTATAATTCAAGATATTATGTTGACGCTATCTTAAAAATACAGCCACCCGGATAATCATCCGGAAACAAGATTTGATTTTTGCGCTGCTTTAATTTATCTGTATTAAATCGTATTTTTGCGAGTTCATCAATAAAAAATTATCATGCATATAGGTGTTGCCGGAAACATCGGCGCAGGGAAAACTACACTCACTAACCTGCTTGCTAAATACTACGGGTGGGAAGCCCGTTATGAAGACATTGACAAAAATCCATACCTGGAAAGCTTTTATGAAGACATGCAACGCTGGTCTTTCAACCTGCAGGTTTATTTCCTGAACAGCCGGTTCAGGCAGGTTTTGGAAATCAAAAACAGCGGTAAAGACGTCATTCAAGACCGTACTATTTATGAAGACGCTCACATCTTTGCCCCTAACCTTCATGAAATGAGCCTGATGTCCACTCGCGATTTTAACAACTACAAATCCTTATTTGACCTGATGAGCAGCCTGATTGAACCTCCCGATTTGCTGATTTACCTTCGCAGTTCAGTCTCCACCTTAGTCAGCAAAATCCAGGAACGGGGAAGAGAATACGAAAACTCCATCCGTCTCGACTATCTTAAAAAACTTAACGAGCGATACGAAACCTGGATTGCCAACTACAATATCGGAAACCTGCTCATTATTGACGCAGACCATATTGATTTTAAAAACAACCGTGAAGATTTAGGTACTATCATAGAAAAAATAAATGCTGAAATTCACGGACTTTTTTAAATTTAAACATACTCAAAGCTCAAGGCGCTAATGTGCAAAAGCTTTTATTTTATTTCTTGAGTCCAGTTTAATAAGTTTGTGAGTTAATGGCATGAGAATCAATCATATAAATATAAAATGGTATATTTTATAACACTCAGATAAACAATACATTATGTAATTTATTGAAACAGTGAGCGCTTTTTAGACCAGGCTCTTTCTTTTACCAATTAAAAATGGAAAAAGCATGAATATTACAGGCATCATTCCTTCCAGATACGGCTCCACAAGGTTTCCGGGAAAACCTTTGGCTATGATTGAAGGGAAAAGCATGATTCAGCGGGTCTATGAACAAGCCTGCAAATGCAAATTGCTTAGCTCGGTAATTGTAGCTACTGACAGCCCGATTATCTACAACCATGTTACTGATTTTGGAGGAAAAGTTGTCATGACATCAGAAAAACATCGTTCAGGTACAGAGCGATGCCACGAAGCCCTGATCAGAGAAGAAGAAAAAGGTAATGAGTTTGATGTGGTGATAAATATACAAGGCGATGAACCTTATGTTGATCCGATTCAAATCAAACAGGTAGCAGATTTGTTTTCCAATAAACAAGTACAAATCGGAACGTTGTTGAAAACTTTTACCGACAAAACGCAACGAAACGATCCGAATACCGTAAAGGCAATAAAAAACAAAAACAACGAGGCTTTATATTTCAGCAGGGCTGCTATTCCATTTCTGCGGGAAAACAGTTTGGAAACTTCAAATGCTGAAACGACTTTTTACAAGCATATCGGGATTTACGGCTACCGAACCGGCGTTCTGAAGCAATTGGTGAAACTTCCTTACGGGATGCTGGAAAAAGCAGAAGGGCTGGAACAACTGAGATGGCTGGAGCACGGGTTTAAAATACATGTTGACCTGACGGAAACGGATACGCATGGCATAGATACTTATGATGATCTTGTAAGGATTACCCAAAAATAAAATAATAAGCCTCAATAAATGTTTTATTATATCAAAATTTGAATTATCTTCGTCATGATTAAAGGGATGGAAATGAAATATATATCAAAATTATTATATGACCATGATTGCGTGATCATTCCCGGCTTTGGAGGGTTTGTTTCCAGCTATGAGTCTGCATATATTGACCGGGAAAAAAACCTTTTTCACCCTCCATATAAAAAAATTCTTTTCAATAGCCGGCTAAAGAGCAACGACGGTATATTGGCCAATTTCATAGCCAGCAGGGAAAACATCAGCTATGAGACTGCCATGAGTGTTATCCGAAGATTTGCAACCTCTTGCAACAAGGAAATGGACGCCGAAAGGAAAGCCCGTTTCCGGGGAATTGGATTGCTTTTTAAAGATGAAAACGGAAATATTCAATTTGAGCAGGATACTGAAATCAACTATCTCCCACAAGCCTTTGGTCTCAATTCATTTCATTTTCCGGTTATCCATAGGCTCAATGAAATACCGCACTATCGCAGAACACCAAAAGACAAAGAAATACTTCCGCAAGGCCGGGGTTGGCTTAGAGGCCTGAAGTGGGCTGCAGTGCTTCTGCCTTTAACGGCACTGGGAATATGGGGTTTTCTGAATAAAGACATGGTAAAGCAGCAATATAAAGAATACGCAAAATACCTGGCTCCTATCACAAATGAAGCAAAACCTGAATCCCTAACGCTGGAAGAAGCTGAAGAAATAGCAGAAGAAAGAGGAAAAAAAGCTACGCCTTTTGAAACAAACCGTTTTTCATTCCTTCCATCCTCCACTTCAGAAAGCACTACCCGGCCGGATAGAACTGATGATATAGTTTCTGAAGAAACTACAGCCATCACCCAGGATAACAGCAAACAAGCCGGCAATGTGGAAACCGGCAACAGTGAAGCACCTAATGACTTGAGTGGATATTTTATCATCACAGGCTCATTTAAAAACAACAAAAATGCACAGCAACACATCAGCCAGTTGGAACAATTTGGCTTCTCTCCTGTGATAGTAGATAAAAATCAGCAAGGGTATCACCGGGTTGCTGCCTTAAAAGAAAATTTGCGCAGCCGCGCCATAGAAAAGCTCAACTTTATCAGACGCGAAGATTATCCCGATGCCTGGCTGCTGGCAAAATAACATGAGGCTTCTTAGGTTTTTATTCTATTTTTGCAGGCTAAAATTTAGTTCTGGTGGGAAAAAACAAACTTAAGAAATACGAACAAACCCTGCAGTTTTCCAATATTCTGCAACCTGACCGGGAAACTTTATTCCGGGGTTACAAAATGAAAGGCCAATGGCAAAAGGCCTTTTTCGGGAATGACAACCCAATTACAGCAGAACTGGGCGCCGGAAAGGGCGAAACCAGCCTGATGCTGGCATCCAAATATCCAAATAAAAACTTCATTGCTATAGACATCAAGGGCGATCGCCTCCTGAAAGGCGCTCGCGAAGCCACAGAGAAAGAGCTTCAGAATATCGCTTTTCTCCGCATTCAGATTGAGCATATCTTATACGCCTTTGAAGAAAATGAAATTGATGAGTTCTGGATCACGTTCCCCGATCCTTTCCCCAAAAAAAGAAGAGCCAAAAAACGCATGACTTCCGCCCGTTTTTTAACCCTTTATGAAAAAGTCCTGAAAAATAAGGGTCTGGTTCACCTGAAAACAGATAGCACGCTCATGTATGAATTCACCTTAGAAGCTATTCATGAAAACAATCATCGCCTGCATTATTCCACAGCCGATCTTTACAGTGAACCAGACGCGAATGAGGACGCTACTACCCTGCAAACCTATTATGAAAGAAAGTGGCTTGAGGAAAACAAAAAAATAAAATATCTCCGGTTTTCGCTGAATCCATCATTATGACAAAAAACCGGGATTCATATTTTACGAAAGTGTATGATGTTGTAATTCAGATTCCTTACGGCCGCGTTACAACATACGGTGCAATAGCAAATTACCTGGGCTCAAAGGGTGCAGCGCGCATGGTAGGATGGGCTATGAATGCCTCCCATAGTCAAACGACTCAAATTGCGGCACATCGCGTAGTCAATCGCAGCGGAATGCTTACGGGAAAACACCATTTCGAAACGCCTGTGCTCATGCAACATCTACTCGAAAATGAAGGCATCAAGGTTAAAAACGACCAAATTATTGACTTTGAGAAGCATTTCTGGGATCCGTCAAAAGAATTAGATTAGCGCTTGCTGAGCTGGTAGCGCATATAATCTATCACCAATGGGATAGTTTCCGGATCTACCCCGTTTGTCTGCAAATGCGTTTTGTCTTCCTCAAAACCTATCAGAAATCGTTTCAGAGAATTACCTTCAGCGCGGATGCTTCGGATATAATAATCCACAGCATTTTGCGTATGGCCTAAAACCCACTGAACGTGACCCATATTCATTAAGTCGTAATGATTGGGAGCTTCCTCTTCAATGGCTTGATAGTAATGCTCCGCCATATCGATTTTCCCGAGCAGGAAAGCACACCATGCTACAGGCCGTTTTGCTGCTAACGTCCCGGCAGCTTGCTCTATTTCAAGATAATATTTCTGGGCTTGTTCATAATTTTTCTCATGAAGATGGGTGTATGCAATGGCGGCTTTAAGCTTTAAATCCTCCGGTTCTAATCGTTCTGCATCCTCATAGTATTTAATTGCCTCACCGGCCTTATCCAGTTTTCGCAGGCAGTATCCAATTTGTTTAAGGTTCCAGACCCGGTTAGAATCAAATAATTCCGCTTTTTTATGATTCTCCAGCGCCTGTTCATATCTTTCCATCTTTTGAAAAGCATATCCAAGCTTTTCATAAATTTCAGGTTCATTAACGCCTTGAGCTACAAGCTGATCATAGATATTAACCGCATCCTCATAATGCTCCGATTCAAAATAAAACTCAGCAATGTTTCTGACTACTTTTTTATCACTCACCATTTGCCCAAAACTACTGGTATTGTGTACATCCAGCTTGTACGAAAAGATATCTCCAAAGTCCGATTTCAGTTTGCTTAGCTTGAAAAAGCGGTATAAATCCTGAATATACTGCACGAAAACTGTTTTGTTCTTGGATGCCTCATCAATCATGGCGTCCTGCTGTGCCATCTCATTCATCTGCTCAAGTTCAGACTGCATCATACTAAACATGGTTTGTTTTTGTGCTGCAGGCATTTGACCTATATTAAGCATAAAAGAATACTTATCGCTATTGCAGATAAAGGCAGAGCCTTCTATTCCTTTCAGGAATTTATCGGTATCCACGGGAATTTCTTCTTTTGCTAAAGCCTGTTTAACCTGTTCATTTTCTGCATAAAAAGGCATGAACCAGTTTACAGGTTCATTGAAAAAATCAAACTGTTTCAACATCGCGAAAGCGCTCATAAACACATCCGCCCCATCCATTTGCATTTTGGAAAACTCTTCCATTTTATCAACAAGGCCCGGCGTATCTTTAAAGAATGTCTCCCATTTTGGGTTCTTATCATCATCTTCATCACCTTCTTCCCTGATTAAATCTTCGAGGCTGAGCCGATCTTCCAGTTTGGGTTTGAGCTTTATCATCTCAGGAATAATCTCTTCCTGCATTTTCTTAGTTACCTTTTCGGTATCCTTAGAACGAATAAACTGAATGATAATGGCTTGAATATCTTTATCATTTCCCGGATCTTCTCCAAGCTGAAAACGGATGCCATTTACATCAGGATATAAATGGATGCGGGGATCATAAAAATAAAATCCTAAAACCAGACCCACCAAAGCACGCTGCCATATTTGATTTTCTCCGGCTTTATAGAACGCAAACAAGGCTTTGAATTTGTTTTCATCAAACCATTGCAATAAACTTAGCGTGATGGCGCTGACCAGAAAACCTTTTTCGTACCATGGAAAGGTTTCTTCACTTTCGGCAACTTTTTCCATCATTTTCAGCTCCGCTTCTGATACATGCCCCTGAAAAAGCCATTGATAAAAGAGCCTCTCCGGAATGGTAGCGGCTTTTTGCTCATAAGAATTATCCTGTAATACATCAGACACTTCCCGCGTAAAGTTCATCTCCTCCAAAATCCTCTCTACATCTTCCGGTTGCTTGATTTCAACAGGCTCTAAAGCTGCGCTGTAACGCGACTTGATGCTCTCAAAATAAGGGCGGCGCAGATGCAAATAAACCTCATCATTAAGATTAAACAGCCTTTGCAGCAAATTCTTAATCACTTTTTGACGCTCAGGATCATCAGTACCCTGAAAGGCATAATAAGTAATCCACTGATAATTTTCTTCTATCTGCTGAAGCCGTTCACGATATTCCGGTCGATCGTATTCTGATACCAATCTTCCGGTTAAAGTAATCGCATCTTTTATCCGGCCTTTCAAAGCAAAACGTTCAGCGCGTTTATAGGTGGATGATATATCACTTGCTTGCATAAAATCCTTTCTTTGTAGCTCTATTCACAAAACGCATACCGACAAGCAAAAGTTGCCTTTTCCTTCAATATTCATGAATAATTAAGACAACCTGTCAGTGTTTATATATTATCTGTCATTGGATAAAAATCACAAATTAGTTATAATTTTGCCCAAATTAAATGTAATCTGAATAATAAAACATGTAAGTTTTGAAATAAAATTTATTCAGACCAAAAACAAAAATAGTATGGCTTATTCAAAATCAGAAGTGCTGTTTGCACTAAAAGAAGTAATATACTTTCCTAAAAATGACAATATTGTGAACCTAAACATGGTTCGTGATATCAAAGTAGATGATAACAGGGTGTCTTTTACACTGGTTTTTCCCACGTCAAAAGACAAAAACTCAGCTATTGTTATCCCGGCATGCCGGAAAGCGATAGCTTCAAACCTGAGCGATAAACTGGAAGTAGATATCCAGGAAACCTCGGATGACTTGGTTGGCGGTAAAGAACCCTTATCGGGGGTTAAAAACATTATCGGCGTAGCCTCAGGTAAAGGAGGTGTAGGTAAATCCACTGTGGCAGCCAACCTGGCGCTTTCTTTATCGAAAACCGGTGCAAAAGTCGGTATAATAGATGCCGACATCTACGGGCCTTCTGTACCTTTGATGTTTGGCTTAACAGAAGGCAGGCCTGAAATCAAAAAAGAAAACGGCAAAGACATTATTATTCCTATCGAAAAATACGGCATCAAAGTCCTGTCGATTGGTTTCTTTGTTGATCCTGAACAAGCGCTTATATGGCGTGGGCCAATGGCTACAAGCGCATTAAAACAACTCTTTAATGATGCGGACTGGGGTGAGCTGGATTACCTGGTAGTAGACCTCCCTCCCGGAACCGGCGATATCCACCTGACATTAGTTCAGGAAGTACCTGTTACCGGTGTAGCCATCATATCCACACCACAGGAAATGGCATTGGCTGATGCAAGAAAAGCTTTGGCGATGTTCAAGCAAAACAAGATCAATGTTCCGGTTTTAGGTTTAATTGAGAACATGTCATATTTCACGCCTCCTGAGTTGCCGGACAAAAAGTATTACCTTTTCGGGAAAGAAGGCTGCCGGAAACTGGCAGAAAAAACAGGAGCCAAGCTGCTAGGCGAAATTCCAATAGTAGAAAAAATCAGAGAATCAGGAGATGAAGGAAAACCCATTGCCCTGGAAGAAAACAGCATTCCGGGTAAAGCCTTTGCCGATTTGGCGAAGAATGTTATAGCGCAAATCAAAATCAGAAATATAGAGCAACCTCCCACACAAAAAGTGGAAATAAACACAAAATAGAACGACAATGGAAAACAAAGCTGTAATTGAGAAAAAAGTAACCAACGTGTTAGAGCAAATCAGGCCGTACCTGCAAGCAGACGGAGGAGATATCCGTTTTGTAAACCTGACAGATGACATGACGGTAAATGTAGAATTGCAGGGAGCATGTGGTTCATGCCCTTACAGTGTAATGACATTGAAAAACGGGGTTGAGGAAGCCGTAAAAAAGGCTATCCCTGAAATTAAGGCTGTGGAATCGATAGAAGCACAATAAAAGGTCAACTACAAACGCAATTACCGGAGCAATGATGAATACACGCCATTACTCCGGTAATTAAATCTTATCCGGCAAGATATTTTGCCACAATGGGCATACGTCTTCCCATACCAAAAGCTTTGGGCGAAACCCTGAGTATGGGAGGTGTTTGATGACGTTTATATTCAGTGGTATTGACCATTTTCAGTATGCGCTCCACCAGTTGTTGATCATATCCTTTACCTATAATGGTTTTCGGACCCATTCTTTTTTCGATATACAAAAGCAAAATAGTATCAAGCGTATTATAATCGGGAAGCGAATCGCAGTCTTTTTGATCTGGCCTTAGCTCTGCTGAAGGAGGTTTGGAGATGATATTTTCCGGGATCACTTCATCGTTTTTATTCATGTGTCTTGCCAGCGCAAACACTTCCGTTTTATAAACATCACCCAAAACACTGAGCCCGCCATTCATATCTCCGTAAAGGGTACCATAGCCCACGGCAGCTTCACTTTTGTTAGAAGTGTTTAGCAGAATATATCCAAATTTATTTGATAAGCCCATCAGGATAACTCCACGCGCCCTGGCCTGGATGTTTTCTTCAGCAACATCAAAAGACCGGTTATTGAAGTATGGACTCAGCGCTTCCTCAAAGCTCTTCACAACCTGATTTACCCTAATTGTATCGTGTTTTATACCCAGATTTTGCGCCAGCTCCAAAGCATCATTAACTGAATGGGTAGAGGAAAACTCAGAAGGCATCAAAACTCCGTAAACATTTTCAGGACCCAATGCCTTTGCGGCTATCACGGCTGTAACAGCAGAATCAATTCCGCCTGATAAGCCCAATATAGCTTTATGCAATCCCAGTTTGCTGAAATAATTCCTTATTCCCATAACCAGAGCCTGTTCAATGGCATCAATTTTATCAGGCAATGGTTTAGGCTCTATTGCTTTAGCCTTATCCAGATCAACAACACCAAAATCTTCTTCAAAGTATTCCAGTTCCAGCAATGTTTCCCCTCGATGATTCATCACTTGAGAGTTCCCATCAAACAGGAGTTCAGTCTGCGCTCCCACATGATTTACATACACCATTGGCAAGCCATATTTCCTGACGTTGGCACGTAAAATCCGTTTTCGTATCGCAGGCTGATCATAGTGAAATGGGGATGCGGAAATATTAACAATAAGATCAGGCTGGTTCAGTTTCAATTCATCCAGGGGGGAGACCACATATTGATAGTCCCCGTCCACATTCCAGATATCCTCGCAAATGGTAATCGCCAATCGCTCGCCTTTGCAATCAATCGTCTGGAAATCATAAGTAGGTTCAAAATAACGATATTCATCAAAAACATCATAATTTGGCAACAAGGCTTTATGTGTAAATGCCTCAATTTTTCCATCCTGCAGAAATGCGGCTGAATTTCTAAGACTTTTGCCTTTTTCTTGCGGGTTGAGTGTAGGCAAACCAATAATGGCAGCAATCCCTCTGGTTTCTTTTGCAATTTCTTCTGTTGCATCATAACACCGGCCTATGAAATCTTCAAACTCCAGAAAATCGCGGGGAGGGTACCCGGAAACGGCCAGCTCTGCAAACACCACCAAATCTGCACCTTGCTGCTTTGCTTTATGGATATCCTCTACAATTTTTTTAATATTTCCTTCAAAGTCTCCAATAATATAGTTTCGCTGTGCCAGTGCTATTTTCATTCTTCTTCTTTCTTGGTTTGAGCCGCAAATTTAAATTTTATCAGGTACTATTTGAATTTTCCGACACCCACAGCCAGTGTAATGCTGGAATACGCGTCAGGCATATACGTACCGGATGCAGTTATGCTCATCAACAGGAGCTTAAACCGCACACCGCCGGTAATTCCAAAATTTGTTTGTTTGCCGTTAACGTTCAGCTCATCTACAAGATGCTCAAACTCTTCATCAAAATTAACATACGGATACGCTCCTTCAAACAGGAGGTCTGTTGTAGAGGTATTATACTCTACTCCACCAAACAATGTAATAACCGGAAAACGCTTAGAAACCATTGTGCCAAGTGTGATTCCGTTTGTCTCGAAAGACATCCGCTGCTGTCCATATTCATTTTGATATTGCTCTTCTCCTTCGGCATAAACCACTTCATCCATATCCGTATTTCCGGTTATATCTTCCGGCACAAGGAATGGTCCGTCATAATACAAGTTGGCATTCGACCAACCCCCAAATATCGACCATGAAAACGGAAGACGCCGAACAGCCGGTATCCATTGTTTGACATCATGCTTCAGGCCAACAGCAAAATAAGAGGTGGTTAATTTATCCAGCTCTTCATACGTAGGCATTTTTACCGGTGGAAGACCACGAATCATAATTTCCGTACCTTTTACAAACCCGAAGCTTAATTGGGGCATTAACATTGGAGAACCTCCTGCTTCTAAAGTAGGAATTGTATAAGTGCCAATCACCCGCAGCTCAGAATCGTCAGGTCCCTGAGCTCTGACCTCCACGGTTGCATCTTGCATTTCCCCGAAAATGGTAGGCAGAATGGGTTCATCCGTGAAAATATTACTGGTCTCTTCACTGTCGAGCCCAAAATCTGGTGGAGCAAAAGTTTTATCCTTCTCAGGAGCAAAAGAGGCTGTTCCAACCAACCGTACATCAAACTGTCCAAAATTCATGACATCAGCCGTATTTAACCATCCTGTATTAAAGTTGGTTCCTAAAGAGCGTAATAGCGGACTGCCGTATGCGTTCATTACGTTCTCAGCGTCTTCTACACTTTCATTGATGAAAATGGTCATTTCATCTTGCGCCTTCACAGAAGAAACAATAATAAAAAGGCAAACCGCAGAAGTAAATAGGTAGTTCGTTATTTTTTTCATGGCGAAATAATGTTAGTTTTTATGCGTTCTAAATTACAATATTATTTTAAATAAGAAATTCATAAGATTTCATTTGTTACAACTATTAATTCCATACCTTTGTTTTGAAACATTAAAAATAAATGATTATGAAAAAAGGAATTTTAAGTCTCGCCCTCGTCCTGAGCGTATCATTTGTTATGGCGCAACTCAGTTTCGGGCCTAAAATCGGCTACACAGCTTCAAAACTCTCTACTAATGCTGAAGATGTAAATGAAGATTTTAAAAACACCTTACACTTTGGCGCTTTCGCGCGATTGGGAACCAAAACCTATCTTCAGCCTGAACTCCTTTTTATGACTAAAGGAACAACTCTTGGATATTCATTTCAGGATGGTGTAGAGCAAGATGTCAAATTAAACACCATTGACATCCCTGTGCTTTTGGGCTTTAAGCTAATTGATTTAAAGTTGGCCAATATAAGGGCAATGGGTGGTCCTGTTATGTCTTTTGTGACAAATAAAAGCGTGGAAGATGTTGACGGATTATCAGCTGAATTACCCGATAGAGACAGTTTCAAAGACAGTAGCTGGAATTTGCAAGCCGGTGTGGGTGTGGATGTGTTGAGCTTTACCCTGGATATCAGGTATGAATTTGGGCTAAGTAATATGTATGAAGACGAAGCATTTGACAACTTTGATACAGAAGATGTAAAGAACAACACTTTTTTAGTGACGTTAGGTTGGAAAATATTTTAAATAAACAAAAATACTTGAGATATAAATTCAATTGAAAGGGCTTACATCAAGCCCTTTTTTTATACTAAACACGCTAATTTTCCGTTAAAAATACCGATAGTACAGGCTGTATACGAAGAGGTTTCAAAATCCAACAATATCAAAAACAAGCAGAAAAAACGATTCAACGCTATGTACCTTAAAACCGGAATTATAATGTTGCTGGGCATAATCTTACTTGCATCCTGCAGTCATAAAAAACCCCGTTATGAAAAAGTAAGCCCTGAGAAAGAAGATCAGTTGGAAGTCAGCATGAAACGCTATGAAAAAGATTTATTTACGATACCTCCAAACAAACTTGAAGCTAAGCTTCCGGAATTACAAAACCATTATTCTTATTTCTTAGGTGATGAATCCATTTCTGATCAGCAATTTAAAAGGCTGTATGATTATGTTACCGATCCCTTGATTAACGAACTTTATGATAAAACTACAGAAGTATACCCTGACAATAAATGGCTCTCGCGTGAGTTAAACAATATGTTTAGTTATTTCCTTCATTATTTTCCTGAAAAAAACGTTCCACAAGTATACACATATGTATCGGGAATTGCGTATGAGCATCCGGTAGAATACAGCGATGATGTACTCATCATTGCTCTTGATATGTATCTTGGCGGCGATTTCAAGCCATATCAAAAAGCAGGTATTCCAGCCTATAAACGAAGGCGGATGGCAAAACCTTACCTTGCAGTAGATGTTACCAAAGCATTGGCTGAACATTATCTACCGTCTCAAACAGCTCGTGGCACGCTTATTAATCAAATGATTTATTATGGCAAACAGCACTATTTTGCCGATGCACTTCTGCCTCATACTCATGATACTCTAAAAATAAAATACAGCCCCGGGCAACTCGCATGGTGTAAAAAAAGCGAAAAGCAGCTCTGGGCTTTCATTATAGAAAACGAACTCCTATTTTCAGGTCGCCAGAGCAAATATCAAAAACTGCTTTCAGAAGGCCCTTTTACCTCAGAATTCGGAAAAGAATCACCCCCACGCATAGGACATTGGATAGGCTGGAAAATCGTAAGAAAATTTATGGAAAACAACCCTGATGTATCATTAAAAAAGATGATGGCCATTAATGATGCACAAATGATTCTGGAAAAATCTGGCTATAAGCCCTGACATTTCATTTTTTCTTTGTACTTTTATTGAAGTAAGAAAAAAACCTCTTTGATTATGCTAGTAAAAACCTACGGCAGTGCATTGTTAGGGATCAATGCCATCATTATCACCATTGAAGTCAATGTTGATAAAGGCATTAACTTCCTTTTAGTGGGCTTGCCAGACAGCGCTGTAAAAGAAAGCCAGCAACGCATCGAAGCTGCCTTGAAAAACATCGGATATAAGCTTCCCGGTAAAAAAATCGTCATAAATATGGCACCGGCAGATATCCGGAAAGAAGGTTCAGCTTATGATTTGGCCTTAGCCACAGGCATATTGGCTGCCTCTGAACAAATCAAGGCACAAAACCTGGAGCAATACCTGATTATGGGAGAGCTTTCGCTCGATGGCTCAGTAAAACCCATACGCGGGGCATTATCTATTGCTATTGAAGCCCGTGAAAAAGGCTTTAAAGGATTTATCCTCCCGCAGGAAAATGCAGCGGAAGCAGCCATAGTAAATAATCTGGATGTTTATGGCGTTTCAAACATGCAGGAAGTAATAGACTTTTTTACCGGCGAAAGTCAACTGGAAAAAACCATTGTCAATACCAGGGAAGAGTTCCAGGCTTCCTTAAACGATTATGAGTTTGATTTTGCTGATGTAAAAGGGCAGGAAAACATCAAACGCGCATTAGAAATTGCGGCTGCCGGGGGCCACAATGCCATTCTCATCGGGCCGCCCGGCTCAGGCAAAACCATGCTGGCAAAACGGCTACCATCAATCCTGCCGCCACTGAACCTCTATGAAGCTCTCGAAACCACCAAAATACACTCTGTAGCCGGTTTGGCAAAAGAAAACAAAGCGTTGGTTTCCGTTCGCCCGTTTCGCGATCCGCATCACACAATCAGTGATGTAGCCCTGGTTGGCGGCGGCAGTAATCCACAACCCGGCGAAATATCCTACGCTCACAACGGAGTTCTGTTTATGGATGAACTCCCGGAATTTAAGAGGGCTGTTTTAGAAGTCCTAAGGCAGCCTATTGAAGAACGCGTGGTAAGCATTTCCAGGGCCAAATTCACAGTAACTTACCCCAGTAATTTCATGTTGGTGGCGGCTATGAATCCATGCCCATGTGGTTATTATAATCATCCGGAAATGGATTGCGTTTGTGCGCCAGGCCAGGTACAGAAATACCTGAACAAAATCTCCGGTCCGTTGCTCGACCGGATTGACCTGCATGTTGAGGTTGTTCCCGTGCCTTTTGATAAACTAACAGAAAAATCAAACGGCGAAACCAGTGAAAAAATCAGAACCCGTGTAATCAAAGCCCGGCAAATTCAGGAAGACCGGTTCAAAAACAAAAAAGAAATCCATGCCAATGCTCACATGGGTTCACGCCAATTACGGGAAGTTTGCCCCGTCGGCCAGGCCGGACATACCTTACTGAAAAATGCAATGGAAAAACTGAGCTTATCCGCACGGGCTTACGACCGCATATTAAAAGTAGCACGTACCATAGCCGACCTGGCCCAAAGCGAGGAAATAAAAACGGAACATCTGGCCGAGGCCATACACTATAGAAGCCTGGACAGAGAAACCTGGGGGGCATGATGTAATTTTAATTGATGTTATTTAATTGTAAAACAAATTAAATATGAAAACGATATGTGTTATCATTTTGGTCGCTTTTTTCGGTCTAACGGCATGCCTCACCCCGGAAAAAACAGGTATTCAAGAAAAAACACCAAAAATCACGGAAACGGACACTACAGAATACAAGCTGCTGGTTTTTGATGCCGGCTTTGAAACCTGGTTTGCACAAAACCGCAAGCCTGACTGGTATCATGAAAAAAGTTACTATAAAAACAAGAATATCAGGTATGTTTCTGAATGGAACAACAAAGTAAGGAGAGGCGTTCAGGGTTTTGACCAGGAAATTAATTATGATCCAAATATTGATTACGGCCTGGTAACAGAGCATAAACTTTATTACTTTTTCCGTTATGTAGGTTTTTGATTAATCCACATCAAAAAGTAAGTTTGTTTATACCTCTGTTAATCTACTGTTTAACAATACAAAATCAAAATGACAGCGAACTAAAAAATAAAACCGTTAACATTCTATTAAGAAAATATTAGTTTTGTAACATTGAAAAAATACATGGCCATCAACCTCGAAAAACGATGCAATGAAAAAAGAAGTTTTTCAAACATATGAATTTCTGAAATACCAACTGTTTGCTAAATCGGTAAAAACAATCCATCCGCCTTTTGCCTATGATTTAATTCAGCATCTAAAAAACCATGACATACCCACCGAGGATAAAAAAACCATCTTTTCTGTTAAACGCAAAGCCGCCAACAACAATAACATCATTGAGCACACCGATATGGGTGCCAACGCAAATGGCAAAGATTATATAAGAACTTTTAAAAAAGTAGCAGACATAGCTGCAAAATCAAGCATTTCTCATAAATACGGAAAACTGCTTTATCACCTGGTTAACTATTTTAAGCCCGGTAATATACTTGAAATGGGCACTTCTTTAGGCATTAGCACATTATACCTCTCTTTGGCCAACAAAAAATCCAGTGTCATATCAATTGAGGGATGTGCTGAAACAGCACATGTAGCGCAAAGTTATTTAAGAAAAGCCGGTGCCAGCAATGTAAAAATATACGGCGGCGGATTTGATTTGCTTCTGCCTCAAGTGCTGCAAGAAATGCCTTCTGTGGATTTAATTTTTTTCGACGGGCATCATAAATACAAGCCAACAATGGAATATTACAGACAAAGCAAGCCTTATACCCATGACAGTACTGTATTTATTTTTGATGACATCCATTGGTCAAAAGAAATGCACAAAGCATGGAGGCACATTATTCATGACAAAGATGTTACTTTGAGTCTTGATTTCTTCCAGCTCGGCATCGTTTTCTTTAAAAAAGGCATTTCAAAACAAAACCTTATTATCAGATATTAATTACATTTGTAAGCAGGTTAAACATGATTTATGGAAGAGATTATCCGTTTAGAAAACATTACAAGACACTACCAGGTTGGATCAGTGATAGTTAAAGCCCTGAGAGGTATTTCCATAAGCGTTAAAAAGAATGAGTTTGTAGCTTTAATGGGGCCTTCCGGTTCAGGCAAGTCAACCCTGATGAACCTTATTGGATGCCTTGACACGCCTACCTCCGGGAATTATTTTCTTAATCAAAAAGATGTGAGCGGACTCAATGACAACCAGCTGGCAGACATCCGCAACAAAGAAATCGGGTTTATTTTTCAAACATTCAATTTGCTTCCGCGGGCCACAGCCCTCGAAAATGTCTCCCTGCCACAAGTATACGCCGGAGTAAGCAAAAAACAACGAGAGTTACGGGCCCGGGAAGTGCTCAGGCAGGTAGACCTGGGAGACCGCATGAGCCATAAGCCTAACGAGTTATCAGGAGGCCAGCGCCAGCGCGTTGCTGCGGCAAGAGCCCTGGTTAATTCACCTTCCATTTTGCTGGCCGATGAGCCCACCGGAAATCTTGACTCGAAAACCTCCATAGAAATTATGGCGCTACTCGAAACCCTACATAAAAACGGGAACACCATCATTTTGGTAACCCACGAAAAAGACATCGCACTACATGCTCATCGGATTATCAGACTCATTGATGGACAGGTAGAAACAGACTCGTTAAACAAAAATGTTGTACGCGTTGCTGATTATTAAAAAAAGTCAAGCAAACACCAAACAATCCTGCATATTCCATGTTTCCTTAATTCAATGATTTCGAATTGGTAAAAAATTGATTAAGAATGAATTCCAACTGGAAGATATACACAAAGCAAGGCGACAAAGGTCAAACTTCCTTATTAGGCGGCAGTAAAGTCCCCAAATTTCATGAACGCATTGAAGCATATGGTACTTTGGATGAGTTAAATAGTTTCATTGGTTTGGTCAGAGACTACAGCAAAGATGAAAAAACAAGGTTTTTTCTTAAAACCATTCAGGATGATGTTTTTGCTTTAGAGTCGCATCTTGCAGCAGAAACCGAAGAAGCAATGAGTCACCTTCCCCAGGTTAAAGATGAACATATTTCAACTATGGAGCAGGAGATTGATCGTATGGAAGCCACGCTGCCAACCATAGAGAATTTTATTCTGCCCGGCGGACATCCTGCTGTGTCTTATTGCCATATTGCCCGCACGGTTTGCCGGCGGGCTGAAAGAACAACTATCCTGCTCGGGGAACGTGTTCAACTCGATGAAATCATCATACAGTATCTAAACCGGCTTTCCGATTACTTTTTTGTATTGGCAAGATACCTTGGGAAGCTTCTCGATGCAGAGGAAATCATCTGGAAACCAAAATCATAACATTTTTTATTGCTTTCATAGCTTTTACTTGTATTTGTACATTTTTCGTTTATTTTTGCAAAAAATTAAAGCAGTAGAATATTATGTATTGGACACTTGAATTAGCTTCAAAACTGGAAGATGCTCCCTGGCCCGCAACCAAAGAAGAGCTGATTGATTACAGCATTCGTTCGGGTTTGCCACAAGAAGTGGTTGAAAACCTCAGGGAGCTTGAGGATGAAGGAGAAGTATATGAACGTATTGAAGACATTTGGCCTGATTACCCTACAAAGGAAGATTTCTTCTTCCACGAAGACGAATACTAAAGCATTTGATTATATTCTGCAAGCCGCTATCCTTTTAAGGATGGCGGCTTGTTTGTTTTATGCATGAAGATAAAATACCGGTAACTGTTTTTTGTCTGCGAATTCAATTAATTTTGCATAAGAATTTTTCGCACCATTTTTGATGCAGTAGAAAAAACAAACACATGCTAACAATCTTAAAAAACTTATTCGGCACAAAGCAAGAGCGTGACCTGAAAGAGTTGAGTCCATATGTCAGTCAAATTAACGAAGCCTGGGAGAATCTTAAGGATATTTCCAACGACGAGCTCAGAGATAAAACCCATGAGTTTAAGCAACGCATTACAGAAGGCATGGCTTCATATCTGGATAAAATAAAGGAGCTAAAACAACAAGCGGAACAACCAAACATTGCTATTGATGAAAAGGAAGAGTTATTTAATCAGATAGATAAGCTTGATGATGAAAGCTACGAAGCCGGGCAAAACGTTCTGCAAGAAATTCTCCCCGAGGCTTTTGCTGTAGTTAAAGAAACAGCAAGGCGCTTCAAGGAAAATGATGTTCTGGAGGTCACTGCATCAGAATATGACAAAACAATGGCTGCAGAAGCCAACAACGTCACTATTAAAAACGGAAAAGCTTATTTTAAAAATTCATGGTTAGCCGGCGGGGTAGAAATCACCTGGGATATGATGCATTATGACGTGCAGCTTATCGGTGGCGTAGCCTTGCATCAGGGAAAAATCGCTGAGATGGCTACCGGTGAGGGGAAAACCCTGGTAGCCACACTGCCTATATACCTCAATGCCCTTACCGGAAAAGGCGTTCATATTGTTACCGTAAACGACTATCTGGCTAAACGCGACAGCGAATGGATGGGTATGCTTTTTAAATTTCACGGACTTAGGGTTGATTGTATAGATAAACATAAACCCAACTCCACCGAAAGAAGAAACGCCTATCTTGCTGACATCACATACGGAACCAATAATGAGTTCGGTTTTGATTATCTGCGCGATAACATGACCGGAAACCCGGACGAATTAGTACAGCGAAAACACCAGTACACTATCGTGGATGAGGTAGACTCTGTTCTTATTGATGATGCACGTACACCGCTGATTATTTCAGGCCCAACACCCAAAGGAGACAACCAGGAGTTTGAATCCTTCAAGCCATTGGTTCAGAAGCTATACAGCGCTCAGCGTACACTGGTTAATAAAATCCTTGCTGAAGCCAAGCAAATTCTGGCTAATGCCAAAGAAGGCTCAGAAGAAGAGAAAAAAGGCGGTGTTTTGCTTTTCCGGTGCTTCAGGGGTTTGCCCAAAAACAAAGCGCTTATCAAATTTCTTTCTGAGCCAGGTATGAAAACCCTGATGCAAAAAACCGAAAACTTCTACCTTCAGGAAAAAGGGAAAAATATGCATATCATTGATGACGAACTGTATTTTGTCATCGATGAAAAGAACAATACCATCGACCTGACTGAAAAAGGGATTGATCTGCTTACGGAAATCACCAATGACCCTGAGTTTTTTATCCTTCCGGATATCGGCTCTGAAATTGCTGACCTGGAAAAACAAGATTTGGATAAAACCGCAGCCCTGGAAAAGAAAAACGAGATCATTTCCAATTACCGTATTAAAGCCGAAAGGGTTCATACCGTTAACCAGTTACTTAAAGCTTACGCCCTCTTTGAAAAAGACGTGGAATATGTTATTATGGATAACCAGGTTAAAATTGTAGACGAACAAACCGGACGTATTATGGAAGGGCGCCGTTATTCAGACGGCTTACATCAGGCATTGGAGGCAAAAGAAAATGTAAAAATAGAAGCTGCAACCCAAACCTATGCCACCATTACACTGCAAAATTATTTTAGGATGTATAAAAAAATCGCAGGCATGACGGGTACAGCAGAAACTGAAGCCGGTGAATTTTTGAATATCTATAACCTTGATGTGGTAGTAATTCCCACTAACAAGCCTGTAATCCGGGATGACCGGCAGGATATGGTTTACAAAACCAAACGCGAAAAATTCAACGCCGTAATCGATGAAACCCAAAACCTGGTAAAAGCCGGTCGTCCTGTTCTGGTGGGAACCACTTCCGTGGAAACCTCAGAAATTCTAAGCCGTATGCTTACACGGCTGCACATCAAACACAACGTTCTCAACGCCAAGCTCCACAAAAAAGAAGCCGATGTTATCGCTGAAGCCGGAAAATCGGGGAATGTAACCATCGCCACCAATATGGCCGGCAGGGGTACTGACATTAAGTTAACACCCGAAACCCGTAAAGCTGGTGGATTGGCTATTTTGGGCACGGAGCGGCATGAATCACGCCGTGTAGACCGCCAGCTAAGAGGTAGAGCCGGACGACAGGGTGACCCGGGGTCCTCGCAGTTCTATGTCTCCTTAGAAGATGATCTTATGCGCATGTTTGGTTCCGAGCGGATTTCCAAAATCATGGACCGTATGGGACTCGAAGAGGGCGAAGTGATTCAGCATAAGATGATCTCCAATTCAATAGAACGCGCTCAGAAAAAAGTGGAGGAAAATAACTTTGGCGTAAGAAAAAGACTTCTGGAGTACGATGACGTGATGAACTCCCAGCGTGAAGTTATCTACACGAAACGCCATCATGCACTGTATGGCGACAGGCTGGCTGTTGACATCGCCAACATGATTTATGACTTATGCGAGCAAATCATCACAACTCACCAGGAAAATGGCGATTTTGAAGGGTTTGAAATTGAGGCTCTATCTACTTTAGCTATTGAGAATCCGTTCTCATACGATGACTTCATGAACGAAAAACCTGATAAACTCGCAGACCAGATTTTCAATACCGTTTATGATAACTATAAGGCGAAAAACAACCTGATTGCACAGAAGGCCTATCCTGTAATCAAAGATGTATATCAGACCCAAAAAAACCGTTATGAAAATATTGCCATCCCTATAACCGATGGCAATAAAGAAATCCAGGCTATTGCAAACCTCAAAAAAGCTTACGAAGACGAAGGAAGGGAAGTTACGTTGGCGATTGAAAAGAGTATTACCCTCAGCACAATAGATAATGCATGGAAAGACCACCTGCGTGAAATGGATGACTTGAAGCAATCGGTTCAGAATGCTACTTATGAGCAAAAAGACCCCCTTCTGATTTATAAGTTCGAGTCATTTGAGTTGTTTAAAACCATGCTTCAGAATATCAATAAAGATATTGTTTCATTCCTGATTCGTTGCCGCTTACCATTGCAGCAGGGCGGCGCTGATCTGAAAGAAGCCAAACTCCCGGAGACGAATTTGGACAACCTGAAAGAAGAACGTTCTGATATGCTTTCGCAAGCCAATAGCAACACTCAGAAGCAAGAGGTAACCCAACCTGTTAAAGCAGAAAAAAAGGTGGGTCGTAATGAGTTGTGTCCTTGTGGCAGCGGAAAAAAGTATAAGCATTGCCACGGAAGACAATAATGGTGATGCAAATTGACACGCTCTTTAACTGAAAAAAATCAGGCTACAGACTGTTATGAAATATTGGGAAAATATATAGCGTTTAATAAATTGTTAGCAGCTCGTATAAAATAAGCAAAAGATGAAAAGCCTCATTTACGGCAGTCTTATCGCAATCTGGATTCCCCTGCTTATGGGATGTTTTGATGATTTTCCTGATGAAACCGGCATAAGGAGATATCCGGTAACAGAAGATATTATCAATCCACCAGATAGCTTTTTGGTGCTGATGCCTTTGTCTGACAATAGTAACGTAAGAACTTTTCTCCGTACAGAAAGCAATGCGGTCTGGCATGTTCAAAAAATCAATGCCATATCGGGCCGTATATGGATTCGGAGATCAAGTAATGATAATCCCTATTTATTTGAACAAAATGATTCAATAGGAATTCAACAGGATATCATTTATGAGATTTACGGAAACAATAATAATTATCCGGAAGACCGGATTTTGCAGCTCAGGTTCGAAAAAACCCCGGACGATTATGAAACCTTTCCCAACAAAATCTAACAAATAATTCTTTCCTTTTGCAAATGATTGTAATTATTTTGTATTTTTATAAAAATGAAAAAACAAGCGGTAATCATATCCATAATAGCTTTACTGGCTTTTATGTTTTCAATTTCCTTTACAGGATGTGATAAAACAACCATTGAAGGCGATGGCATTCCGGTTTTGCCTTTAAAACCGGATATTGTGCATCCCCCTGACTCTTTCAAGCTTGTTTTTCCAATCAGTACTTCAGGATTTATTGGCACAATCATTACGTTTGATTCAACCACAACCTGGTTTATTGAAAAACTAAATGCCCAGAGCGCCATGCTGCGGGTAAACAAAATCAATGACACTTTGCCATCGGTCTTAATTGAGGAATCGATTATGATGGAGTTTAATGAAAAAGAGCCATACGAATTCCTGGCAAGAAACAACAACCATCCATCTCCAAGAAGCCTGGTTGTCGTTTTTCGTAAATCCGATACCACAAAAACACACCGCTACTGAGCGTTTGCCCAAATCCTATGCGGACTTTTTCTTATTTTTGCATCAATTCCATAATCAGCAACATGAAATACAAAAGGATACTACTTAAGCTAAGCGGCGAAACGCTTATGGGCGAAGGACAATACGGCATTGATCCAAAAAAACTTCAGGATTACGCCCATGAAATAAAAACCGCAAAAGAAGCCGGTTATCAAATTTCCATTGTTATCGGTGGAGGCAATATTTATCGGGGTTTACAAGGAGCCGGTGCAGGTATGGATCGCGTTCAGGGCGACTACATGGGCATGCTGGCCACCGTTATCAACTCTATGGCGCTTCAGGGCGCACTCGAAAACAATAATGTATCCTCAAAAGTATTGGGAGGATTATCAATAGAACCGATTGCTGAAGCCATGAGCCGTCGTAATGCGCAAAAATACCTTGACGAGGGCAATGTGGTTATCATCAGCGGCGGTACAGGCAACCCGTTTTTTACCACAGATTCAGCAGCAGCCTTGCGTGCAGTAGAAACTGAAGCTGATGTGCTGCTGAAAGGAACCCGCGTAGATGGCATCTATACGGATGATCCGGAGAAAAACCCTGATGCTAAAAAATTTACTGCCATTACGTTTGATGATGCTTACGAAAAAGGCCTTAAGATTATGGACCTGACGGCTTTTACGCTATGTAAAGAAAACAATATTGAGATTTTGGTTTTTGACATGAACCGCAAAGGAAACCTTAAAAAAGTACTGGCAGATCCCAAACATGGAACACGGGTATACAATCCGTAATTTTTTACACATCAAAATAATATTTTATTATATTTGTGTGGCAAATTAAATTGGATAATTATGACAGAAGAAGCGCAATTCGTGATTGATTCGGCCAAAGAGAGCATGGAAGGCTCAATCGAATATCTCAACAAGGAGCTGCAAAAGCTCCGCACGGGGAAAGCTAATCCACGTATGCTTTCGGGTATAAAAGTTGATTATTACGGCGCTCAGACTCCATTGGAACAAGTTGCCAACCTATCTGTACCTGAGCCCCGGCAAATTGTAATTCAACCCTGGGACAAAAACATGATACAACCGATTATCAAAGAGATTCAGCAAGCTAACCTGGGTTTCAACCCTCAGGATGATGGCGAGCTGATACGCATTATCGTTCCTGAACTAACCGAAGAACGCCGCAAAGACCTGGTGAAAAATTGCAAAAATGAAGGGGAAGAAGCCCGCATAAGCATCAGAGGCGCTCGAAAAGAGGCCAACAACGAAGCCAAAAAACTTGAAAAAGAGGGACTTTCAGAGGATGAGGAAAAACAACTTGAAGAAGAAATTCAAAAGCTTACCGACAAGTATGTAAAAAAGGTAGATGAAATTATCAAGCAAAAAGAAGAAGATATCATGAGCTTTTGATAATTCTTAACATGACAAATCAACAATAAAACCGGGTAAGCATTGCTTTTCCGGTTTTTTATATGTTTCTGGTAATTTTCTGAATCACCCGGCTTTGCGAAAGGAATTGCTTGGCCACAATGCGCAGCACCGTATACGAAGGTATAGCCAGCACCATACCAGTTACACCAGCCATAGACCCGGCAATCAGAATAACCAGAAAGATCTCCAAAGGATGTGCCTTAACGCTGTTGGAATAAATCCAGGGTTGCAAAACAATATTGTCTATAAGGTTAGAAATGGCAAATGTGCCAACAATAGTGACTATCAAGGTAAAAAGATCACTGTAAGCTCCGCCGCTCAGATGCGTTATTGTGCCTAAAGTGACTCCTATAATTGTTCCGATAATAGGGCCAAGGTATGGTATTACATTCATAACCCCGCCGAGCAAGCCTATTAAAAAAGCGTTCTTCACTCCGAAAAAGGTCAACCCGGTACTAATGAGGGTAACCATTGTGGTTAATTCTATCAATAATCCGATAAAATATCGCGAAAGCAAATACTGCGAATCCGAAAGAATCTTTTTACCTTCTTCCTGATATTTCATTGGTAAGAGCAGCAAAATGCCGTTAAAAAACAAATCTTCTTCCTTCAGAAAAAAAAACGTAATAAACAACACAGCAAATACCCCGATAAACAAATTACCCGCAATACTCAGGATGTTCTTAAAAATATCTGAGAAGGTAGCAAAACTCACCACCGACTCTATATTGTTTATCAGGAGCACCTCAATTGATTCCTTTTCTTTAAGGATATTATAGCTGATTAGGTAATCCTGCAATTCAGAAACCGGTTGCTCCAGGGATCGGCCTACCTCTTCCACATCAATATTCGAAATCATTTCAGCTTGTTGCATTATCAATGGTACAAAAACCCGGACCAATGCCACTACGATGAAAATCATCAACACCAAAACCAAAAACGAATTTAATACGTGTGGGAGCTGCCAGTTTCCCACCTTGATTTGATCAAGCATACGAACCAGCGGCTTACCCATCAAAGATAAAACGGCTGAAATCAGTATGTAGGTGAGTATATCTGAAAAACGCCATGCTAAAAAAATGACGACTCCAATTACAAATGCACCGACTACAATTCTGAATATTTTTTCCATACGGATGATATTGTTCCAAATTTACAAAATATTCCCTTTTAGAAAGATGGACACGGTGAAACTTTTAAAAGGAGCTATCCACAATCCATGTCAAGAAGAACGCATTTTAACAGCAACATCTGCTCTGCTGCCATATCTTTAAATAACGGGCATAAAAAAATTTTCTCATGACCATTTTCTATATCAATTGCCCACGAAAGTGAGGCCAATCATAACAGAAAGGTTGTCTTTGAAAGCTGGAAAAGCATAAACTCCGTGCCGGTAAAATGCGCTTACTCCAATTCCGGCTATACCTAAATCCAAAAGGCTGTTCAACACTATTCCTGACTCATGATATCCTTTCGCAGCTTTAGCGTATATCCTATTTTGATGAAGCCCTTGATTTTTGTTCGTGCCGAACTGCATGTTGTGATGTATGGAAATATCAGGTGAAAAAAAACGGGTATCAACCAGTAGTTTTCCAAAGTGATGAGATAAGTAAAATGACAAAAAGCGATGATGATAAAACTCACCATAGCCCATAGTGGCAAAACTGTAAGGACTGTAAAACACACTGTTTTTACTTTCTTTTCCGTGAAACATTTTCATTACCGGCACGTCATCAGTAACATAGCCCCCCTCTATCCTGTAAGCCGTTTCACCAACCAGATTGGTTTTAAATGCATGATTGATTTGAAAATAGATACGATGATAATCAAAATCGCCAAAATCTTTCTCTTTCAAACCTCTCTGATATCGCAGCTTAAGAATTGGCCAGGAGGTTCCGAGCGATACTTCCCGGTTGGGATAGCGCACAAACTTTTCGCGAAAAGCAAATCGTAAATATATCCCTGCCTCTAAAAATGCAAAGCTTTCACTATTGTTTTCAGGGCTGTAGCTGTAATCAAAAAGCGGTTTTGATGTTTCCCTTTGCAGGAACGGCTCAAGCTGTATACCTGTAAACGGTTTTGTTTTCAGGCTCGTATAATGACCTTGAATCCTGTTCAGTTCAGCAATCTCAAAGTTCCGGAATGACTCTGCATTGAAAAGCGACAGGAACGTCCGGCTGTTATATACTCCGTTTTCTTCCAGGTCATCCTTATAATTATATTTCAATCCATGATTTTGATACTTGTCAAAATAAACATCGATCCCGGCGCCATATTTCCAGGCTTCATCCTTAATCCCATACCCAAAATATCCCGACAGGGAAAGCCACCTTGAAAAATCCGTGTTGCTCTCTATGCCGACACCGAACCGCCAGCCTTCATGACGGTTATTATCCAGCAAATACCTAAACGGGAAATTTACAGGCCCTACCTTCAGGGAACCGTCCAGAGTCGTTTGCAATGCGTTAATTTTTGCCGCAAAGTTTTCTGCTTCTCCAATACTGTCAATCACCCGGTAGGTTTCCATATCCTTCTCCGTCACCGGGATTCTTCTGAATTTTATATTATTCTCATTGTCGCGATCAAACGCATCTTTATCATAATTTAAGGCAATAGCAGGGTTGAACGACTCCGCAGAATGCTTGTTGATGGTCACATCAAAAATATACCGTTTCCCTCTCCCAAGCAAAGGCACTCCACTTGCCTGTACATTACCCAAAAACAATTCCGTATTTTGCTGTGAGGGAAACCAGTATCCCTCTTCGGTTTTTTCATAGTTTTGCTCAACTCTAACATGCAATCCGCCATTGGGCTTTTCATCCGGCTCAGCCACAATATTTTCCAATGCCCAACCCTGATTATTCACTGCAACCACGCCTTTCAGACCTTCAAAGTTGATGTTTCTTTTCGGACGGAAAGAAATGATGTAAGTTGTGTCTT